>JBIPLY010000593.1:0-3620 GCA_044369385.1 Acetobacteraceae bacterium | reverse complement strand
AAAAGCCCATAATTGTACCCAGATTTAAAGTCTTTAGATTCGTCTTTTAAGTAATGATGAGTATAAAGAAGATCTTTAATTTCATCTTTACTAACTTTATCTATGTAAAAATCACTTTTCACTGAGTATAATTACTTACTTTTGTTTGTGTTTCATGATATATTCTACCGTATTTGCTACATCATGCATAGCCCCACGCAAATCTTTTTGACCACCAGCATGTTGATCCATTGTTTGTGGATCTGTGAGTGTCCACCTCCATTGATCCATAGTTTCATTATGCCAGAGATTTATGATCATTTTAAGATTTAAATTCGAAGCCCCCGACTGGATTTGAACCAGCGACCAACGGTTTACAAAACCGTTGCTCTACCACTGAGCTACAAGGGCGTAAAAAATTCGATTATTTTCTATCGAATTGGAACATTCCGTGATAAGAACCCCAGAGTTGTTCATTTGTTTCTGGATCCATTCCTTTATCTATCACATTGTAATAGTTATTTCCTAAAATAGCTTCTGTTACCAAATAAGTGTTTTTTTCTCCTTTTTTTACAAAACACTCATTACAAGTATTCTGTCCATGAAATTCATCTTTTTGTTCATCATAAGTAAATTCTACATCACATCCTGAAAGATATGTATGTGTTTTATCTTCTTGTTTATATGATTTTAGGATAATTTTTTCATCCTTTTCGGTGATTTCAATAATTGATTCTCTGTAAGGATTTTCATCACTAACATATTTTTGACTCACAGTGAATTTATTCTCAGAAATTTTTCTGTGATTCACTTCAATGAGAGCAAACTCTCTAGGCATATGAAATGCCTGACTTTGGTTGTCGAAGTACCCTTCAAAATAAGAGATAAATTTTGATTTTAGTGTCATCCTTGTTGATATTTTGACTTATTTATAAGGTAGGGCGAGGGAGACTTGAACTCCCACGGGCATAAGCCCAACAGATTTTAAGTCTGGTGTGTCTACCGATTCCACCACCGCCCCATGTTTTTAGGTAGGACTGCTGAGACTTGAACTCAGTTCACACCGTTATAAGCAGTGGGCCTTAACCTATAGGCGACAGTCCCATGAAAACCTACTCGATTTTGTAGGTTTTAGGATTATACTTCAAGTACTCAAAGAATGTCAACTTCATTTCTTTTTGAGTCATTCCGCAGTGTTTTGCTGCAGCAGGTAAAGTCATCTTTGCATGAAATAGTCCTTCATTAGCTTCACGAACATTTTCTGGAGTTGTTTTTACTACAGTTTCGTAAAGATTTTTGTAACTGATTTTGTAAGGATTCATACTAGATTGGTACAATCTCTAGGTTTTGAACATTGAGTTCGGTCTTAACATAAGACTCCCACCTCATTGCGTCTTCTATATTGTAGAACACTGCTTCGTGTTTGGCAAGGCCCTTTTTCTTGGGTTTAAGGTATTGGACCTTATACTTCATCTGCGACCACCTCACCACGCAGTTCTGCGAGTTTTGCAGTTGCAAGACATTCTACCATAGTCCAATAGAGTTCACCACTCATCGGGAAATATTCATCAACAAAATGGGATGCACAGTCTTCTTGAAATTCACGAAGTTCTTGCAGGGTTTCACGATCAACTTGCATGTAGGGGTGGTTGGGAGAACGACCTTATCATACCAAGAAATGAAGGGGCTGTCAATGGGGTCTGTGACAGTTCTTCAAGTGTCACTCAAATTCAGTAAAGTCTACAGATTCTAAAATATCAATTTGAGTTTTTAAAGTGTTTATCTCTTGAGTGAGGAATCCTATTCCCCTTTGTAGGGAAAAGGCCCTTGATTCTTTTTCATCTCTTACATCACGAAGAGTATCTGAAGCATTTGTATAATAATTAAGTTTTGGTAAAACACTTGCAGATGTGATTCCTAGTTGAGTTTCTGCTGCAGTAATGTTAGCCGTGTATGTATTAGTACATGTAGAATCATTTGGAGCTCCTGGTGGTTTTGCACTTGTAGTACTTAAAACTGGTTGAGGTGTAGTTAATCCTAACCCAATAACTACTGTATAACCTTCAGGTCTATAAACAGTTGTATATCCAACAATTGTTCTAATAGTTGCTCCAATACCAGAATATGCATAAGTTGGTACTAATTGTACAGGCCAACTAGCAGCACCGACATAATATGGCGCAAATCCAGCTCCTATACTAGGTTCTGGATCAATAACATCTCTCCACTGAGCTGTAGTATCTGGTGATCCATTATTAATTATTTGTAATGTATGTCCATATCCCAATTTATTACTATTTTTAAGTAGTGATATTTCTACTGGACTTGATCCATTTAAAATTGGATTAAAATTATCCGTAACATCTTCATCAGGTCGGATAACTATAAATCTTCCATTATCTACTTGTGTTGGAGTAGTTGTACTGATAAAAATTGTTGGATAAATTGTAGTAATACCAACGGTAAATTCTCCTAAACTAGTAGTAGCAACAGCAGGTTTGCTTAAAATTATAGTATTTACTGTAGCAGTTGTAATACCTGGATCTCCCTCATCATCTATGATTTCAATTTCAGTTGAGGTTGTACCAAACCCAACTACTACAGTGTCGGAGGAAGTAACTCCAACTCTAATAATCCGATCTCCAGTACTAATACCAACCGTAACAACTCCAACTCCAGTGTGCAGTAATATTGTTGATCCTATTGATAAATTTCCAGTAAATGTTGTTGAAGGTCCGACAATTCCAGTAGAACCAAAACCAACTATTTCTGGTAAATTACCTACTTGAAATACCGTTGGATTTTCAAGACTATCAGTAATTGTGTCATTTATTCTTAAGTTAAGTAATGAGGTATTTAAATCACCAAAAACAACAATATAAGTACTTCCAATACCAACAGAAGCATTTTCAATTTCTTTAATTAAATTTGCACCATAGTCTCTATTGTGGGGTCTTCTATAATATTTTGCACCATAATAGTTAATCTGTCTGTATTGGTCTGGATCTTTTTTAACTTGCCAAGTTTGATATGTGATAGATAGAGCAAGTCCAACACCACCTTTACCGCTTGTTCCAGTTCCCCAAAAAGTGACTCTTCTTATCTCCTCAGCAATTTTAATCCATTTTAAGTCGCTTAAACAATTAACAGCAATTCTTGAATCATAAGCAGTTTTTACTGATGTTATTTTTTCGTTTATGTCTGCAAGTAAATCTGGTAATGGTTTATCCATGTTTACGATAAGTTTATCGTAGCCATCAATAGTTACATCAGTTAATAATAACAAATCTTTTGTAGCATCTCTTTGTTTTATTTTCGACTCTCTATCTTCTTTTAAAGACTTGATAATTCCTTTGGAACTTATTTCTCCACGAGTTAACCCTAAAGTACTCTTAATAAGAGAATTTTCATCATCACTTGTTTTTGGGATACTTGTAGTTCCGACTCCAACAGTTCCTATTGTCATAATAATTAATTAATTTCTGGATAAATTTTATTTTCTTCTACTGGTTGTTCTACAACTATTTTTTCAATATCTTTTCTTTCTGCATGAATAATATAACTACAATCAATTTTACCACCAGAATTATTTATTACCTTGATTTCAGATCCCCAATTACCAATTTCATAATATAATTCTT
>JBIPLY010000434.1:0-3629 GCA_044369385.1 Acetobacteraceae bacterium | reverse complement strand
TGCGTAATGGATAAAAGTTTTTTGGTTCTTTTTTTCAAAAAAGAACATGCTTTCTTTCTTACAAAATGAACGGCAAGTCGGTATCGCCGGTCTTCGCCCCGAAGCCGGTCAGCAGCGCATGGGCCTGCCCGCGGTGATGCGCCTGGTGGTTGAACATGTGGGTGACCAGCAGCGCCGCCGGCTGCACCATGTCGCGCTGGAGCGCGGCGCTGAACCAGGACAGCCTGGTGTCGAGCCAGTCCTGGGTGACGGTGGCGGCCCAGGCGATCAGGCGGGCGTCCAGATCGGCGCGCGCCGCGGTCAGGGAGGGCAGGTCGGCAAACATGGTCAGGCCGTAGGCGGCCGGCGCGGCCGGCTTGGGCCAGCCGGCGAACCGGTGCATCCAGAGCGTGTCGGCCCACACCAGGTGGCAGAGCGTGGCATGCAGCGAGCCGAAGAAGGCGCCGCGGTCGGCGCGGCGCTGCTCGTCGGTCAGGGTGGCGGCGGCGGCGTACCAGCGGCGGTTCGCCTCCGCGTTGTAGGCCGCCATGGTGGCGACATAGGCCGGGGTGATCATGCCAGGCGCGTGAAGACGAGGTTCTTGACCCGGTTGCCGTTGGTCAGGAGGCCAGTGACGGCGCCGGATTCGTCGCGGGTCACGCGCGCGTCGAGCCAACTGCGATAGAGCGCGCCGGGGGTCCAAACCCGGAAAATATCGCCGTCGATACCCTCAAGCGGCCAGGGGCCGGCATTGGCGTGGGGGCCGGCGATGGTCAGCGTGTTGTCGGCGGAAATGGTCCAGGTGGCGGCCATTTCGTCGGAGCGATAGGTGCCGGGCAGATCGGCGGGCAGCGCCGCGCCGGGGGCGACGCGGCGGTAGATGGCGGTGACGCCGGCGTCGTGCTCGATCTCGACGCTGTCGGCGTCGGCGGACAGGCGGAAGCTGAAGTCGCGGCCGGCATTGGCGGCGGCCAGGCGCCCGTCGCCGTTGGAGCGGGTGTCGAAGGCGACGCCGTTGGTGCTGCCGGTCAGCGTGCCGGCGTCCGTCATGGTGAAGTCGACGGTGGCGGGGCCGGCGGGGTCGAGGAAGCGGCCGGCGTGGCGGGCGAGGATGTCTGCGGCGGGCAGGCGCGCGGCGGGACGGGCGCCGGGCACGCCGTCGATCAGGTGGTGCAGCACGTGCTGGCCGATGGCGTGCGGGTTGGCGGCGGCGCTGTTGGTGATGACGATGATGGCGCTGTCCAGTTCCGGCACCCGCAGGAATTCGGTGCGGTAGCCGGGCCAGAGGCCGCCATGGGAGACGGTGCGCAGGCCGCGGACGTCGGAGATGCGCAGCCCGGAGGCGTAGTCGTTCAGCGCGCCGTTGGTGAAATGGGCCTGGGCTTCCAGCTCGGCGGTCAGCGTGGGGGTGAGACGGTTGGTGGTGCAGGCGCGGACCCACAAGGCGAGGTCGAGGATCGAGGAGACCAGCGCGCCTTCGCCGTGCATCGCAAAGCCGTGCTGGGCGCGAACCCAGGGGCCGATGCCGGCTTCGGGGTCGGCCGGCAGGTAGCCGGCGGCCAGGCCGGGGACGAGCTCGGTGGTGCTTTCGACCATCCGGGTCATCGACATGCCGCAGGGGGCGAAGATGCGCTGGGCCAGGAAATCGCGCAGTGCCTGGCCGCTGGTGCGCTCGACGATGACACCGAGCAGGAGGAAGCCGGCATTGCTGTAGAGATAGCGGCTGCCGGGCGGGAAGTTCAGCGTGGTCTGGCGCGCGATGCCGGCCAGGAGCTGGGCGTGGGAGACGGGGTGGGTGAGGTCGGTGCCGCCGGTGCGCATGATCTCCAGCATGTCGCGCACGCCGGAGGAGTTGCGCATCAGGTGGTCGATGGTGACGGTGGCGCCGTAATCGGCGAGTTCGGGGACGTGCAGGCGGATGTCGTCGGACAGCGAGAGTTTGCCCTCGGCGGCTAGGAGGAGGATGGCCGCACAGGTGAACTGCTTGGAGACCGAGGCGATGCGGAAGGTGGTTTCGGCGGTGATCGGGGCGGCGAGCTCGATGCTGGCCAGGCCGGCGGACTCGTGCAGCACGAGGTCGGCGCCGCGGACCACGCCGATGGTCACGCCGGGGCCGGGGGTGGCGCGCCAGGGCGCGAGCAGGGCGGCGACGCGGCGGTGCAGCAGGGTGTGGTCGAGATCGGTCACGGTGGGTCCTCGGCAAACGGGGTGGCGCAGCCTAGGGCACCCAGCGGCAGAGGGGAATGGTTGGGGGGATGACCGCACGGCCGCTTGGCTGTACAGTGTTGTCAAGTGCGGCGGCCGGTCGGGCCGTGGGAGAGACGTGACATGGCCAATGTGCCGGCGGGTGCCATCGACTGCGACTTCCATCCCTCGGTGCCCAGCATCCAGGCGCTGATGCCGTATCTGGAGTATCACTGGCGCGAGCAGGTGGTGATCCGCGGCATCGACGAGATGAACACGATTTCCTATCCGCTGAATTCGCCGCTGACCTGCCGGGCGGATTGGCGGCCGGCTTCGGGGCGGCCGGCGGCGAGCCTTGAGGCGGTGCGGGGGCAGTTGCTCGATCCGTTCGGGGTGTCGGTGGCGATCGCCAATTGCCTGTATGGCGTCCAGCTTCTGTTCAGCGAGGACATGGGGGCGGCGTTCGCGCGGGCGCTGAATGCCTGGATGGCGGCGGAGTGGCTGGACAAGGAACCGCGGCTGCGCGCCTCGATCGTGGTGCCGACACAGAATGCCGAGCTGGCGGTGGACGAGATCGAGCGTTGGGCGGGGGATCGGCGCTTCGTGTCGGTGCTGCTGCTGGTGTCGGGCGATACGCCGCTGGGGCGGCGGCATCATTGGCCGATCTATGCCGCGGCGCAGCGGCACGGGCTGGCCGTCGGCATCCATGCCGGGAGTTCGTATCACAATCCGCCGACGCCGGTGGGGTGGCCGAGCTACTATACCGAGGATTATGTGGGGCAGAGCCAGGCGTTCCAGACCCAGTTGACCAGCCTGATCTGCGAGGGGGTGTTCAACAAGTTCCCCGAGCTGAAGGTGGTGCTGCTGGAATCCGGCTTCACCTGGCTGCCGGCGCATCTGTGGCGACTGACGAAATACTGGCGCGGGCTGCGGATGGAAATTCCCTGGGTGGACCGGGCGCCGGGGGATATCGTGCGCAGCAATGTGCGGCTGAGCTTGCAGCCGGCCGATGCGCCGGATGCGGCAACACTTTTGAAGGTGGTGGAGCATATGCAGAGCGACGAGCTTTTGCTGTTCTCGACCGACTATCCTCATGCCCAGTTCACCGGCACCGATGCGATGCCCGACGGGTTGCCGGCGGACCTGGTGCGCAAGATCGCGATCGACAACCCGCGGGCGACCTATGCCCGGTTGATGGAGACTGTCGTATGAACGAGATCCGTTCCGACGCCGCACCCGCGGTTGCAACAGCGAGCAAGATCGGCGTGGGGGATGGCGACATCCATCCGGCCAAGCGGGGGCCGAAGGATTTCCATCCCTGGCTGAGCCAGCGCTGGCGCGACCATCTGGACGAGTACGGCTCGCCGGCGCGGCAGGGGTGGCAGGTGGGGCCGGCCTATCCCAAGAGCCAGCCGAATGCGTCGCGGCGGGATTCCAATCCGCCGGAAGGGGGGCGGCCGGGGAGC
>JBIPLY010000096.1:0-11489 GCA_044369385.1 Acetobacteraceae bacterium | reverse complement strand
GGCGGGCGCACCCCCGCCCAGCAACTGCTCGAGGTCGAAGCGCGCGCCGAACGCCTGATGGCCGAGCAGCTCCAGGTGTGGCAGGCGCTGCGCACCCAGCTCGCCGACGCCGGGATCGTGCTGTCCGACCCCGCCCAGCTCGCCGACGGCGAGCGCATGTGGCTCGATTCCTGGTTCATGGAGCGGGTCTTCCCGGTGCTGACCCCGCTGGCGATCGACCCGGCACATCCGTTCCCGTTCATCCCCAACATGGGCCTGGTGATGGTGCTGCGCCTGGCGCGCGACGAGGACGGCAGCTTCATGCGCGCCCTGGTGCCGCTGCCCTCGCTGATCGAGCGCTTCATCCGCCTGCCCGGCGAGGCGCCCGGGGGGGGACCCGCGGGCGCGATCCGCTTCATCATGCTGGAACAGCTCGTCACCCTGTTCCTGGACCGCATCTTCCCCGGCTTCCGGGTGACCGGCGAGGGCATGTTCCGCCTGATCCGCGACACCGATGTGGAGTTCGAGGAAGAGGCCGAAGACCTGGTCCGCTCCTACGAAACCGCGCTGAAGCGGCGGCGTCGGGGTGTTGCGATCCACCTGTCGGTCAACGCCGCCATGCCTGACGACCTGCGCGCGCTGGTCATCGACGAGCTGGAGGCCGCCGAACAGGAAATCCACGTCCATGCCGGCATGCTGGGCCTGGCCGATGTCAACCAGCTGATCGTCGAAGACCGGCCGGACCTGCTGTTCCCGCCCTACACGCCGCGCTTCCCCGAACGCATCCGCGACTTCGCCGGCGACTGTTTCGCCGCCATCCGGGCCAAGGACATCATCGTCCACCACCCGTTCGAGAGCTTCGATGTCGTGGTGCAGTTCCTGCGCCAGGCCGCCGGCGACCCGAACGTGGTCGCCGTCAAGCAGACGCTGTACCGCACCAGCCGCGACAGCCCGATCGTCAAGGCCCTGATCGAGGCCGCCGAGGCCGGCAAATCCGTCACCGCCATGGTCGAGCTGCGCGCCCGCTTCGACGAAGAGGCCAATATCCGCCTCGCCCGCACCCTGGAAGCCGCCGGCGTGCAGGTGGTCTACGGGTTCACCGAGCTGAAAACCCACGCCAAGATCAGCCTGGTGGTCCGGCGCGAGGGCCACGCCATGCGCAGCTACGCCCATTTCGGCACCGGCAACTACCACCCGATCACCGCGCGCATCTACACCGACCTGTCCTTCTTCACCTGCGACGGCGACATGACGCGCGACGCCGCAAGGCTGTTCAACTACATGACCGGCTATGCCCGCCCCGAACGCATGGACGCCCTGGCCTTCAGCCCGCTGACCACGCGCAACGTCATCGGCGAGCTGATCGACCGCGAGATCCTGTTCGCGCGCGAAGGCCGCCCGGCGGCGATCTGGCTGAAGATGAACTCGCTGGTCGACGACCGGCTGATCGACAAGCTCTACGCGGCCTCGCAGGCCGGGGTGAAGATCGCCGCCGTGGTGCGCGGCATCTGCTGCCTGCGGCCCGGCGTGCCCGGGCTGTCGGACAACATCAAGGTGAAGTCAATCGTCGGCCGCTTCCTGGAGCACAGCCGCATCTGCGCCTTCGGCAACGGCCACGCCCTGCCCAGCCGGCACGCGCGGGTCTATATCAGCAGCGCCGACTGGATGGCGCGCAACATGGACTGGCGCGTGGAGACCTTCGTGCCGATCCTGAACCCCACCGTGCACGCCCAGGTGCTGGACCAGATCATGGCGGTGAACCTGCGCGACACCATGCAGTCGTGGGAGCTGGGGGCCGACGGCACCTGGCGCCGGGTGGCCGCCGGCACCGGCAAGAAGCGGGTTTCGGCACACCATTATTTCATGACCAACCCGTCATTGTCCGGCCGCGGCTCGGCGTTGCACGGGCCGGCCGTCGCCTCCCCCGTGGCGCCCGCGCGCCGCGCCGACCGCCTGTTGCAGGACTGAACCGTGGACAATTCCGCAGCGATCGAGGCCGAGCCGCGCCGCCGCGCCGTGGTCGATCTCGGCTCCAACTCCGTCCGCCTGGTGGTGTTCGAGGGCGATTCGCGCAACCCGGTGCCGATCTTCAACGAAAAAGCGGTGCTGCGCCTGGGCCGCGGGCTGCAGGCCACCGGAAAGTTGAACGAGGACGGCATGGCCCAGGCGGTGACGGTGATGAACCGTTACGGCGCGATCGCCCGCGCGATGGGGGCCGATCCGTTCGCGGTGCTGGCCACCGCCGCGGTGCGCGACGCGGCGAACGGCTCGCATTTCCTCGAAACCCTGCGCGCGCGCCTGCCCGGCGTGTCGATCACCGTCCTCTCGGGCGAGGCCGAAGCGGAGATGTCCGCCGCCGGCCTGCTCTGCGGCATCCCCGGCGCGCATGGGCTGCTGGCCGATATCGGCGGCGGCTCGCTGGAGCTGGTGCGGCTCGATCGCGGGCGCTGGACCGCGGCGCGCACCCTGCGCCTGGGCGTGATCCGCCTGGCCGAGCGCGCCGGCGGCGATGCGGCGCGCGCACGCGCGATCGTGGAGGCGGAGCTGGGCGCCGAGCCCTGGCTGGCGGAGATGGCCGGGCGCGATCTCTATGCCGTGGGCGGCGCCTGGCGGGCGCTGGCGCGCATCCACATCGCCCAGACCAACTACCCGCTGAGCCTGCTGCACCACTACACGATCAGCCGCGAGGAGGCGCGCGACCTCGCCGGCCTCGTCGCCACCGCCAGCCGCCGGCAGCTCGAAAGACTGCCCGGCATCCCGCGCCGCCGGGTCGACGACCTGCCATTTGCCGCTGTCGCCCTGCGCCGCCTGCTGCGCGCCAGCGGCGTGGGACGCGTCGTGTTCAGCGCCAACGGCCTGCGCGAGGGCTGGTACATGGCCCAGATGCCCGCCGAGGTGCGCGCCACCGACCCGCTGCTGGCCGCCGGGCACGACTATGCCCGCCGCTTCGCCCGCGACCTCGCCCTGCCGCCGGCCCTGCTGCGCTGGACGGACGGGCTCTTCCCCCATGAGGCGCCCGGCGGCGAGGCGCGGCGCCTGCGCGAGGTGGCCTGCTGGATGAGCGACATCGGCAGCCGCGACCACCCGGAATACCGCGCCGAACAGGCCTTCCTGCGCATCTTCCGCCAGCCCGGCATCGGGCTCGACCATCCCGCCCGTGCCTTTCTCGGCCTGACCCTGGCGCTGCGCTACGAGGCGGAGCCGGAGGCGGCGTTCCTGCGCCCGGCCGTCCTGCTGCTCGCGCCCGAGGCGGTCGCCCGCGCCACCGTGCTGGGCGTCGCCATGCGCCTGGCCTACACGCTCTCGGCCGGCACGGCGCAGTTGCTGGCCGGCACCCGCCTGGCGCTGGGCGGGCGGCTGACGCTGGAACTGGCCGAGGGCAGCGGCGTCTTCGCCGGCGAGTCCGTCACCCGCCGACTGGACCGCCTCGCCCTGGCCCTGGGCCTGGATGCCACCACCACCCTGGCGGCATAGGGCACTATCCGGCCCATCGCGGCGGCATTGCGCGGCGCCGGTTCAGGAATTGGTGATCCGTGAGCCGCTACACTGTCCCGCACACCCCGCGCCGCTGTCGCCGGACGGTAAGCAGGTGGCGCGTAGAAGGGGACGATGTGTTACACAACGGCGAGCCTGCGGTTCCTGGGGGACGAATGACGGTTGGATCGGCCTGATGTGCGGCATCACCGGGATATTCCGCCCCGATGGCGGACCGGCGGACATGGATGTGCTGCGCCGCATGACCGCGACGCTGAGCCATCGCGGCCCGGACGGCGACGGCTTCCATGCCGAGCCCGGCATCGGCCTGGGCCATCGCCGCCTGGCCATCATCGACCCCACCGGCGGCGAACAGCCGATGTTCAACGAAGACGGCTCGGTCGCCATCGTCTTCAACGGCATGATCTACAATTACCAGGAACTGATGCCGCTGCTGGCCGCGCGCGGCCATGTGTTCCGCACCAGATGCGACACCGAGACCATCATCCACGCCTGGGAGGAATGGGGGCCGGACTGCCTCCAGCACCTGAACGGCATGTTCGCCTTCGCCATCTGGGACCGTCGACGTAGCGTGCTGTTCCTGGCGCGCGACCGGCTGGGCAAGAAGCCGCTGCATTACGCGCGGCTGGACGATGGCAGCCTGTATTTTTCCAGCGAGCTGTCCTCCTTCGCCGCGGTGCCCGGCCTGAACCGGCGCGTCTCGGCCACGGCGGTCGATGACTTCTTCACCTACGGCTACATCCCCGACCCCGGCACCATCTACGATTCGATCCAGAAGCTGCCGGCCGCCCATTTCCTCCGCCTGGACCGCGAGACGCGGCGGGCCGCGCCGGTGCGCTACTGGAGCCTGCCGACCGCGACCTCCCGGATGGACGCCACCGAAGCCGGCCGCGCCCTGATCGACCAGCTGCGCCACAGCGTCGCGCAGCGCATGATCGCCGACGTGCCGCTGGGCGCCTTCCTGTCCGGCGGCGTCGATTCCAGCGCCGTCGTGGCGCTGGCCGCCCCGCAGCGCGCCGGCACGCTCGACACCTTCACCATCGGCTTCGACGGCGCCGAGGACGAAACCCCCTATGCCGAGATGGTCGCCCGCCGCTACGGCACCGTGCAGCACAACGAGCGCGCCGCGGCGGTGGACATGATCGACGCCGCGCGGCTGCAGGGCCGCATCTTCGGCGAGCCGTTCGGCGACCAGTCCAGCGTGCCGACCCACAGCGTCTGCGCCCTGGCCCGCAAATACGCCACCGTCGCGATCTCCGGCGATGGCGGCGACGAGGTCTTCGCCGGCTACCGCCGCTACCGCTGGCACGTGCTGGTGGACGGCGTGCGCCGCTTCGTGCCGGCCGGCATGCGCCGCACGGTGTTCGGCACCCTGGCGCGGGCCTATCCGAAGCTGGACAGCGCGCCGCGCTGGCTGCGGGCGAAATACACCCTGACCGAACTCAGCCTGGACGCCGCCGCCGGCTACCTGCGCACCCTGACCCGGGTGCAGGGCGAACAGCGCCAGGCGCTCTATGCGCCGATGCTGGCCAGCCGGCTCGATGGCTACGATTCCGGCGCCCGCATCCCGGCGCTGATGGAAGAGAGCGGCAGCGACGACCCGCTGGTCCAGGCGCAATACGCCGACCTGCAAACCTGGCTGATCGGCATCCTGACCAAGGTCGACCGCGCCAGCATGGCCAATTCGCTGGAAGTGCGCGCCCCGATCCTGGACTACCGCTTCGTCGAATGGGGCATCAGCCTGCCGCGACGGCTGAAGCTGCGCGGCGGCGAAGGCAAGTACATCTTCAAAAAGGCGCTGGAGCCGCATTTGCCGCGCGAGGTGCTGTACCGCCCGAAACAGGGTTTCTCGACCTCGCTCGCCGGCCCCTTCCGCGCGGGCATCGCCCGGCTGCGCGAGCGCCTGCTCGGCCCGGCGATGCTCGACAGCGGCCTGTTCCAGGCCCCGGCGATCGCCCGCCTGCTGGACGAGCACGAATCCGGCCATTTCGACCATTCCATGGCGCTGTGGCAGTTGCTGGTCTTCGAAGGCTTCCTGTTCCACGAACTCCCCGCCACCTCCGGCCGCCCGGCCGAGGCGGCGCTGGCCCTGGCCTGAAACGATGACGAATATCTGCCTGGTCGGCGCCGGCTTCATCGCCCGCGTGCATGAGGAAGTGCTGCGCGCCCTGCCCGGCGCGAAAGTGACCGCCGTCGTCGACCCCAACCGCGACGCCGCCGAAAGCCTGGCGCGCGCCGCCGGGGGTGCTGCCGTCTTCGCCTCCATCCCCGAGGCCCTGGCCGCCGGCGGTTTCGACCGCGCCCATGTCCTGGTGCCGCCCGATCTGCATGCCGCCACCGCCGAGCCCCTGCTGCGCGCCGGCATCCCGGTGCTGCTGGAAAAGCCGCTGGCCGTGGATGGCGCGCAATGCGCCGCCCTGATCGCGGCGGCGGAAGCCGGCGGCGCGGGGCTCGGGGTGAACCAGAACTTCGTCCACCACCCCGCCTTCGCCCGGCTGCGCGCGGCGGTGGCGTCGGGCGCCATCGGCCGGCCCAACTTCGTCGGCGTGATCTACAACGTCGCCCTGCGCCAGATGGCCGCGCGCCAGTTCGGCCACTGGATGTTCCGCGCGCCCGGCAACATCCTGCTGGAACAGGCGGTCCACCCGCTGTCGCAGATCGTCGCCCTGACCGGCCCGATCGGCACGATCCAGGCCCTGCCCGGCACGGCGCTGGAAATCGCCCCCGGCCGCGATTTCATCGGCACGCTGAACCTCACGCTCGCCGGCGCCCGCCTGCCCGCCCAGCTCCGCTTCGCCGTCGGCCAGGGCTTCCCGTTCTGGCAGGTCACCGTGATCGGCGACGACGGCGTGGCCGTGGCGGACATCCTGGCCGACCGCTTCCACATCCAGGGCCGCACAAGATGGCTGGAAGCGATGGACACCGCGCTTTCCGGCCTGTCCGTGGCCCGGACCGTCGCCTGCGGATCGGTGCGCGGCCTGGCCGGCTACGCGCTGTCGATGGCCAAGCTGCGCCCGCGCGGCGACGCGTTCTTCGTCTCGATGCGCGACAGCATCGCCGGCTTTCACCAGGCGCTCGATGCCGGCCGCGCCCCGGCGCTGGACGGCGCATTCGGCGCCGACCTGGTGCAAACCTGCGAACGTATCACCGACCTCGCCCTGCCGAAGGCCGGCCCCGCGCCGGCGCATGCGAACCCGGAGAGCTGGGACGTCGCGGTGCTGGGCGGCACCGGCTTCATCGGCGCCCATGTGGTGCGCCAGTTGCTCGCCGCCGGGCATGGCGTGTCGGTCATGGCGCGCAACCTGGTCAACCTGCCCGCCGTCTTCGCCGACCCCCGCGTCGCCCTGCACCGCGGCGACATCCGCGACCCCGCCGCCGTCGCCCGCGCCATCGGCCCCGCCCGGGTGGTGATCAACCTGGCCCATGGCGGCGGCGGCGCCGATTTCGAGGCGGTGCGCCGCGCCATGGTCGGCGGCGCCGAAACCGTCGCCCGCGCCTGCCAGCAGGCCGGCGTCGCGCGCCTGGTGCATGTCGGCTCGATCGCCTCGCTCTATCTCGGCCCCGATGCCGCCCCCATCACCGGCGCCACCCCGCCGGACCCGCGCGAGACCGAACGCGGCGACTATGCGCGCGCCAAGGTGCTGGCCGACCGCATGCTGCTGGACCTGCACGCCCGCGAGGCCCTGCCGGTGGTGATCCTGCGCCCCGGCGTGGTGGTGGGCGAAGGCGGCCCGCCGCTGCACAGCGGCCTCGGCCTGTTCAACAACGACCAGCACTGCATCGGCTGGAACGACGGCCGCAACCCCCTGCCCTTCGTGCTGGTCGAGGATGTCGCCAGCGCCTGCGTCCGCGCCTGCGACGCCCCCGGCGTGGAGGGCCGCGCCTTCAACATCGTCGGCGAGGTCCGCCCCACCGCCCGCCAATACATCGCCGAGATGGGCGCCGCCCTCGGCCGCCCCTGGCGCTTCCACCCGCAATCGCCCACCCGGCTGTGGCTGGTCGACCTGGCCAAGTGGCTGATCAAGCGCGCCACCGGCCGCGCGGTGGCGATGCCCGCCCGCCGCGATTTCCTCTCCCGCGGCATGGCCGCCCGCTTCGATGTGACCGATGCCAAGCAGGCGCTGGGCTGGGCGCCGGTGGCCGACCCGGCCGCCTTCCACGCCCGCGCCATCGCCATACAGGCCCCGCCGGAATGACGGCGGCGCCGCTGCTGCTGCACGTCTATGCCACCTTCGCCGTCGGCGGCCCGCAGGTGCGTTTCGCCGCACTCGCCAACCGCTTCGGGCGCGACTATCGCCACGCCATCGTCGCCATGGACGGCAATCTCGCCTGCCGCGAACGGCTCGATCCCGCGCTGGACGTCAGCTTCCCCCCGATCGACATCCAGAAGGGCGCCACCCTGGCCAACCGCGCCCGCTTCCGCGCCGCCCTGCGCGCGCTGCGGCCGGATGGGCTGGTGACCAGCAACTGGGGCAGCATCGAATGGGCGATGGCCAACCTGCCGCGCCTGGTGCGCCACATCCATGTCGAGGATGGCTTCGGCCCGGAAGAGCGCGACCGCCAGCTGCCGCGCCGCGTCTGGATGCGCCGGCTGCTGCTGCGCGGCGCCACCGTGGCGGTGCCCTCGCGGACGCTGTACCGAATCGCCGACGAGGTCTGGCGCCTGCCGCGCCAGTCCCTGCGCTACGTGCCCAACGGCATCGACCTCGACCGCTTCGCCGTGGCGCACCAGACCGGTGCGATGCCGGTGATCGGCACGGTGGCAGCCCTGCGGCCGGAAAAAAACCTGGCCCGGCTGCTGCGCGCCTTCGCCATCGTCCGCGCCACCGTGCCCTGCCGGCTGGTCATCGCCGGCGACGGCCCGGCGCGCCCCGCGCTGGAAGCCCTCGCCGCCGAACTCGGCGTGGCCGCCGACGTCGCCTTCCCCGGCCACGTCACCGACACCCCGGCGCTGTTCGCCGGCTGGGACATCGCCGCCCTGTCGTCGGATACCGAGCAGATGCCGCTCGCGGTGCTGGAGGCGATGGCCGCCTCCCTGCCGGTGGCCGCCACCGATGTCGGCGATGTGGCGACAATGCTGGCGCCCGCCAACGCGCCCTTCGTGGTGCCGCGCGACGACGCCGCCCTGGCCGGCGCGCTCGCCCACCTGCTGGCCGACCCCGCGCTGCGCGCCGCGTTGGGCGCGGCGAACCGCGCGCGCGCGGCGGCGGCCTTCGACCAGCGTGCCATGTTCGCCGCCTGGCACGCGCTGTTCGACGGCACCCTGCCGCCAGTGGCACCATCGTGACCGCGCCGCGGTTCCCATCGGATTCGCCGCGTGATAGCTTGAAAAACGCGTCGCGGCATCAGGCACAAGCCCTCTGGACCTTGGAAGGCTAGGACACAGGATGGAGATCGTCCCCTACTTGATCGGCGTGGTGATGTTCCTGCTGGTGCTGTACTGGAGCGCCGCGAACGCCACCGCCGAACCGGGCCAGCCCAGCTTCGGCCTGTTCCGCTACCCCGAATCCGCCGCCGGTGCCGCCGCCGCCGAGAAGGAGCGCAAGCGCCAGAGCCGCGCGTTCCAACCGCAAGCCGCCGCCCCCGCCGACCCTGATCCGGCGGCGCGCCCCGGCATCCGCCCCGCGGTGCGGCCGCGTCCCGCCGGGCAAACACGCGCCGGGCAGACTCCGGCCCCGCGCCTGCCGCGGCGGTAGCGCGCGATGCGCAGCCTCGTCTTCACGGCCCTGTTCCTGGCCATGCTGCCGGTGGCGCTGCGCTACGCCCATATCGCGACCATGCTCTGGGTCTGGGTCGCGATGGTCTCGCCCATCCACTACATTCACGGCTTCGCCGGCGCCATCCCGTTCAACAAGCTGGTGGTCGTGGTGGCCGTGATCGCCCTGGTGGTGGACCGGCAATACCGCCCCAAGCTGCGCTTCGACGCCCATATCGTCGTGCTGCTCGCCTTCCTAGCGCTGGGGATGATCAGCTACATGTTCGCGCTCACCCGCATCGCGCGCGTCGACGACCTCGCCGACCGGCTGTTCAAGGTGGTGCTGCTGTGCCTGTTCGTCGCGGCCACGGTGCGCACCCGCCTGCAGATCCATTCGGTGATGATGGCGGCCTGCATGGGCATGGGCATCCATGGCGCGATCGAGGCGGCGAAGTATGTCGTCACCGCCGGCGGCCACGTGCTGCTGGGCCCGCAGACGATCGGCGACAACAACCATTTCGGCCTGGCGATCCTGATGACGGTCCCGCCGCTGGCCTATCTGTATCGCTATTCGCAATCGCTGCTGGTCAAGGCCGCCTTCGCGCTGGCGGCGCTGGCCAACGTGATCGGCGTGATCGCCAGCAATTCGCGCGGGGCGCTGATCGGCCTGATCGCGGTCGGTGCCGCGGCGTTCTTCAAGAGCCGGAACAAGGCGGTGACGCTGGTGGTGATGCTGGTCGTGGCCGGCGTGGTCCTGGCGATTGCGCCGGATCGCTGGTTCGATCGCATGGGCACGATCGACGACGCCCGGGATGACGGCTCGTTCATGGGGCGCGTCTCGTCGTGGAAGATGAACCTCCTGGTGGCGCTGGACCGGCCGCTGCTCGGTGGCGGCTTCTCCTCGATGGAGGACCCCTGGGCCTGGTCCCAGTACGTGCGGCAGTTCAACTCGCTGGATTGGCTGGTCGCATCGCCCATCCCGGCCAGGCCGCTGGCCGCGCACAGCATCTATTTCCAGGTGCTGGGCGATACCGGCTTCATCGGCCTGCTCCTGTTCCTGGCCCTGCTGGCGCTCGGCTTCCGCAACCTGCACGTCATCCGCAAGCTGGCCGCCGACCGCGAGGACCTGCAATGGGCGCGCGACCTGGCCCTGGCGCTGCACTTCTCGCTGATCGGATACGCCGTCTCCGGTGCCGCCCTCAGCCTGGCCTATTTCGAGTTCTACTACCTGCTGCTCACCATGGCCGCCCTCACCCGCTACCATGTGGAGACGGTGCTGGGCGTGGCAGGCAAGACCAAGCCCGCCGCGGCGCGGGCCCCGATGCACCCCGCCATGCCCGCCGGCGGCGCCACGATCCGCGCCGGGGCCGCCGGGCGACGCTTCCTGCGCTGACGCGACCCGCGGCACGGACCGGCGAGGCGCGGCCGCTACCGCCGCACCCGCTCCCGCAGCCGCCCGCCCGCATGGCGCAGCAGCACGGCCAGCCCCCGGGGATGCCAGGGCGCGGCCAGCACCACGCCGATCCGCTGCCGCCGCCGCGAGGTCCAGAGCTGCTTGTAGGGATCGTCGCCACGGCCGAAATCGATGCCGTCCACCCCCTCGCCCTCGATCAGCCGGCGCAGCGTCCATGCGGTCAGCGCGGTGCCCGGCGACAGCGGCTTGTGCGCCTCGTCATGCGCCAGCTTCAGCACCGCGGCGATGCCGTCATGCACGATCCACATCTGCACCGCGATCGCCACCCCGGCATGGCGCAGCACCGACAGCCGCAGCGTCCCCTCGCGCGCGGTCTGGCGCATCAGCTCGGCGTTGAAATCCGGAAACGGCTCCGGCTCCTTCCAGGAGCGGGCATAGACCGCCTCATACTCCGCGATGCCGCCCTCCACCTCCCGCGCACCTTCCAGCACCGCAAAGGACAGCGCCGGGTTGCGCTCGGCATCGCGCAGCCGCCGGCGCACCGTCTCGCGCAGCGCCCCGGGCCGCCCGGCCAGGTAGCCGCGCCAGTCGCGCCCCGCGATCGCCTCATGCCAGTTGCCGAAGTGATCGAAGCGCAGCGCCGCCATCCCCCCCGCCCGCGCCCCGGCCAGCACCGCCGGCAGCCCGGCCCAGTCCGGGTCGAGCGCGTCCAGCCGCAACACCCCGCCGCCGCGCCCCAACCGCGCCAGCGCCCGCCCCGCGCCATGCAGATCGGCCCTCTCCCCGGCCGCCGGCTGATACCGGCAGGTATAGGGGTTGGTCAGCGCCTCGAACCCGCCATCGGCGCGGCGCAGCAGCGGCCACAGCACCGCGCCGTCGCCGTCGCCATGCACCGCGAACACCGCC
>JBIPLY010000433.1:0-3635 GCA_044369385.1 Acetobacteraceae bacterium | reverse complement strand
CTATTTTTTCCCGAGATCATGAGGGTCCAGGGGGCTCGGCCCCCTGGTGGGGTGTGGGGCAAAGCCCCAGCCTGTTCTTGCCCAAGCCCTACCCGAACGCTTCGTCTACCGGCACGCGATACGCACTGGTCATCCGGTTCCCCTCCACCGCCAGCCCGACAATCGCGATCATCTCCGCCAGCTGCTCCTCGCTCGCCCCCTTGCGCCGCGCCTGCGCGGTATGGGAGGCGACGCAGTACTCGCATTGCTGGCTGATCGACACCGCCAGGTAGATCAGTTCCTTGGTCAGCGGATCCAGCGCCCCGCCGGCCATGATCGTCTTCGCCCGCTCCCAGAAGGCGCGCATGTTCGCGGGATGCACGGCCATCGCCTTCCAGACGTTGTTGACCTCCTCGGGCGCAATTCCGCGGGTGCGCGCAATGTCCTCGAACACCGCGCGGGCCTCGGGCGCGGCATCGGCGTACTCGATCAGCCTGGTCATGGCATCCTCCGTGTCGATCCAAACACGGTAGGCGCGCGCTACTCGCCGGACAATTCCCGTCGCCGCCGCTCCAGCTCCTCGCTGTAGCGCCGCAGCGCGTGCTGCTCGGTCAGCTTGCCGATCACCCGGCGGTTCTCCACGCTGTCCACCACCACCAGCGCATCGGCCTCCGCACTCTCGAACAGCGCGATCGCCTCCTTGACCGTCATCTGCGGCACCAGCACGTCGTTCCTGTTGTGCACCAGATCCAGAATCGTCCCGCTCCCCTTCTCCGGCGCCCGCCCGGTCGGCGTATGCGCCTCCGCCACCAGCACGATCCCGGCGTATTTCCCGGCATCGTCGGTGACCACCACCCGGTCGGTGATCCCCAGCGGGTAGTCCCGGCGAAAACTGGCCAGCGTGGTATCGGCGCGCACGCTTTGGATCTCGCGCCGCATCATCCGCCCCACCGTCAGGTTGCGCATCCAGCCGATATCGACGGCACTGCGGATCGCCTCGCCGCGCAAGTGGAACCGCCAGGTGGCAAAGGAATAGCCGAAGGTCCGCCGCACTGTCAGCGAAGACACCACCGCCGCCGCCAGCACCGCCACCGTCAACGGCAGACTGCCGGTGGTCTCCAGCGCCAGAAACGCCATGGTCAGCGGCCCGCCCACGATCGCCACCGCCAGCGCGCTCATCCCCACCAGGGCGGCGACCACGCTGGGCATCGCATAGGTCGCCGCCACAAGCGCCAATGCGGCGGCAAATGCCTTGCCCACCAGCGCGCCCAGGAACAGCGAGGCAAAGAACAACCCGCCGCGAAACCCCGCCCCCAGCGAGATCGCGGACGCCACCGACTTCATCAGGATCAACGCCAGCAGCCCGCCCAGCGTGAACGGCGCATCGATATCCACCTGCAACGCGCCATGCCCGGCCGAGAGCACCTGCGGCGTGACCAGCGCCAGCATCCCCACCGCCAGCCCGCCAATCGCCGGGCGCAGCCACACCGGCACGCCGGAACGGCGGAACCCCTCCTCGGTCAGCGTCACGCCGCGCATGATGGCGATGCCGGCAAAGGCGCAGACCGCCCCCAGCAGCAGGATCGGCACGTAATGCACCGGATCGATCGCCACCGGCAGCCGCAGGTCGAAGGCGAACTCATGCGGCATCAACGCCCGCGACACTGACACCGCCACGATCGAGGCGATGATCACCGGCGCCAGCGCCGCCAGCGTATAGGTCCCGATCACCAGCTCGAAGGCATAGAACGCGCCCGCCAGCGGCGCATTGAACGCCGCCGCGATCGCCGCCGCCGCCCCGCACCCCACCAGCAGCCGCAGATCATTGCGCCGCACCCGAAACGCCCGCCCCAGGCGGGAAGCCAGCGCCGCCCCGATCTGGGTATAGCCCGCCTCCAGCCCCACCGAGGCGCCAACGCCGTTCGACCAGATGGTCTGCGCCACCACCACCAGGCTGTCGTTCACCGACATCCGCCCACCATGCAGCGCATTGGCCTCGATCGCATCCACCGCCCGGCGCGACCACCATTTGACCAGCGCCAGCCCCGCCAGCCCAAAGGCCAGCCCGCCCAGCGTCGGCACCAACAGCGCGGTGGCAATCGGCAGCTCCACCTGCGCCGACAGCCGGTCATGCGGCCCGATGCCAAACAGCAATTGGTGCATCCACTGCGCGATCGCGGTCATCGCCACCACACAGATGCCGCCCGTCGCCCCCACGATCGCCGCCAGCACCGCCAGCCACATCTCGTCGGCCCGCACCAGGGCGCGCAGCATCGCCGGAATATGGACGATCCAGAAGCCCAGCGTGCGCCGCGGCCGCACCGGCGCCTCGCCCGCCGCGCGCGCACGAAAAAAACGCCGCAGCGACAAATGCCGCCCGACGTTGCGCATGCCCCAGGCTATGTGCCGACCAATCCGGCCGGCCCCTGGCAAATCGGCAATCCGCAAACCCACCCGACCTTCACCCGCGCGCCATGCTCCATGATCGGAGACGGCGCACCTTTCGAGGACACAATTCTTGGTCCGGGCGCCCCGTTCCGGCAACCGCCCAATAGGCGAAACCGGCTTAAATGGCGGTAACCTTGTCGCTATTCCGCGCGCATCCCGCGCGGGGCTGCCCTGCGCGCAGCTTCACGACATGCCGCGCTCCCGCCGCGTCGCCTCCAGGTCCTCGGCGACGAAGGCGCGCACCAGCTCCACCAGCCCCTCGTTCGGCGCAAACCCCAGCGCCCGGGCCCGCGCCGCGGTGAACCCCGCCGGCCAGCCGCCCACGATCTCGGCGATCACCGGATCGGGCCTGCGCGCCACCAGCGCCGAGGCCCCCTGCCGCACCTGCTCCAGCGCGCCGACGATCGCGCCGACCGTCACCGACAGCCCCGGCAGGTTCAGGCTGCGGTCCAGCCCCATGCCCGCCGTGTCCATCCCGGCGGCATGGATCAGCCAGGCCACCGCCGAATTCGGGCTGCCGACCCAGACCTTGAAGTCGTCCGGCACCGGCAGCTCCGCCGGCAGGCCCAGCAGTGGCTCGCGCACGATCGACGAGAAGAAACTGCTCGCCGCCTTGTTCGGCCGCCCCGGCCGCACGATGATCGTCGGCAGGCGTAGCGACACGGCATCCATGAACCCCCGCCGCGTCGCATCGGACAGCAGCAGCTCGGCCGCCGCCTTCTGCGTGCCATAGGAATTGGCCGGCATCTGCCTGGCGCTGTCGTCCAGCATCGCCGCCTGCCCGCCGGAGAAGCTGGCGATGCTGCTGGTGAACACCACGCGGGGCGGCGTGCCACCGGCGGCCACCAGCCGTCGGCAGGCGTCGATCACCGCATCGGTGCCGCGCAGATTGACCCGCCGCCCCAGGTCGTAATCCGCCTCGGCCGCCCCGCTGACCACGGCGGCCAGATGAAACACCACCTCGGTGCCCGCCGGGATCGCCTCCGCCGGCAGCTCGGCGATGTCCCCGCCCAGGCACGCCACCGGAAACGGCGCGGCCAGTGCCGGTGGTGCCGCGATGTCGAACAGCGTCATCCCCGTGATCGCCCGCCCGCCCAGCGCGCCGGCCGCCGCCAGCCGCTCGGCCACCCGCCGCCCGAGGAACCCGCCGCCGCCCAGGATCACCACCCGCATGTCCCGCCTCCCCAGATGCCGTCCTTCTTAAGCAC
>JBIPLY010000363.1:0-4391 GCA_044369385.1 Acetobacteraceae bacterium | reverse complement strand
CGAGGCGGCGGCCGCGTTGCAGGACCCCGCAACACGCAATCGGGTTGCGCGCTTGGTCAGTCGCGCGGTGCGCCCGGCCGGCGTTGGGCAGCTGTTCGCAGCGATGGACGCCGCCTCCGAGGAGGCGCGCAGCCGCGGCGTGACCGACACGATCCTCCGCGATGAGCTTGCCGCCTACAACGCCGAGTGCCGGAGCCGGCCGCCCGGCGCGTGATCGTCCTCGACGCATCAACGCTGGTCAGCGCAATCATGGGCCGTGGAAGTGTGCCCGACCGCGCGGTGCGCCACGCCTTCACGGCGGATCGCGTTGCCGTGTCCGACGCAACACTGACTGAACTGCTCGATGTGTTGTCGCGGCCAAGGCTGGCGCGCTTCATCGACCCCGAGCAGCGCGAGGAGCTCGTCGCGCTGCTCGATAGCTGCGGCATTTTCTTCGCCCCGTCCAAGCGGGTGACGGACTGCCGGGATGCGAAGGACGACAAGTACCTGGAGCTGGCGTTCGCCGCCGGCGCCGAGGTCATCGTCAGCGGCGACGAAGACCTGCTCGTGCTGAATCCGTGGCGCGGCGTGCGCATCCTGCGCCCGGCCGACTACCTGGCGGAGGTGGGGACTGGCGGCGGATGAGCCGGCCCTAAACCGGCCGATCCCCCTTCACCGTCACGCGATGCCCGCTGCGGGTGTGTGGCCAGTAATCCCACATGGCGCGGTGCTGCACGCAGCGGTTGTCCCAGAAGGCCACGGCGCGTTCGGTCCAGCGGAAGCGGCACTGCCAGAGCGGGCTTTCCATGTGGTCGTAGAGGTAGCGCAGGATCGCGTCGCTCTCGTCGCCGGGCAGGCCGACGATGCGGCGGGTGAAGCCGCGGTTGACGTAAAGCGCCTTCTTGCCGGTGACCGGATGGGTGCGCACCACCGGGTGCTCGGCCTTCGGGTAGGTCGGGCGGTCGGCGGCGCCGAGATTGGTGTAGGTGCCGCGATAGACCTGCTCGCCGTCATGCACCGCCACCAGCCCGTCGAGATAGGCCTTCATGCGGTCGGACAGCGCCTCGTAGGCCGCGTACATGCTGGCGAACAGGGTGTCGCCGCCATGCGGGGGGCATTGGCGGATGTGCAGGATGGAGCCCATCGGCGGCTCCTCGTCGCAGGAGACGTCGCTGTGCCAGCCTTCGCCGTTGGCGCGCGAGGAATTGCGGTCGGCGTGGATCTTCATCAGCGCCGGCAGGCCGGGCTCGTGCGGGGCGGCGGGATGGATGTGCAGCTCGCCGAATTTTTCCCCGAAGGCCAGGTGCTGCGCGGGGGTGATGGTCTGGTCGCGGAAGAAGATCACCAGGTTCTCGGCCAGCGCGCGGTGGATCTCGTCGAACTGGCGGTTGGACAGCGGTTGCGCGAGGTCGATGCCGGTGATCTCGGCGCCGATGATGGGGGTGAGCTTGTCGACCGTGATGGTCTCGTAGGGGGCGCTTTCGTCAGCCTGGTGGCGATAGCGGGGGCCCTGGTTGCCGCGCAATGTGTTCATGGGTGTTTCCTCCGTTGCGGCTAGCCTATCATGAGTGTCGCAACGCGGGGGAGTGGCCATGCTGGGATTCGGGGCTTCGATGTTCTTCACCGACTATTCCATGACGCCGGGCGAGCTGGGCCGGGCGCTGGAAGAGCGCGGGTTCGAATCGGTCTGGGCGCCGGAGCACTCGCATATCCCGGTGGCGCGGCGCTCGCCCTGGCCGGGCGGGGCCGAGCTGCCGAAGCGCTACTACGACACGATGGACCCGTTCATCTCGCTGACCGCGGCGGCCGTGGCGACCACCACGCTGAAGCTGGGGACCGGGGTGTGCCTGGTGAACCAGCGCGATCCGATCCAGACCGCCAAGCTGGTCGCATCCCTGGACCAGGTCTCCGGCGGGCGGTTCCTGTTCGGCATCGGCATCGGCTGGAACGCCGAGGAGATGGAGAACCACGGCACCGTCTTCGCCAGCCGCGCCAAGCTGGTGCGCGAGCGGGTCGAGGCGATGAAGGAAATCTGGACCAGGTCGAAGGCGGAGTACCACGGCGAGTTCGTCAATTTCGACCCGATCATGGCCTGGCCGAAGCCGGTGCAGACGCCGCACCCGCCGGTGATCGTCGGCGGTGCGTTTCCGCAGGGGGCGCGGCGCGCGCTGCGCTACGGCAATGGCTGGATCCCGATCGCCGGGCGGGCGCCGATCGAGGACGCGCTGCGGGCGTTCAAGCAGATGGCGGCCGAGGCCGGGCGCGATCCCGCGGAGGTGCCGATCTCGACCTTCGGCGCCAGCGAGAACCTCGATGAGATCCGCCGGCTGCGCGACCTTGGCGTCACGCGCATGGTGGTCACCCTGGACTCCGCGAAGGCCGACACCATCCTGCCGGTGCTGGACCGCTGGGCGGCGCTGATCCGAACGGTCTGAACGCGGGATCAGCCCAGCGCACGGCGGAGGCTGTCGACCAGTCGGTCGACCTCCTCCGTCGTGTTGTAGTGCACCATCGAGGCGCGGACGACGCCGTTCCCCTCGGCCAGGCCAAGCGCCTCGACCAGGCGGCGGGAGTGGAAATCGCCGTAGCGGATGCCGATCGGGTCGTGGTCGACAGCGGCGACGATGGCGGCCGAATCGCGGCCGGCGACCTTGAAGGCGATCGTCGGCACGCGGCGCGCGGCATCCGCGCTGCGATCGCCGATGATGCGGATGTCGTTGCGCCCGCGCAGGAAATCGAGCAGCCGCTCGGCCAGCACCGCCTCGTGCGCGGCGATATCGGCAAAGGCGCGGTCGAGCGATGCCCGGCCGCCGCCGCCGCCGCCGAGCGCGTCGAGGTAGTCGACGATGCCGGCCGCCCCCCAGGCGGCTTCGTAGCTGGGATTGCCCGGCTCCAGCTTGGCCGGAACCTTGTCGCGGCCGTAAAACCAATGGTACAGCCCGTCGAGTTCCAGCATCTTGTCATGCTTGCCGTAGAGCACCGCAGCGTGCGGGCCATAGGTCTTGTAGAAGCTGAACAGGTAGTAATCGACGTCCCAGGCGGCGACATCCAGCGCGCGGTGCGGGGCATAGGCGACGGCATCGACCACGATCTCGGCGCCGGCGGCATGGACGCGCCGGGCGATCTCGGCGACCGGATTGATGGTGCCCAGGATGTTGGAGGCATGGGTGACCGCCACCAGCCGCGTGCGCGGTCCCATCAGCCGGTCCAGTGCGGCGAGGTCAACGGCCAGCGTCGCGGGGTCGATCTTCCATTCGCGGATCACGATCCCGGCCTTCTCCAGCGCGCGCCAGGGGCCGATGTTGGATTCGTGGTCGAAATCGGTCACCACCACCTCGTCGCCCGGCTGAAGGCGGCTGGCCATCGACTTGGCGAGGAACTGCGCCAGCACGGTGGTGGAGGGGCCGAACACCACCTCCTCCGGCCGGCGCGCGCCGATCCACAGCGCCACGCGGGCGCGGGCCTCGGCCAGGCGGGCGGAGGCGCGCTGCGAATGGGCATAGCTGGCGCCGGTCTGCACCGAGGTGGTGAGCAGGTAGTCCGCCACCCGCTCCGCCACGCCGCGCAGCACCAGCGAACCGCCGGCATTGTCGAAATAGGCGAAGCCGTCGGCCAGGGCGGGGAACTGGGCGCGGGCGAAGGCGAGATCGAGCGGCATGGCGGCGGCTTCCGGAACGGGGGTGGCAAGAGGGTAGCGGCCGGCCCCGGCGCTGCCTACCCCGCCGGGTCGCGCCAGAGCACTTCGCCCTGGAACAGGCGCCGGGCGGTGCGAAACACGGTGGCATGCGGCACGGCCAGGCTGGGCAGGACCTCGGCGGTGACCAGGATCGTGCCCGACGGATGGGCGATGGTGATCGGGCTGGCGGGGCGGGCCAGGCGATGGGCGATGCTGCCCGGGATGCGGCAGGCGACGGCCAGGCACAGCGCGCCGGTGAGCGGAATGGCGCGGTGGGGCTGCCCGACCGAGATCATGCGCGCGACGATGTCCGCCGCCGCGGCCGGCAGGCTCCGGCCCGAGAGCAGCGCGGTTGGCATCGGCGCGCTGAGCAGGCCGAGCTTCGGGATGCTGGCGGTGCGCGCCGCCGTTTCGAGATCGGATGCGAGGCCCATGCGCACGGCGGCAAGGCGGCGCAGGGCTTCGAGCCGGTCCAGCAGCGCGCCGTCGCGCTCCAGCACCGCGGGAAGCTCGTCGCCGCGCAGGCCGAGATCGGCGGCGGCGAAGAAGACACAGGGATTGGCGGCATCGACCAGGCTGGCGGGCAGCCCGTCGAGCAGGTCGATCGGGTTGCCGGTGGGCAGCAGCCGGCCGGTCTTGGCGCCGTCCGGGGCGGTGAACTCCAGGCGGATCGCCGCCCCGGTGCCGGCGACCCCGTCCAGCGCCAGCGCGCCCTCGACCACCGCGCGCCCGGCGG
>JBIPLY010000210.1:0-7108 GCA_044369385.1 Acetobacteraceae bacterium | reverse complement strand
AAGCGGGCGATGATGATCTTGCCGGTGTTGGTGTTGTGGATGCGCACCGCGGCCTCGCCATCCCGCGGGGGCGGCACCAGGCCTTCGTCCACGGCAAAGGGGCCGATGGCCGCGGACATGTTGCCGCAATTGCCGGCATAGTCGACCTCGGCGCGGTCGATCGCGATCTGGGCGAAGGTGTAGTCGACATCGGCGTCCGGCCGGCTGGGCGGGCCGACGATGCAGACCTTGGACAGCGAGGAGACGCCGCCGCCCATGCCGTCGAGCTGGCGCATGGCGGGGTCGGGCGAGCCCATGGCGGCGAGGAACAGCGCGTCGCGCGCGGCACGGTCCGGCGGCAGGTCGGCGTGGCGGAAGATCAGCGCCTTGGAGGTGCCGCCGCGCATGAAGACGGCGCGGGTGGCACGCTGGCTCATCGGGGGATGCCGCAACTGTCGCCGTGAGCGATCGTGTTCGACGCGCGGGCAACCGGGCCGCGCAGGTTGTCCACGCCGGTATAGCCGGAAAAGCGGTTCGCGGTGACGGTCGCGGGGCCGGCCGGCGCCCCGGGGTTGTGGTAGATCGCCATGCCCGGCCCGTCATGGCAGATGCGGTTGCCGGCGATGGTCACGCCGCGCGTGCCGGGGGCGTTCGGGCCCTCGCCGACCTCGATTGCGGTGACCAGCTTGCTCGGCGTGCAGTTGGCGCAATTGCTGCCGGCGATGGTGTTCGCCTCCACCACCATGGCGCTGCCGGCGGCGAGCAGGAGCTGGCCACCCGGGGTGATGCCGCCCGGGATGTTGGGAACCGGCCAGAGCCCGTGCCAGTGGTTGTTGTGGAACAGGTTGCCGCGCAGGACCGCGCCGTCGACGCCCTGCAGCGCCACGCCGTTGGTGCGCGCGCGCAGGAAGCGGGAGTCCTCGATCGCGAGGTTGGTGGTCGGGCCGTATTTGAAGTGGCCGGCATAGAAGCCGATGATGCCGGCATCGGCGATCTCGGAGCGGCGCAGGGTGATGTCCGCCGCGTCCCAGACCCGCACCACATAGCCCTTGCCGAACAGCACCCGGATGCGGTCGAGCAGCAGGCCCTTGGTGTTGCCGATGTCCAGCGTGGCGGCGCAGGGCTTGTCGGCCAGCTCGCAGGGCGGCGCGGCGCGGTCCTCGTCGAAGGTGAGGTTGGCGATGGTCAGGCCCGGGGCGTTGCGCACCACCAGCGCCTGGCACGCCTTCTGCCCGGCGGTGCGGCGCAGCGTGTGGCCCTGGCCGTCGATGGCGACGTTGGCAGGGCCGACGATGCGCATCGGGGCGGCGCCGCCGGGGCAGCATTCGGCGGCGCTGCGGCAGGTGACGTCGCGGGTGAAGACCACGCGGGCGCCGGGGGCGAGCCCGGTCATGCAGGCGCGCAGGCTGGCCGGGTCCGACACGGCGCAGGTGGCGGGCTGGGCCACCGCCGGGGCGGTGAACAACAACAGCGCCGCCAGCCAGCCGAGCACGGCTACAGCACCCATCGCCTTCGCGCCGCGATCTCGCCGACGATGCCGCGGCGGAAGGCGAGCACGCAGATGATGAACACCGCGCCCTGCGTCACCGTGACCCAGGCGCCGAAGGGGGCGAGGTAGCTCTCCAGCGCGATCAGCACGGCCGCGCCCACCACCGGGCCGAAGATGGTGCCCATGCCGCCGAGCAGCACGATCAGGATTACCTCGCCGGACATCGGGTAATTCACGTCCGTCAGCGTGGCGATGCCGAACACCAGCGCCTTCAGCCCGCCGGCCAGCCCGGCGATGGCCGCCGACAGCACGAAGACCATCAGCTTGTAGTCGTCCACGCGGTAGCCCAGCGAGGTGGCTCGGGCCTCGTTCTCGCGGATCGCCTTCAGCACCTGGCCGAAGGGGGAATGCACGATGCGGTAGATCAGCAGGAACACCAGCACGAAGACCACGGCCACCAGGACATACATCGCCATGTCCGGGCGCAGCGAGATGGCGCCGAACAGATGGCCGCGCGGCACGCCCTGGATGCCGTCCTCGCCGCCGGTGAACGGGGCCTGGGTGGAGAAGAAATAGTTCATCTGCGCCAGCGCCAGGGTGATCATGGCGAAGTAGATGCCCTGGCGGCGAATGGCGAGCGATCCGAACAACAGGCCGAGCAGCCCGCCGACGGCAGCCCCGGCCAGGATCGCCAGCTCCGGGGTCCA
This sequence comes from Acetobacteraceae bacterium, assembly GCA_044369385.1. Taxonomy (GTDB): domain Bacteria; phylum Pseudomonadota; class Alphaproteobacteria; order Acetobacterales; family Acetobacteraceae; genus CAMDGX01. The sequence goes on along the minus strand of JBIPLY010000210.1, from coordinate 4,933 downwards.
GCCCCATGCCTTGGCGGCATAGGCGGTGACATAGGCCCCCATGCCGAAGAAGGCGGCGTGGCCGAAGCTGCCCAGCCCGACGAAGCCGATCAGCAGGTTGAAGGCGCAGGCGAAGATGGCGAAGCACATCACCTTCATCAGGAAGACGGGATAGAGCATCGCCGGGGCGATCAGGATCGCGGCGATCATGATCCAGAAGGCGACGGTCTGGGCGCGGGAGAATCCCATCAGCATGGTCAATGCGCCCTTCCGAACAGCCCGGCCGGGCGGGCCAGCAGCACGATCACCATCACCACGAAGATCACGGTGGCCGATCCCTGGGGGTAGAACACCCGGGTCAGGCCCTCGACGATGCCCAGGCCGAAGCCGGTGACGATCGAGCCGAGGATCGAGCCCATGCCGCCGATCACCACCACGGCGAAGACGGTGATGATGAAATTGGTGCCCATGTTCGGGTTCACCGAATAGATGGGTGCTGCCAGCACGCCGGCAAAGGCGGCCAGCGCCACGCCGGCGCCGTAGGTCAGGGTGATCATGCGCGGCACGTTGATGCCGAAGCTCTGCACCAGCGGCGCGTTCTCGGTGGCCGCGCGCAGCTTGGCGCCGATCGAGGTCTTCTCGATCACCAGCCAGGTGATCAGGCACACGATCGCCGCGGCCACCACGACCCAGCCGCGATAGTTCGGCAGGATCATGAAGCCGAGATTCTGCGCGCCCTGAAGCTGCTCCGGGATCGCATAGGGCAGGCCGGAACTGCCGTAGAAGTTGCGCACCATGCCCTCCAGCACCAGCGCCAGGCCGAAGGTCAGCAGCAGGCCATAGAGGTGGTCCAGCTTGTAGAGCTTGCTGATGAACAGCTTCTCGATCACCACGCCGAAGGCGCCGACGATCAGCGGGGCCAGCAGCAGCGCCGGCCAGTAGCCGATGCCGCCATAGTTCAGCAGGCCCCAGGCGGTGAAGGCGCCCAGCATGAACACCGCGCCATGGGCGAAGTTCACGATGTTCAGCATCCCGAAGATGATCGCCAGGCCCAGCGACAGCAGCGCATAGAACGCGCCGTTGATCAGGCCCAGCAGCAGCTGCCCGAACAGCAGGGGTGCCGGGATGCCCAGGATCATCATCATGGCTGTGTGCCTCCAGCCGCCCGGAGCCGTGCCGTCATGCCTTCACCAGCGGGCAGTTGCCGTCCTTCATCGGGCGGAAGGCCTCGTCGGCGGGGGTGGTGCCGATCAGCTTGTAGTAGTCCCAGGCGCCCTTGCTCTCGGACGGCTTCTTGACCTGGAACAGGTAGGCCGGATGCAGCTTGCGGCCGTCCTCACGGATCATGCCGGTGCCGTGGACGTCGTCGTCCGTGGGCATCTTCTTCATCTGGGCGATGATGCCGGCACCGCTCTTCTTGGCTTCGGGCACGCCCATCGCCTGCACCGCCTTCAGGAAGTGCAGCGTCGAGGAGTACGGCCCGGCGCTGGCCATGCCGGCGCGGCGGTTCGGCATGCGCTTCCACAGCCGCTCCGAGAAGGCGCGGGTGCGATCGTTGAGGTCCCAGTAGAAGCTTTCGGTCATCACCAGGCCCTGGCAGACGTTCAGGCCCAGCGAGTGGACGTCGGAGATGAACATCAGCAGCCCGGCGAGCGGGGCGGTGATGCCGAATTCCTTGGCCTGCTTGATGCAGTTGCTGGTGTCCGCCCCGGCATTGGCCAGGCCGATCACCTTGGCGCCGCTGGCCTGGGCCTGCAGCAGGTACGACGAGAAATCCGTGGTGCCCGGGAAGGGGGTGCGGACATTCCCCAAAACCTTGCCGCCGGCGCCGGTGACGAAGTTGCCGACATCGCGCGACAGGGCGTGGCCGAAGGCGTAGTCGGCGGTGATGAAGAACCAGCTGTCGCCGCCGGCCTTGACCATCGCCGCCCCGGTCGACTTGGCCAGCATGTAGGTGTCGTAGGTCCAGTGCAGCGTGTTGGCGTTGCAGGCCGGGCCGGTGAGGTCGGAGGTGGCGCCGCCGGAATTGACGTAGGCCTTGTTCTTGTCCTTCGCCACGCCGGCCACCGCCAGGGCAACCGCCGACGAGCCGCCCTCGACCACGATGTCCACGCCGTCGCGGTCATACCACTGGCGCACGATGTTGGAGCCGATGTCGGGCTTGTTCTGGTGGTCGCCCACCACGACCTCGATGTCGAAGCCCTTGTCGTTGCCGAAATCGGCGACCGCGAGGCGGGTGGACTCGGCGGAAAGCGGGCCGACGATGTCCTGATAGACGCCGGTCATGTCGGTCAGCACGCCGATCTTGACCACTGGGCGCTGGGCGCGGGCGGGGCGGATGGCGGCAGCGGCGGGCACGGCGGCGGCGGTGCCGAGAAGGGCGCGGCGGGACAGGCGCATCGGGCGGACTCCTGAAATATCCCCGGGCCGCGCGGCCCGGGGGAAGGCTCGGACGGGGATCAGGCCTTGACCAGGCTGCACAGGCCGGCGTTCAGCGGGCGGAAGGCCTCTTCGGCCGGGGTGCTGGCCAGGGTCTTGTAGTAGTCGTAGGGCCCCTTGCTCTCCGACGGCTTCTTGACCTCGTAGAGATACGACGGGTGGATCTTGCGCCCGTCCTCGCGGATGATGCCGCTGCCGAAGCAGTCGTCATCGGCCGGCATCTTCTTCATCTGCGCGATGGCAGCCGCGCCATCCGCCTTCGCGGCGGCATAGCCCATCTCCTTGGCGGCCTTCAGGTAGTGCAGGACGGAGGCGTAGTTGCCGGCCTGGACCATCGACGGGCGCTTGCCCTGCATGCGCGGGCTGTAGCGGGCGGAGAAGGCGCGGGTGCGGTCGTTCTGGTCCCAGTAGAAGCTCTCCGACAGGATCAGGCCCTGGCAGACATTGAGGCCCAGCGCGTGCACGTCCGACAGGAACACCAGCAGCCCGGCCACCTTCATGGTGATGCCGAACTCCTTCACCTGCTTGATGCAGTTGATGGTGTCCGTGCCGGCATTGGCCAGGCCGAGCACCTTGGCGCGCGAGGCCTGGGCCTGGATCAGGAAGGCGGAGAAGTCGGTGGTGCCGGGGAACGGCGTGCGCACCGCGCCCACCACGCGCCCGCCGGCGTTCTTCACGAACTCGCCGACATCGCGCTCCAGCGCGTGGCCGAAGGCGTAGTCGGCGGTGACGAAGAACCAGCTGTCACCGCCGGCCTTCACCATGGCGCCGCCGGTCGACTTGGCCAGCATGTAGGTGTCGTAGACCCAATGGATGGTGTTGGCGTTGCACGCCCGGCCGGAGATGTCGGAGCTGGCGGCCCCGGTGGCGATCACCGCCTTGTTCTTCTCGCGGCCGATGCCGGAGACGGCCAGCGCCACGGCGGAGTTCGACAGGTCGATGATGAGGTCCACGCCGTCGCGGTCGAACCACTGGCGCGCGACGCCGCTGGCGATGTCGGCCTTGTTCTGGTGGTCGGCCGAGACGATCTCGACGCGCGCGCCCGGGTTGGCGGCCATGAACTCGGCGGCGACCAGGTTGGTGGCGGCGATCGAGCCGGGGCCGGCGAGGTCCTGGTACGGGCCGGACATGTCGGTCAGCACGCCCACCTTGATGGTCGGCGTCTGCGCCCGGGCGGCGAGCGGAAGGGCGGCCGAGGCGCCGAGGACGGCGGCGGAGCCGAGAAGGGTACGGCGGTTGAGGCGCATGGCGAAGTCTCCCTGGGATGTGGCCACTCGAGACGGTGGCGGTTCGTGGACGGTGTCAGACGCCGAGATAGTCGTGGAGCTTGTCCATGTTCTGCTCCAGCTCGGCATTGGGGATCATGTCGATCACCCGGCCGTGCTCCATCATATAATGCCGGTCGGCGACCGTCGCCGCGAAGCGAAAATTCTGTTCGACCAGCAGCACGGTGAAGCCCAGCGCCTTGATCTCGCGGATGGTGCGGCCGATCTGCTGCACGATGACCGGGGCCAGGCCCTCGGTCGGCTCATCCAGCAGCAGCAGCCGCGCGCCGGTGCGCAGGATGCGCGCGATGGCCAGCATCTGCTGTTCGCCGCCCGAGAGCTTGGTGCCCTGGCTGCGCGCGCGCTCCTTCAGGTTCGGGAACAGCGCGTAGATGCGGTCGAGGTCCAGCCCGCCCTCGGCGATCTTCGGCGGCAGCATCAGGTTCTCGGTGACATCCAAGGAGGCGAAGATGCCGCGCTCCTCCGGGCAGAACGCGATGCCGCGATGGGCCACCAGGTCGGGGCGCAGGCCGATCAGTTCCTGGCCGCGGAAGCGGATCGAGCCGGCGCGGCGGCCCACCAGGCCCATGATCGACTTCATCGTGGTGGTCTTGCCCGCCCCGTTGCGGCCGAGCAGGGTCACCACCTCGCCCTCGCGCACGTCGAAACTGACGCCGTGCAGGATGTGGCTCTCGCCGTACCACGATTCCAGCTCGCTGACTTGAAGCATCGGCGCGTCAGCCATCGGCGCTTCCCAGATAGGCCGCGATCACCTCGGGGTGGGCGGAGACGGTGGCATAGTCGCCTTCCGCCAGCACACGGCCACGGGTGAGCACGGTGATGCGGTCGCACAGCCCCTCGACCACCGAAAGGTTGTGTTCGACCATCAGGATGGTGCGGCCCTTCCGCACCCGGCGGATCAGCGCCACGGTGCGGTCGACATCCTCATGCGTCATGCCGGCGGTCGGCTCGTCCAGCAGCATCATCTCCGGGTCCAGCGCCAGGGTGGTGGCGATCTCCAGCGCCCGCTTGCGCCCATAGGGCAGCTCCACGGCGGGCACGGCGATGTACTCGGACAGGCCGACATCCTCCAGCAACTCTCGCGCGCGCTCGTCATAGACCGACAGCACGCTTTCCGAGCGCCAGAAGTCGAAGCTGGCGCCGCGGACGCGCTGCAGCGCCAGGCGGACGTTCTCCAGCACCGTCAGATGCGGAAAGACGGCGGAAATCTGGAAGCTGCGCACCAGGCC
>JBIPLY010000432.1:0-3652 GCA_044369385.1 Acetobacteraceae bacterium | reverse complement strand
CAGGAGAACCGGCGCGCTCGACAGGGTCACGGCCGCCCGGGCCGGCGCGGCCAGGGACGCGGCGAACAGCCCCAGCGCGGCGCGCCGGCCGGGATGCGATCGGGGTGGTCGTGCGGCATGCATGGGCGTGCCCTCCGGTCGAGCCGGGCGCGTCAGGCCCGCTCAGGAATCATAGGCCACCAGCGACTGGAACGGCACATCCAACTTCGCCCGCCCGCCCAGGAAGGTCAGCTCGATCAGCGCCGCCGCGCCCGGCACCTCGGCACCGATGCTGCGCAACAGCGCAATCCCCGCGCCCAGCGTGCCGCCGGTGGCCAGCAGGTCATCCACCACCACAACGCGCTGGCCGCGATGCACGGCGTCTTCCTGGATCTCGATGCGGTCGGTGCCGTATTCCAGGCCGTAATCCAGCCCGATCACGCCGCCCGGCAGCTTGCCGCGCTTGCGCAGCATCACGAACCCGCAGCCCAGCTTCAGCGCCAGCGGGGCGGCCATCAGGAAGCCGCGCGATTCGATCCCGGCCACCAGGTCCGGCTGCCAGGCACGCACCACGCGGGCCAGGCGGCCCATCGCCACCTGCCAGGCATCGGCATCGCGCAGCAGGGTGGAGATGTCGTAGAACAGGATGCCGGGCTTCGGAAAATCCGGAATGCCGCGGATATGATCCTTCAGGTCCATGCGCGCGCTCCTTTTTCCGTCAAGCCGACGGGGCCGGCCGTGCCGGGCGTGTATCATCGACGGTTGCGCTCGGGCAAATTCGCCGCCACATCGGGGGCATGTCGCGCATTCTGCTGGCCGTGCCGGCCTTCCTGATCGGGTTCACCGCCTATGTCGCCGCCGCGGTGGTGCTGGCCGATCACGTGCTGCTGCTGCACTGGACGGTGCAGGCGATCTACTTCGTGGTGGCGGGGATCGCCTGGGTCTGGCCGGCGCGCGCCCTGATGTTCTGGGCGGCGCGCCATTCAGCGTGAAACCGGGAAATTGGTCGGAGTGAGAGGATTCGAACCTCCGGCCCCTGCGTCCCGAACACAGTGCTCTACCAGGCTGAGCTACACTCCGGCCGAGGCGCGCATATAGACGCCCCGTGCCGCCGCGGCAAGCGGCTAAAACGCCGCTACAGCCGCGCCGACCCGTCGGGCGGGCCGGCCGGCAGCGCATCCAGCCGCGCCAGCACCGCCGCCACCCCGTCATGCCGCTCGAACAGGTCGCGCGCCGCCGGCCGGGCGAAGCCGTGGGCGATTGCCCACTCCACGGCGGCGACCAGGGGTGCGGCCGAGCCCAGCACATCGCAGACCAGGATCGGCTTGGCGTGCAGGCCAAGCTGGCGCCAGGTGATGATCTCCACCGCCTCGTCCAGCGTGCCCAGCCCGCCGGGCAGGATGACGAAGGCATCGGCGCGGTCGAACATCGCCGTCTTGCGGCTGTGCATGCTGTCGGTCACCGCAAGCTCGCTGAGCGCCAGGTGCGCCACCTCGCGCCGGCGCAGGAAATCGGGGATCACCCCCTCCACCCGCCCGCCCAACGCCAGCGCGGCATCGGCCACCACCCCCATCAACCCCATCTGCCCGCCGCCATAGACCAGCACCCGGCCGGCCTGCGCCAGCCCCGCCCCCAGCGCCGCCGCCGCCGCGCGGAACGCGGGCGCGCCGCCGGGGCTGGAGCCGCAGAACACCGCCACCCGCCCGATCCGTGCCATCCCCGCCCCCGCTGCCCGTCGCGCGGACACGGCGGCCGCCATTGCGGCCTGTCAAGACACGATCCGGCGATCTGGCGCGTTTGTGACTTGCACACCGGCGTGACGAAATGCTTCCGTGACGTGCGCTTCCGCCGGGGGCGGCTTTACCTTTCTGGGGACAACGAGCAAAAAATGAAACGTACCATCATTGCGGCCACGATGCTGGCCGGGCTCCTGGCGGGAACCGCCTGGGCGCAAAGCGCTGCCGATTCGATCGCCCAGCGCCAGGCCGGCTTCAAGGCCATCGGGGCTGCGACCGGCGAAGTGAAAAAGGCCATGGACGCCGGCGGCGACCTGACCGGCGTGGCCGCCAAGGCCGCCGAGATCAGCGCCTTCGGCAAGCGCATCCCCGCCCTGTTCCCGGCCGGCAGCGGCCCCGAGTCCGGGGTCAAGACCCGCGCCCTGCCGTCCATCTGGCAGAACAAGTCGGACTTCGACGCCAATGCCGGCATCATGGTGCGCGAGGCCGAAAAGCTGGAAGCCGCGCTGAAGGCCAATGACAAGGCCGCCACCGCCGCCGCCTTCACCGCCACGACCGCGCAGTGCGGCGCCTGCCACCGGCCGTATCGCGCGCCGCAATAAGGCAAGAATCGGGAAGGAAGAATCTTCTATTTGTGAACAAAAAGAAGCAAAAAAACTTTATCCGTTCGCCAGCATGGACAAGCGGATAAAAGTTTTTTGGTTCTTTTTTTCAAAACAGAACATTCTTCCTTCCTAGAGCTTGTTCACCAGCAACCACACCACCCCCGCCGAACCCACCGCCACCGCCAGCCCCAGCCAGGGGCTGCGCATACGCGGCTGCGGGGTTGCCGCCGGAAGCCGCTTCTTGCCGGTGATCATCGGGCGCACCAGGTCGTGCCGCTTGAGCACCGCATAGGCGATCACCGCCAGCACATGGGCCGCCACCAGCACCAGGATCCCTTCGAAGATCAGCCGGTGCCACCACAGGATCCGCCCACCCATCGCGCCACCGACCAGGTGGTTCAGCGGCGCCTCGACAAAGCTCTCCTCGTCGGCGGACAGCAGGCCGGTCACGGTCTGCGACAGCAGCACCAGCAGCAGCACCAGCACCATCCAGCCGCCGGCGGCATTGTGCCCGATCTCGGTGTCCGGCTCTTTCTTCGTCATCTGCATCAGATGGGTGACGGCGTGGATCGGATTGCGCAGGAACTGCGTGAACCGCGCCGTGTCGCTGCCGATGAAGCCCCAGACGATGCGGAACACCAGCAGCGCCAGGATCGCCTGGCCGATCAGCATGTGGATGCGCAGGTTGTTGAACACCTCGATGCTCAGCACCGCGGCGGCCACCAGCGCCACCAGCGTCCAGTGGAACAGCCGCACCGGCGCGTCCCACACCCGCATCGGAAGCCACAACCCGGGCTTGGGCGGCACGCCGCGCGGCGATGGCGCGTCGGAGGGGCGGTTCGCCATGATCGTCTCCTGGGCGGAAGTTTCGTTGCACCGAGTCGCCCGAGTTACCGGCCCGGCGCGCCGAATGTAAAGCCTGTCCACCAACCGACATTGCGGCGAGTCACAAGCCTGCCATAGATTTGTCGCATCAGGCCGCAGCACGGCCGCGGAGAACGCGACGCATGGCCACGCCGCCCACCCAAACCCCGCCGCCGCGCCGGGCCCCGCTCGGGCTCGCCCTCGGCGCCGTCGGCCTGGCTTTGCTCGCCCTGGCGGTCTGGCTGTGGCCGGCAAACCCGCCGGCGATCATCGCCGCCGACGCTCCGCGCGCGATCATGCCGCCGCAAGCTGCCGCCCCCGCAGCCTCCCAGCTCGCAGCCCCCCAGGTCGCAGTCCCCCAGGTCGCAGTCCCCTCGGCCGCCGCCCCGCCGCCCCCTGCCGCCTCGGCCGCTGCCCCCGCAACGCCGTCGCCGGCCCCATCCGCCGCTCCGCCCCCGATCCCGCCCG
>JBIPLY010000597.1:0-3683 GCA_044369385.1 Acetobacteraceae bacterium | reverse complement strand
CCCCACCAGGGGCCAAGCCCCTGGACCTTAAATGATTAAGGGTGCAGTAGGGCGGGCTTCAGCTCGCCGCCCGCCCCCTCCAGAAGCAAGCCCGCCAACTCGCACCACATCTAACATACGAAAAATTTCTTCAAACCGGCGAGAAAAATCTATCCTCCGGCGCATGATCCGGTATATATTCTCTGAATTCCCCATGCTCCGGCTCCCCATCTCGCGCGCACCAGCGCCGCCCTTTCGGCGGTCGCGGGCGCACGTCCGGGTGCCGGCGGGCTGCTGGCCCTGATCCTCGCCCTGCTCCTGCGCATTCTCGCGCGCACCGAAGCGGCCTGGCTCTTTCCCCAAGACGACGAGTACGACGAAGATTACCAAGAGGAATACGGCTTCGACGCCTACGCCGCGTGCGGCGCGAACCCGTACGCGCTCCATCCGCGCGCCGTGGGCAGCGCTCCGCACGCCATCTATGTCGAAGCCGGCCTCATCGCCGATTGGATTCTGGCCGGCGTGCGCAACCGCGGCATGCGCCCGCTCGCCATGGCCACCCCTCAGCCCCGCCGCACCCTCCCCGTACGCGCACCTCCGGGGCGCACACCCAAGCCTACGCTGTAATCTCCCTCCCAGAGGAGGGCGTCGACTCACGCCCGTCATCGTTCCGGATAAAAATCGAAAAATATCAACATACTTGACCCAGTGAGTTGTCAGGCGATGGTATGCCGCCTATCGTTGCCTCTATAATCCCACCGAGGCCGCAAGGAGCAGACCAGCCGCCACTATATGACCTCGGATTTCATCCGGTGTCGTTGGAGGAAATTGCTGAAAAGTGCGTCGTTGGGTTTCCCCTATCCAGTTCGCGGGCGGGCATCATGGCTGGCTTGCGTTCCTTCGTCCGTCGACTTCAAGATGTTGGGATCAAGGGAGATATATGGATCGACGGCAGTTTTCTAACGGAAAAAATTGACCCTAAAGACGTCGATGTGGTTCTTGTAATACAGGCGGCCGACTATGATTATGGAAATGATGAGACACGGGCCGCAATTGATTGGGTAGTCGCAAATCAGAAAAATTCTTTACGGTGCGACTCATATGTTCTATTTGAATATCCAGCTGACAGCCCCTTGCTAGTCGAGGGGCAATGGTGGTACTCTTACTTGCATGCCAGATGGGGCTTTAGTTATGAGGGCGACCCCAAGGGTATCGCGGTGGTGAAACTGCCGGGTGACGGAACGTGAGCATTCTGACGCGGCTACAGCGCGATCTACAGGACGCATCCGCCGCCGTCGCGCGTGCGGAGCGCGTTGCTTTGCGGCACCCGGACGTGCCCTCTGTCGCGGCAACACTTCGGACTATTCAGGCGCGCCAACGAAGCTTAGAAGAGCAATTCCAACAGGCCGCAAATGAGGCTGGCTTGGACGTGTGCAGTTATCGGATAGAACTCAATACAACAGATCATCTATCAATCGCAGGAATGTCAGCTGTTCTCGGAACGTTTCAGACCCTTTTCACAAGCGTGTATGACTCGCTCTTGAAGGGAGCAAAGAAGAGAATTCGAGTTGGCGCAGAGGCGGTCGCGGCGACTGAATTGTCGTTCGGATATACGTTTACCGGTTCAGTTGGGTTTGTGATGACGCTGCCCAATGACAAACTTCTTCTTGGAGGAACGGCACTCGACGACGCCATGAAGAAGACGCTCTTATTGATCGACGCGAAGAGCGACGATGTAGTACAGCAGATGGTGGAGGATTTAGGGGTCGGGCCTGTAAGGGCAGCCTCCCAATGGGCTGAAAATAATGCCAGGAACGGATACGGTGCAGATATTTCCTGGAATGGACGGAATGACCAAACCCAATCCTCAGTGCGCGTTCAAACGCAAGACCTACAGCACTTGTCGTATATGTTGAACTCCGCAACCGCGCGCGAGCAAATATATTATATTGGAGAATTGCTGCATGTAGACATGACCGCTAAGACATTTCAAATGCAGGTTAATGACAGAATTATAGACGGTACGTTTACTCGCGCGATCAGCGAAGACCACCCAGCGAGCATACCGCACATCTATCTGGCAACACTTACAGTGAATACTAAGGTTGCTCTGGTGGATGGTGCAGAACAAATTTCCTATTTTTTGGTGTCGCTAGACCAACCTCCGCAACGAGGAGCCTTGGGTCCGGTTGATCTGCCTTCTGAATAAGCAGCGCGCCTATTGTGAAGGTCGCGGTGGGACTCCTTGAGCAGGTTTTCCGCCAAGGTTGGGGCGGTGGTCGTAGCCTATTTTGCGGTACCGACGCCGTCACAGAGTCCAGTATATTATTCTCAAAACAAAAGGCATACTCATAGCCACAGCCTTAAACAAACGAGGTCCAGGGGCTCGGCCCCTGGTGAGGTCTGGGGCAAAGCCCCAGCCTTCCCTCCCTACATCTCCACCACGAGATACTGTTCCTCCACCGAAACCGGGATCGTCTCCGCCACATAGGGCCCCTCGACCACCGCACTCCCGGCCGCCACCTCCACCGGAAACGTGCGAAGGTTCACCCGTCCCGGCTCGCAGAAGCTCTGCCCGGTCTTGATGTCGAACTCCCAGCCATGCCACGGGCAGCGCACGATCTCCCCGGCCCGCGAGTAAACATACTCCCCCGGCAGCTTCGCCTCGCGCAGCCCCGTGATCAGCCCCTCGCACATCGGCCCGCCCTGGTGCGGACAGCGGTTGAGCATGCCGAAATACTCGCCCTTCAGGTTGAAGATGGCGATCGGCCGCCCGCGCACGGTGACCAGCTTGCGCCCGCCCTCGGGGATTTCCTGGGCGGTGGCAACGACGTGCCGGCTCATCCTAAACCCCGCAGCCCCGATACACCCGCCGCGCATTGCCGATGAAGAACGCCCGCCGCTCCTCCTCGCTCGCCCGCACCGGCAGCGCATGGGCCGGATCGTCGAAATCCCAATGCGGATAGTCGGTGGCGAAGATCAGCCGGTCCCAGCCCATCCACGCGATGGTGTCCAGCAGATGCGCCCGCGGCTCCGGCTCCTCCATCGGCTGCGTCGTCCACCACACCTGCTCGCGCAGATACTCGCTCGGCAGCCGCGTCAGATGCGGCGTCTCGCTGCGCAACGTCTTCCAGTGCTTGTCCAACCGCCAGGCCAAGGACGGCGCCCAGGCGAACCCGGCCTCGATCATCACCATCTTCAGCGTCGGAAACCGCGCGAACACGCCCTCCACCACCAGGCTGGTCAGCCCGGATTGCTGCGCCTGCGAATGCCCGGTCATCTCCTCGATGTAGTAGGACGGCCAGCCCGAAGGCGAGATCGGATTGCCGCCATAGCCGAAGGCATGCACGCCAACCGGCATCCCCGCCTCCGCCGCCGCCTCATAGATCGGCCAATACTTCCGGCTGCCCATCGGCTCCGCGGTCCGGCTCAGCAGCAGCACCTGCACAAAGGCCGGATTGTCGGCATAGCGCCGGATCTCGGCGGCCGAGGCGATCGGGTCCTCGTAAGGCACCACCACGGAGGCCCGCAGCCGGCTGTCCTTGCTGGTCCACTCCGCCAACTGCCACTCGTTGGTGGCATGGCACAGCGCCGCCGAAAGCTCCGGATTCTGCACCCCCTGGCCCGACCCCAGCGGGTTCAGGATGCCCAGCTCGATATTGTTGGCATCCAGGTGCTGGCTCTGCATGAACGAAAGCGAGCTC
>JBIPLY010000105.1:0-10876 GCA_044369385.1 Acetobacteraceae bacterium | reverse complement strand
CAGCGGCAGCACCGCCAGATGGGCGGCGGCGAGGTCGCTGACATGGATGTAGTCGCGGATGCAGGTGCCGTCCGGCGTGTCGTAATCGATGCCGAACACGCTGAGTTCGGCGCGCCGGCCGAGCATGGCGTCGATCACCAGCGGCACCAGGTGGGTCTCCGGCCGGTGATCCTCGCCCAGCCGCCCGGCGGGATCGGCGCCGGCGGCGTTGAAATAGCGCAGGCTGGCGCTGTGCAGCCCGTGGATGCGCCCGGCCCAGGCCAAGGCCCGCTCCAGCATCCACTTGCTCTCGCCATAGGGGGAGGCCGGGGCAATCGGCGTCGTCTCGTCGATCAAGCCATCCCCCGGCAACCCGCCCCCCGCCGCACCGAACAGGGCAGCCGTGGAAGACAGCACCAGCCGGCGCACATCGTGGCGGATGCAGGCCTGGATCAGCCGCAGCCCGTTGCCGATATTGGTTGCCAGGTGGCCGATCGGATCGCGCATCGAGGCCTCGACCAGCGACAGCGCGGCGAAATGGAACACGGCATGGAACGGCCCCTCGGCCATCGCCGCCGCGATCGCCGCGTCGTCCTCCAGCCGGCCCTGCCGCAGCCGCGCGCCGGGCGGCACGGCGGCGCGATGGCCGGTGGAGAGGTCGTCGAACACCACCACCTCCGCGCCCTGTTCCAGCAGGGCGGCGACAAGGTGGCTGCCGACATAGCCGGCACCGCCGGTGACCAGAAAGCGATGCGCCATGGATACGATCCGAAATCCTGCGCCCGGGTTATCCGGAAAACCTTACCGCTTCAACCATCGTGCGGTCCGGGCGCCAGCGTCTCGGGCATCTGGTCGGCCAGCCACGCCTTGAGCTGGGCGGGGTCGAAGGGATCGGCGAAGGCGCGGCGCAGGTCGGGCCGGTCGCGCCACAGCAGCCGCGCCGCGCGCGGGATCGGCGCCCCATCGGCAAACTGCCCGTAATGCCAGGGGCATGCGCCCAAGCCGGCCGGGCTGGCGGCGGCCACCGCGCGCTTGTACCAGCCCAGGATCTCATGCGCCTCGACATTCTCGCCGGCATGGCGCTCGATCATCACATCGCCGGCAGCGCGGGTGCCTGGCGGGCCGATCTTGGTGAAATGCCAGAATCGCAGCAGCCGCCCGCCCGCCGTCGCCTGCCCGGCCGCGGTGAAGCGGATCGGCCGCTGCGCCAGGTTCCAGCTCGCCACATTGCAGCCGGGATCGCGCTCGATATGCACGCCGGCGAACAGCCCGGGCACCAGGTCGCAGTATTTCTGGTCGGTGAAGATCCCGGCCTCCGGCGCGTCGTAGCAGGCCGCCAGCAGCCGCGCCTCCCACCATGCGGCGAAGTCGCGCCCCACGGCGTCGTTGCGCACGCCCAGGAAGCCCAGGTTGTAGATGCCGTAGCGCATCGACCCGCCCTCGTTGTCGCGCACCGCCTCGAGCGTGGTGTCCGGCGTGGCCTGGTGCGGGGTGAGCACGATCGAGGCGCCGTCCAGCCGCTCCAGCAGCGGCGTCAGCGGCGCAAAGGCGGCGATGTCGGGATCGAGGTAGATCACCTTCGCCGCCCCCAGCGCCAGCAGGTGGCGCAGCGCCGTGGCCTTCACCGCGGTGCAGGCCTCGACCACGTCATGCTTGAACAGCCAGCCGGGAAAATCGGCGATCCCCAGTTCCGCGGCGTCGATCACCCGGTCGAAATCGGCCAGCGCATCGCCATCGAGCCCCGGCGGCGCCCGGTCGGTGATCACCGCCCACAGCGTCCAGTCCGGATGCAGCCGCCGGATCGAAGCCGCCAGCACCCGCGCCCGCGCAAGATAGGCGTAGGTGAAGCTGGTGAAGCACGCGACCTCGCCCATGCCGCTCACCCCGCCAGAAACAGCCGGCGCCAGCGCAGCGCCGCGGCCAAGGGATCGAGCACCAGGCACAGCCGCCGCGCCCCCAGCATGCGCAGCACCGCGTGCCCGCCGGTCCAGCGCAGCCCCGCTTCCGGCGCCAGCCACCCGGCCCCCAGCCGCGCATCGTCCAGCGGAACCGCCAACCCGTCCAGCGTGATGCCCGCCACCGGTACCCCGTGTTCCGGCACATCCGCCAGCCGGCGCGAGACCAGCCGCACCTCCAGCGTCCCCGGCGGCAAGATGAACGCCAGCTCGCCGCCCGCCTCCCGCCGCAGCGCGCGCCCATCCGGCAGATACACCCCCAGCCCGGGATCGTCGGTCTCCAGCATCCCGCCCAGCAGCGCCTCGGCCGCCGGCGGGGCCAACGCATCGGGATCGAGCGTGGCCGTGGTGCCCGTCGGCAGCAGCCGCGCCGCCTCGATCGGCGCGGCGGCGCGCTGGCGGGCATAGTCCAGCGCCCAGCCGTCCTCGAAGAACCGCAGCACCGCCTCGGCATCGCGCAGCACCACCCCGCGCCGATGCCGCCGCACCGCGGCCGCGACATTGCCGCCATCCGCCAGTGCCACCACATCGGCCCCGGCGGCAAAGGCCTCATGCGCCACGAACGAGAACGTCTCCGGCCAGGGCGACAGCACCGCCACCAGGTCGATGCGCTGCGCCCGCAAGGCCTCCACCATGGCCTGCCGGTCACCGGCGCGCACCGCCACATCGGTCTTGGCCAGCCCGGTCATCGGCACCGCATGCGATGGGATGGCGAAATGGTGGAAGCGGTAGCGCGCCTGCCCGGCCTGGCGCTGCAACAGGCGCTGGAACGGCGGCCAGCCCTTCGGCGGGATGGCAAACCCGGCAAAGGCGACGCGCGGCGGCCCCGGCTCGGGCGGCGGCAAAGCCACACCAGGGCGCATCGCCAGGTTCTCGTGAACCCGCGCGCTGCGAAAGGGCAGGGCGGTGCGCGCCAGGAACAGGTCCAGCGCCACCCGGCTCGGCGCCAGCACATGAAACCTGGCAGCGGCAAACAGCCCGTGCATCGCCGCCAGATACGCCGCCCGCTCCGCCCCATAGACGCAGACGCGGCACGCGGTGCTGTCCGGCGGCGGCGCATGGCAATGGGCGATGTCGTTGCGCAGCAGGTTGAAGCCCTCGCACAGCGCGGCGTAGTCGTGCAGCCAGAAGAACGCATGCACCGGGCGCAGCAGCGCTGCCAGCCGCACCAGCGCCGCATGGCGGTGGCCCAGGATGGAATGCACGATGAACAGCCGATGCCCCGGCACGCAGCCCAGCCCCAGCGCCGCCTCGACCATCGATTCCGGCGCCAGGCCCAGGAACACCCCGTCCAGCGACACCTGCAGCATCACCTCCTCGGCGGCGGGCGCGAAGGTGAAGCGCGCAATCGCGGGGGCGATGTGCAGATAGGCGGTGCAGTCGGCGCGGAACAGCGCCTGCTCATCAGCGATCAGGATCTGCATCCCGCCGGTGACGTTCACGTAGCAGTCGTGGCTGACCGACAGCACCAGCCCGGTCGCCCCGATGCACGCCTCGGCCAAGGCCGCCCCCAGCGCCTCGGCGCTCAGACGCGGCGCCCCCTCCGGCGCGTCCCAGCCCGGCGGGCGCTGCGAGGGGATGCGCGCCTGCTCCACCACATGGCGCGGCAGCCCGCCGGGCCGGGCCGGGCGACGGCCCTCGGCGCGGCCATAGGTGATGAAGTGGAACAGCGGGTTCATCCCGGCATCGGCGATGTCGGGGTAGAATTCCAGGTAATAGCCGGTATCGAACCAGGTGTTCGGGTTCAGCCCGGCCTGCCAGCCCTGTTCGGCGAAATGCCGCACCGGATCGTCATCCGGCCCCAGCCCGGCCACGGTCCGGTAGTAACCCTGGTCGATTTCCGGCGCGATGGTGTCCAGCACCCAGTCGCCATACTGGCGCAGCACCGTGGCGGCGGGCGGCGGCGGCGGCACGGCCCCCAAGGGAACGGCGTGCAACGCAAACCGCGACCAGGTGATCCAGTCCGGCATCCCGGACCCCGCCGCCCCAAACCTTGGCGCCACAAAAGCGCCCCCCGATCAGGCCGCGGGCGTCAGCGCCGTGCGATAGGCAAACAGCCCCACCTGCCCGCCGGTATGCAGGAACAGGATGTTCTGGTCCTTCGTCCAGGTCCGCTTGCGCACCAGGTCGATCAGCCCGGCCGCCCCCTTGCCGGAATAGACCGGGTCCAGGAACAGGCCCTCCAGCTTGGCGAACATGCCCACCGCCTCGATCATGCCCTCGGTCGGGATGCCGTAGCCCGCCCCGACATAGTCGCAATTGGCCTGCACCGCCTCGCGCCGGATGCCCGGCAGGCCGAGCTTCTCCTTCGCCGTCTTCTCGGCCAGCGCATGCACCGCGGCCTCCTGGCGGTCACGCGGATTGCGCACGCCGATGCCCAGCACCGGGATGCCGGAATTCAGCGCCTCGAACCCCACGACAAGCCCGGCCTGCGTCCCGGCGGAGCCGGTGGCATGCACGAACAGGTCGATGCGCAGCCCCATCTCGTTGGCCTGGGTCATGGTCTCCAGCGCCACATGGGCGTAGCCCAGCGCGCCGGTGGTGTTGCTGCCGCCGCCGGGGATCAGATAGGGCACGTCGCCCTGCGCGCGCAGCCGCTCGCCGACCCCGGCCAGCTCGCCGTTCATGTCGGTGCCGCCGGGGCGGTACTCGATCTGGAGGCCCATCATCCGGTCCATCAGGATGTTGCCGTTGTCGTTGTAGTCGCTGTCGTTGGTCACCACCCGGTGCTCCAGCAGCGCGGTGCATTTCAGCCCCAGCTTGGCGCAGGCCGCCGCGGTCTGGCGGACATGGTTGGACTGCACCGCGCCCTGGGTCACGATATGCGTCGCCCCCTGCGCCAGGGCCTCGCCCAGCAGGAATTCCAGCTTGCGGTTCTTGTTGCCGCCGGTGGCAAGCCCGGTGCAGTCGTCGCGCTTGATCCAGAGCTGTGGCCCCTCGCCGCCCAGTTCGGCGGACAGTGCTGCGGTCAGCCGCGGCATGAACTCCAGCGGGGTCGGCGCATGGCAGAGCTTCACGCGGGGAAAACGGGCGAGATGCATGGCGGGCGTTCCTGTAACGTCGGTCGTCCCAGCTTGTCCCATCCCCGGGCAATGATGGCAATGCCGCCACCCCACCGTTGAAACCGCGGCGGCATTGCGGGCAAGATTGGCTCGCAGCCCGGCCGCCGCAGGATTTGGAAAGGACCGACACATGCGCATTCGCATCCGCCGCGGCTGGGAGATCCCGGAATCGCGCGCCACCCCGGAGGCCGCGATGCTGGCCCACCGCCAGGTGCCGCGCCGCGGGCTGCTGGCAAAAGGCGGGCTGCTCGCCGGCTCGGCGCTGCTGGCCAATGCCGCGCCCGCCGCGGCGCAATGGCGCATCTTCGGCAGCACCGCCGCGGTCAAGGAGCAGCCACGCCGCCCGCTGGAGGCGCCGCGCAACCCCCGATTTGCCGATCCCGGCCGCGCGGTGACCGAAGAGATCCACGCCACCACCTACAACAACTTCTACGAGTTCGGCACATCGAAGTCGATCGTCGCCGCCGCCCAGGGGATGGTCACCGAGCCCTGGTCGATCCGCATCGAAGGCATGGTCGCCACCCCGCGCAGCATCGGGCTCGACGAGCTGCTGAAGCAGGTCAACCTGGAAGAGCGCGTCTGCCGCTTCCGCTGCGTCGAGGCCTGGGCGATGACGGTGCCCTGGACCGGCTTCAAGCTGTCGGACCTGCTGCGCATCGCCGAACCGCAGGCCGGCGCCAAATACGTCGTGTTCAACACCCTGGCCGACGAGAAGATCATGCCCGGCCTGCGCGACGGCTTCTACCCGTACCCCTACACCGACGGCCTGACCATGGAAGAGGCCGCCAACGAGCTCGCCTTCCTCGCCGTCGGCATGTACGGCAAAACCCTGCCGCCGCAGAACGGCGCGCCGATCCGCCTGGTCACGCCCTGGAAATACGGCTTCAAGCAGGTGAAATCGATCGTCAAGATCACCTTCACCGACAAGCGTCCGTCCACCTTCTGGGAATCGCTCCAGGCCGCCGAATACGGCTTCTGGGCCAATGTGAACCCCGCCGTGTCGCACCCGCGCTGGAGCCAGGCGCGCGAGCGCCTGATCGGCAGCGGCGAGATGGTGCCGACGCAGATCTGGAACGGCTATGGCGAATTCGTCGCCGACATGTACAAGGGGCTGGAGAAGGAGCGCCTGTTCGCTTGAATCCATTCGCCTCCCGCAGCGTCCGCGTCCTGAGCATCCTGGCAGCCGCATGCCTGGTGCTGGCCTTTGCACTCGCCATCACCCTGCCGGCCAAGGCCAGCCTGGAACAGGTGCTGCTGCGCTGGCGGGTGCTGGGCGGGGTGGAGGCGTTCGTGCTGAACAACCTGCCGGACTGGGCCTGGCACCACGTCGCCGTCCCGGTGCTGACCCGCCCGTCCTGGCTGCTGCCGGTCGATGCCGCCCTGGTGCTTGGCGGCATCGCGGCCACCATCGCGCTGCGCCGGGCACAGGCGCAGTAGCCGGCTACCGCCCGGTGAAGCGCGGCTTGCGCCCTACCGCCCGGTGAAGCGCGGCTTGCGCCCTACCGCCCGGTAAAGCGCGGCTTGCGCCGCTCGCGAAACGCCGCCGTCCCCTCGGCATAGTCCTCGGTCAGCGCGGAGAGCACGTTCTGGTCCGGGTCCATGTGGCTGATCGCGTCCGACAGCGCGAAGGTCACCCGGTTCACCGTGGTCTTGCTCATCCGCACCGGCAGCGGCGGCTGCTCGGCGATGCGCGCCGCGAACGCCATCGACGCCGCCAGCGCCTGGCCGTCCTCCACCACCTCCTCCACCAGCCCCCAGTCGCGCGCCTGCTCGGCTCCGATCCGGTCGCTGGCCAGGATCACCGCCTGCTTGGTCCGCGCCGGCCCCATCAGCGCCACCATGCGCGGGATGGAGCCCCAGGACATGTTGATGCCCAGCTCCACCTCCGGGATGCGGAAATGCGCGCCGCGGCCACAGAAGCGGAAATCGAGCGACACCGCCAGCGCCGCCCCGCCGCCGATCGCGAACCCCTCGATCGCCGCGATCGTCACCTGCTCCATCCGCTCCCACGCCGCGCACATCTTCGGCCCGTTGCGCTGGCGATGGATGCGCTCGGCAATCGAGCTGTCGCCCCGGCGCGCGGCATCCTTGAGGTCGGCACCGGCCGAGAACGCCGGGCCATTGCCGGTCAGCACCACCACGGAGGTCTGCATGTCGTCCTCGAAACTCTCCGCCGCCCGGCGCAACTGGCGCATCGCCTCGGTGGAGAGCGGATTGGCCCGGATGCCGCGATCGAAGCGCACGACGGCCACCCGCCCATGCGGGCCCAGCCCGCGCTCGATGGTGACAAACTCGTCGGTCATATGCGTGGCCCCCGTCGTCTTCGCGCGAGCATGCCAGCAAGCCGCGGCAGGGGGTAGCCCGGCTTCGGCGGCACCAGCGCACCGCTTGTGGCGCGTGACGGGGTGACCTAGCGTGGAAAAAACGATCCAGGAGGCAAGCGATGCCAGCAACCCGCGTCCGCGCAAGCACGGGCCTGCCCCGCCGGCGCCTGCTGGCCGGCACCGCTGCCGGCGTGCTCGCCGCCCCGTCCCTGTCCCACGCCCAGCGCCGCGACCCCCGCGTGCTGCGCTTCATCCCCAACACCGGCCTGACCGTGCTCGACCCGATCTGGACCTCGTCCCTGATCACCGGCAACCACGGCTACGCGGTCTACGACACGCTCTACGGGTCGCGGTCCGATTTCAGTCCGGCCCCGCAGATGGCCGATGGCCACACGGTCGACCCGGACTTCACCGACTGGCGCATCCGCCTGCGCGAGAACCTCTGGTTCCATGACGGCAGCCCGGTGCTGGCCAGCGACTGCATCGCCAGCATCCGGCGCTGGGCGCGGCGGGACGCGTTCGGCACGGCGATGATGCGCCTGGTCGACGAGCTGAGCGCGCCGGACGACCGCACCATCCGCTTCCGCTTCAAGCAGCGCTTCCCGCGCCTGCCGGTGGGGCTGGGCCGCACCTTCGGCGTGCCGGCCTTCATGATGCCGGCCCGGCTGGCCGCGGTGGACCCCTTCACCCCGATCAAGGAGGCGGTCGGCAGCGGCCCGTATCGCTTCGTCGCCGAGGAATTCAACACCGGCGCGCGCGCGGTCTATCGCAAGTTCGACCGCTACGCCCCGCGCCAGGAAGCGCCAAACGGCACCGCCGGCGGCAAGGTCGGGCATTTCGAGCGCATCGAATGGACCACCATGGCCGACCACGGCACCGCGATCGCGGCCATGCAGTCCGGCGAGATGGATTGGTGGGAGAGCACGCCGGCCGACCTGCGCGACCTGGTGCGCCGGTCGCGCAACCTGCGCCTGTCGGTGAAGGACGCGTTCGCCTGGATGGGCGCGCTCACCTTCAACGTGATGAACCCGCCCTTCGACAATGTCCGCCTGCGCCGGGCCTTCATGTCGGCCATCAACCAGGAGGATTTCCTGCTGGCCGCGATGGGCGAGGGCGATGATGCCTGGCGCGAATGCCGCTCCTATTTCCCCTGCAACGCCCCCTTCGCCAACGAGATTGCCGGCAGCCGGGCGATGCCGAAGCCGCAGGACCTGGCCGCCGCGCGCAAGGCGGTCGCGGACTCCGGCTACAACGGCGAGAAGGTGGCGCTGCTGGTGGCCACCGACATCCACCATCACAACGCCTTCGGCCAGGTCAGCGGCGACCTGCTGCGCCGGCTGGGCATGAACCTGGACTTCCAGGCGATGGACTGGGGCACGCTGCTGCAACGCATCCAGAACAAGGGCCCGACCGACAAGGGCGGCTGGAGCCTGTACCACTCCGCCGCCGCGAACGTCTCCACCTACTCGCCCGGGCTGGCCGGCCTGATCCGCGGCGACGGCGGCAGCACCAACGGCTACCGCAACCCGCACACCGTGCGCCTGACGGAGGAATGGCGCAACGCCGCCCCCGATGCGCCGCAACAGGCGATCTACGACCAGCTCCAACAGGCGCTGTTCGATGACCCGCCCTTCGCCCCGCTCGGCCAGTACAGCGTGTTCACCACCCACGGCCGCGACATCGACGGCATCCTGCCCGGCGTGGTGTCCTATCCCTGGAATGTCCGCCGCGTGTGAGCGGCGCCGCCGCGTTTGAGTGGCGCCGCCGCGCCTAAGCGGCGCCCGCCTACCTGCCGGCCGCCGGCCCCTGGCCCTCGACCAGCATCCGCCACCACCCGACCACGCAGCCGCCGCCATGCGGAAGCTGGCCCAGGGCGCGGGCCGTCTGTGCGGCGACTTCGCGCGCCACCCGCGGATCGCCCGGCAGCACCGCCACCATCCGCCGCTCGAACGCGCCGCACGCGCCCTCGGTGCCCTCGACCACCTGCGGCGCGAACCAGGCCGCCACCGCTAGCATCGCCACCAGAAACAGCAGCCGCACCGCCTAAAGCCCCAGCAACCCGCGCGCCAGCCCGATCACCCGATGCGCCTCGCTCCACAGCGCATAGGGCGCCAGCCCGTCCACCGGCACCCAGACCAGCTCGGACACATCGTCGCCGGCCACCGCCGCATCGCCCTGCCACCGCGCTGCGTAGTCGATGATGGTATAGTGATACCGCACCCGCCCATCGGGATCGCGATGGATCGAATCCACGATCGCGGTCAGATGCAGTTCGCCCAGCCGCACCCCGCATTCCTCGGCGATCTCCCGCCGCGCCGCCTCCGCCGCGGTCTCGCCCAGCTCCTGCCCGCCGCCCGGCAGCGCCCAGGACCCCAGGTTGGGCGGCTTGCCGCGCCGCACCAGCAGCACCTCCGGCGCGCCGGCGCCCGCCGCACCCGTGCCTGGCCGCAGCACGGCAACCCCGATGCCGACGATCGGGCGGTCGGGGTATTCGCGGCTCACTCGGATTTCTTCTCCGGCTCCGGCTTCTCCGGCTCGTCGGCCTTCAGGTCATCCATCAGCGGCAGGAACGTCTTCTCCTTCCACGACCCGAGCTGATACGCCCAGCCCGCGATCCGCTTGTTCATCGCCTCCGCGCGCGCCGCGGCCTCGCCCTCGCCGGCGGCCAGGAACTGCGCCCAGACATCGGTATCGGCGCGGAACACGGTCACCGTCACCGTCATGCCATCGGTCAGCGTGAACACCGCGCTGCCGATCTTCTCGCCCGGCTGCTCGGCCGCCCGCTTCACATCGGTCAGCGTCAGGCTGTCCAGCGCCCGGAACACATCCTCGACCCGATACTCCTCCAGCTTCGGATGCTCCGCCGGCGACGTCAGCACCAGCGCTTCGCCCGCGCGCCCGAACTCCAGCGTGCCCTCGGCGCGCACGGAGACGATGCTGGCCACCTGCTCCTTGCGGATATTGGCGATCTCGCGCTCGAACCACAGCTGCGGATCGGCATCCACCGGAAGCCGCCCCTCGGCCAGCCAGGACTGCGCCTCGCCCACCCGGCGGATATAGATGCTCTCCGGCACGTTGCCCGCGGTGCGCACCCGGCGATGCCCCACGATCAGCTCGGCGATCAGCCGATCCCCGGGCCCCAGCACCCGCACCAGCTGCGCCGTCGTCTCCGCCTTGGTCGGATCGCCCACGCCCAGGCGGTCATACTGCGCGGGATCGGAGGTGCGCGGCTCGGTCACCCGCAGCTCGGTCAGCCCGGTCATCAGCTCGCGCAGCCGGTCCTGCTGGGCGCGATAGCCGCCGCGCTCGGCAATCCCCCAGATGCCGTCCTGGCGCACCAGCGTCAGGGTGCGCCCCTTGGTGGTGACCGTCAGCCGCTCCGCCTCCTGCAGCTTCGTCGCCAGCCCCGGAAACACCAGCGTCCCCGGTGCGACGGCCTTCTGTCCGCCGGTCTGCCCCGGCGTGCCGAACTGCCAGCCAACGAACAAGGCGATGACGCCGGCAATCGCCAGCAGGAGGGTGTTGCGCAAGGTGGTGTTCATGCCCCGCTCCTCAC
>JBIPLY010000095.1:0-11614 GCA_044369385.1 Acetobacteraceae bacterium | reverse complement strand
GCCGCAGCCTATGGCGAAGTTGTTGGACGGTATCGCGCGGCGGTGGACGCCGCGTTGAGCAATGCGGAATTGTTCGCGACCTATCTCGCGCTTCTGAGCCGCGTGCAGCCTGGCTTCAGGTAGGCCGTGGTGGCGTTGCGTTGCAGGGGTGTCGCAGTAGGGCGCTCGATTGCAATCGATGAAGGTCATTGCGGTTCCATTGCTACGGAAAAATATTGCTTCATGCTGAGTGCTCTGCACGGAGGCGGCGATGCGGCAGATCAGCGAGCGGGTGAGCACGCGTGCCGGGGCGGCGAGGGCGCTGCTGGTCACGGTTGTGCTGGCGGCGGCATTGTCCGGCAGTGCGCGGGCCAATGATTCGGCGGCAGAGTTCGGTGTCGGCGGGCTGGTGATGGTCAAGACGGATGCCATCACGATGCTGCGCGAGGACCTGACGATCACGCCGGGTTGGATCACGGTGCGGTACGAATTCCGCAACGATGGTACGGAGCCGGTGACGCTGCGGGTGGCGTTCCCGTTGCCGGACGTGCCGCTGGACACCTATGGCGGGCAGATGATCGGGGAGACGAAGGTGTCCGTGTACCCTTTCAACCCGCCGAATTTCGTCTTCTTCTCGGTGCGTGCCGATGGCGAGGGGATCGATCCCGACATCGAGGTGCGCGCGGAGTTGCCGGACGGGCGCAGCGTGCTGGACGAATTACGGGAGATCGGCGGCTGGTCGCTGGTGTTGCGGCCGAGGATGTTCCTCAACACCGGTCGCAGCGAGGTCGAGGCATCGGATGTCGGTCCCGAAGTGTTCCGTCGCTTGCAGGCGCTTGGGGCGCTCGATCCTGGTGGCGCGAATCACGATGGGGTCGGGTGGGCGCGTTGGAAGACGCGCATCACCTATCATTGGATGCAGACCTTCCGGCCAGGGGTGACGGTGGTGGAGCATCGATACCAGCCCCAGGCGGGGTTTTTCCCGTTCCAGGTGTACGAACGGCATTGGGAGCGCGATTCGTCGCATCGGGCGGTGACTGAGTATTGCATCGAAGAAGCGGGGCGGCGGGTGCTGGAGACTTTGCGGACGCCGCCGGACAGGCCGCCGGGATTGCAGGGGTGGATGACCGCGCGGACGCTCGCCTATGTGCTGACGACCGGGGCGAACTGGGCCGGGCCAATCGGCACGTTTCATCTGGTCATCGATGGCGCGCCGGCGCCGCATGACTGGGGCAAGGTCCAGTTTGCCAGCGCCTGCGCCGACCTGGCTTTGGTGCGCACCGGCCCGGCCCGGCTGGAGGCCACCGCGCACAACTATATGCCGACGCGCGATCTGCGCATCCTGATGATCGGCCGATAGATGAGGGTCCGGGGGCGCGGCACCCGGCGGGTCTGGGCGGCGCCCAGCCTTGTGTCTGCCTTTTCTGTCGCCGATGCTACGCTCCGCTTGGTGATCGGTGAGGAGTCCTGGCCATGAACGCTAAGCTGGAACGGGAGACCCTGCCGATCGTCGATTTCTCCGTGCTGGGGAGCAGCGAGGCGGCGGATCGGGCGCTGGCGCGGGAGCTTGACGGCATCTTTCGCGGCATCGGGTTCTGCTATTTCCGCAACATCGGCGTCGGCCAGGACCTGGTGGACGGGCTGTTCCGGGAGTCGGCGCGGTTCCATGCGCAGCCGGAGGCGGCCAAGCGGCGGCTTGCGATGAATGCGACGCATCGGGGGTATATGGCGCCGAATTCCTCGGTGATCGTGACCTCGACGGTGGCGGAGGTGAAGCGGCCGAACTACTCCGAGTCGCTGATGCTGATGCACGAGGTGGCACCGGGTGATCCGCGCTATGGCACGGAGGTGCATGGGCCGAACCAGTGGCCCGACCTGCCCGGGTTTCGCGCGGCGGTCGAGGCGTATGAGGCGGCGATGCGGGGGTTCTGCATGAAGCTGCTGCGGCCGATGGCGATGGCGCTGGATCTGCCGGCGGAGTGGTTCCTGCCGCATTTCCAGAAGCCGACGACATTCCTGCGCATGCTGCACTATCCGCCGCAGCCCGA
This sequence comes from Acetobacteraceae bacterium, assembly GCA_044369385.1. Classification (GTDB taxonomy): domain Bacteria; phylum Pseudomonadota; class Alphaproteobacteria; order Acetobacterales; family Acetobacteraceae; genus CAMDGX01. The sequence continues at coordinate 9,587 of JBIPLY010000095.1, read as the reverse complement.
GGGGGCGCCCGCGGATGCATTCGGTTCGGCGCCGCACACCGACTATGGCTTCCTGACCATCCTGTGCCAGGACAATGCCGGGGGGCTGGAGGTGCGGCGGGCGGACGGGACCTGGCTGGCCGCGCCGCCGGTGCCGGGAACCTGGGTGGTGAATGTGGCGGATATGCTGTCGCGCTGGACCAACCGGCGCTGGCAGTCCACGCCGCATCGGGTGAAGAACCTGTCGGGCGGGGACCGCTACTCCAATCCGTATTTCTTCGACATGGACATGGACAGCATCGTGCAGTGCGTGCCGAGCTGCACCGGGGCGGACAACCCGCCGCGTTGGGCGCCGGTGCGCTATGGCGACTACCTGATGGAGCGGCTGGACAAGAATTACGCCTATCGCAAGGCCGCGACTGCGTAGTTCGCTGTTGCCGGATCGGCGGAGCTGTGGTGCTGTTTCATCGCAGCATCCAGGGGTGACGACGATGGACAGGTTCGGGCGCGGGGTTTTCGGGCGCGGGATTCTGGCTGGGGCGGCGCTTTTGGCGCTGGGGGCGCAGGCCGAGGCACAACCGGCCAAGGTGATCCGCACCGTGCCGTCGGCGGATGTCACCGTGCTGGACCCGATGTTCAGCACCGCCTGGATCAGCCTGATCCATGGGGTGATGGTCTATGAGTCGCTGTTCACCCTGGACAGCCAGCTCAACCCGAAGCCGCAGATGGCGGAAAGCTGGGCGATGGCGCCGGACGGGCTGTCGTGGCGGGTGGTGCTGCGCGAGGGCCAGGCGTTCCACGACGGGGCGCCGGTCACGGCCGCCGATGTGGTGGCCTCGATCCGGCGCTGGCTGGTGATCGACACGGTCGGGCGGAACATGGGCACGGCCGTCGCCTCGGTGGATGAGGTCGATGCGCGCACGATCGAGATCAAGCTGTCCCGGCCCTATCCCGGCTTCCTGCTCTCGATGGGAGCGATCCCGGCGCGGTTCCAGGCCGTGATGCGGGCGCAGGATGCGATCGGGGCGGATGGCAAGCCGGTGCTGACCCAGGTGAGCAACGCCATCGGCTCCGGCCCGTTCCGCTTCAACCATGCCGAGCGCGTGTCGGGGCACAAGGCGGTCTATGACCGCAACCCCGCCTACAAGCCGCGCGCCGAGGCGCCGGACGGGCTGGCCGGCGGGCGGCATGTGAAGGTCGACCGGGTGGAGTGGCGGGTGATCCCGGACCCGTCGACGCAATCCGCCGCATTGCAGGCCAACGAAGTCGACATGCTGGAGCGCGGCGCGCCGGACCTGTTGCCGCTGCTGCGGCGCAACGCCAACATCAAGCTGACCAAGATCACCCACCTGGCCGGGCAGAACATGCTGCGGCCGAACGCGACGATCCCGCCGTTCAACCGGGTGGAGATGCGCCGGGCGCTGAACCATGTGGTCCAGCAATCCGACTACATGGCCGCCGCCTGGGGCGACCCGGAGAACTGGCGCACCTGCAACGCGTTCTTCATCTGCGGCACGCCGTTCGGCACCGAGGCGGGGGCGGAGGACCTCAAGATGGACCTGGCCAAGGCGAAGCAGATGTTCGTCGATGCCGGGTACAAAGGGGAGAAACTCTACTTCATCTCGACCAAGGAGATCGCGACCCTTGGGCAGATGGCCGAGGTGGCGGTGGATGCGCTGCAGAAGGCCGGGCTGAACATCGAGATCGTGTGGAACGACTGGGGCACGGTTGGGCAGCGGCTGCGCAACAAGGAAAGCTGGCACATGTTCCTGACCGGGGCGCCAGGGGCCATCACCTTCCATCCGCTGACCAATGTCGGCACCGACATGACCTGCGAGGGGCGGAACTTCGTTGGCTGGCCGTGCGACCTGGAAGTGGAGAAGCTGCGCGCGGCGTTCCTGGACGCGGACGATGCCGGGCGGGCGGCGGCGCTGGACAAGTATCACCGGGCGCTGGTGGATGCGGTGCCGTATCGGGTGCTGGGCCAGTACGACCAGTTCGTGGCGACGCGCACCAGCCTGTCCGGGCTGCTGAACTCGCCGGTGATCGTCTATTGGAACCTTGAGAAGAAGTAGGCCGAACGATGGACCAGGTTGCGACGAAGATCGCGGGGCTGTTCGAAGGCTCCGGGCTGGAGTTCGGCTTTGCGGCGCGGATGGTGGAAAGCGGCGATGCCATCGCGCTGAACGGGGAAGAGCTGTTCCCCACCGCCAGCACCTTCAAGGTGCCGGTGATGGTGGAGGTCTATGCCCAGGCGCGGGCGGGGCGCTTCGCCATCGCCGACCGCATTGCCTATGCCGAGCCGAACCGGGTGATCGGATCGGGCGTGATGCAGGCGCTGGCGGCCGGGCTGAACCCGACGATCCGCGACCTGATGACGCTGATGATCATCATCAGCGACAACACCGCCACCGACATCCTGGTGGACCTGGTCGGGGCGCAGAACGTGACGCGGCGGATGCGCACGCTGGGGCTGGAGGGCATCTTCGCGCCGCTGGCCTGCCACGGGCTGTTCCGCGCCGCCTGGGACCTGCCGCGCGAGGGGGCGGTGACCTACGGGGAGTTCAAGGCGGCGAGCAAGGCGGCGGCGATGCCGTTCGCCTCCGGCGCCTATGCCCGCAACGGGTCGAACAACGTGGCGACGGCCGTGGACATGGCGCGGCTGATGGCGATGATCGCGCGCGGCGAGGCGGGCACCGCGGCGGATTGCGCCGATATGATCGCCATCCTGGAGACGCAGCATTTCCAGCAGCGGGTGCCGCGCTTCCTGCCGAGCGGGGCGGCGGCGAACAAGACCGGGTCGCTGCGCGGGCTGCGCAACGATGTCGGGCTGCTGCGGCGCGGGGCAGGGGACACGATCGCCTTCGCGCTGGCCACCTTCGATGCCACTGAGTACCCGCATGGCAATTCGCGCGGGCAGGTGGAGGCGGATGTGCGCATCTGCTCGCTGATGGGCGAGGTGGGGCAGGTGTTGTGGGATGAGTTTGCGAAGTAAGAAAGCGGTTCTTTTTTGAAAAAAAGAACCAAAAAACTTTCCATCCTTTGCGCCCGTCTGCACCCGGGGAACGCGGTGCAAACGAGTAAAGTTTTTTTGCTTCTTTTTGTTCACAAAAAGAAGATTCTTCCTTTCTTCCGAATGAGGCTCCCGAGATGTCCGACCCCGCACTGATCCGCAAGCTGGAAGAGGCCGTGGAGGCGAACTGGGCCAGGCAGGTGGCCTGGTTGCAGACGCTGGTGCGGTTCCCGTCGGTGCGCGGCAAGGAGGGGCCGTGCCAGGACTGGCTGGCGCGCGAGATGGCCGGGCGGGGGTGGTCGGTGGACCGTTACACCCTGTCCGAGGTGCAGATGGACCATCTGCCGGGTTTCTCCCCGGTGATGGACACGGATTACACGCAGGCGGTGCAGGTGGTGGGCACGGTGCGCGCGCCATCCTTGAGCGAGGGGGCGCAGAAGGGCCGCAGCCTGATCGTGCAAGGGCATGTCGATGTCGTTCCGCCGGGGCCGGAGGCGATGTGGCAGTTCCCACCCTTCGATCCCGTGATCTCCGGCGAGTGGATGAACGGGCGCGGCTGCCATGACATGAAGCAGGGTGTCGCGGCGATGTTCTTCGCCATGGATGCGCTGAAGACGGCCGGGCTGGCGCCGGCATCCGATGTCTATGTGCAGACGGTGACGGAGGAGGAGTGCACCGGCAACGGCGCGCTGTCGACGCTGGCGCGCGGCTATCGGGCCGATGCGGCGCTGGTGCCGGAGCCGACCGGGGCGACGCTGACGCGCGGGCATGTCGGCGTGATGTGGTTCCGGCTGCGCATCCGCGGCGTGCCGGTGCATGTGGCGGTGGCCGATACCGGGACCAATGCGATCATGTCGGCCTTTGCGCTGCTGCAGCGGCTGTATGGGCTGACGGCGGAGATCAACGCGCGGGCCAAGGACCATCCGCTGTTCGCGGGCATGAACAACCCGGTGAAGTTCAACCCCGGCGTGATCCGCGGCGGCGACTGGGGCAGCTCGACCCCGGCCTGGTGCGAGGTGGATTGCCGGATCGGGCTGCTGGAGGGCACGCCGCTCTCCGAGGCGCGGCAGCAGGTGCTGGATGCGGTGGCCGATGCCGCGCGTGGGGATTCCTTCCTGGCCAACAACCCGCCCGAGGTGATCTGGAACGGCTTCCAGGCCGACGGGTTCCACCTGCCGGAGGGCAGCGAGGCGGAGCGCGTTCTGGCCGCGACCCACGCGGCGGTCTATGGCGAGACGCTGAAGACGCATGTCTCGACCGGGGTGGCGGATGTGCGGGCCTATCTGAACTATTACGGGATTCCGGCGCTGTGCTACGGCCCGAAAGGGGAGGGCGCGCATGCCTTCGACGAGCGGGCGCATCTGCCGTCGCTGAAGAAGAACACCGTCTCGATCGCGGCGTTCATCGCGGAGTGGTGCGGGGTTCGGGCGGTTTGAGGGGGGTGCGTTTGGGGTTGAAGCGGGTGTGCGGAATGTAGGATAATTTCCTCTCATAGGGGAGATTGTCATGACTGCACCAGAGGATTCGAGTAACGTCCTTCGGCTGCCCTTCGTGTTCGTGCCCAATGGCGCGCCCGCACCTGTTGAATGGCGCAAGCGGCACCCGGATTGGATATCGATCCCCGCGGTTCTGCGCATCGGCAAAGCGGGCCGCCGTCTGCATGTTCTGGGCAGCGAGTTGGCGCTTGCGCAGAAGATATCCGACGAGATGGGGGGCGGAAGTGGCGGCAGTGGCTTCGGCCGAGGATACCGCCCGCCGGCGTCGGCGCCTTCCGGTCGGTATGGCAAATCGCCAGACGGAGCGAACCGGCAGCTTGTCAACCCGCGGACGCGCGCTCGAAACCGGCCTGACGACATCAATGGGCGCCGCTATACTGGACATGCCTTGGATCAGATGCAGGATCGAGGACTCCCGCCGTCGGTCGTCGAGGATGCTATCAGGCATTCTCGTGTAACAATACAAGGGATTTTTACGAAATATGAAGGAACGAATAATGGTATAACGGTTATAATCAACAACGTTTCTGGCCACGTGATCACAATATACTGAGAGAAAAAATGATCAGTATCAAAGAATTGCGGAAGCTCTGCGCCGCGCACTGGAACCCGATCGGCTTTCCGATGGAGCTGGAGGTCGGCCCGGAAGGGCTGAAGGACGGCCCGCTTCCGGATGACGAGTATGACAACTACCTGACAGGGGTTCGGGAAATGCTGAAGGCCGGCGCAACGGATGCGGAGATTGTCGCCTATCTCGATGAGGTCGAACGGGAGGACCTGGGCATTGGCGAGGGGGCGAACGGCGACAAGCCCCGCTTCGTTGCCGCGGTCCGGGCCGCGCATTTCGGGCCGTCCCAGCCCCAAATGACTGGCGGCGGGTGACAGGCGGCGGCGGCGGTCACGCTCCTGCCTTGCGGCGTGGCTTGTGCGCTGTTGCCCTCACCTTGCTTGTGATCGCATCGGCATCCAGTGCTTGCGCCGCAAGGCTGTACAGCAATGAGGAATTCGGCATTTCCCTCGAAATCCCGGATCACTTCCATGTCTGCAATTCCGAGCCGCCGATGCCGGATCGCGGGTTTGCGATCGCGCTGGCCGGCAGCGAATGCCAGGATGCCGCCGCGCCGTCGGTCATGTTTTCGTTGAGCTACAACGCTTCGCTGGAGCATCGCACGACCAATGGCCTTGCGCAGGCATGGTGCCGGCCGGCCGCCGCGCGCTGGTCGGCGATCCGGGTGGGGGGCGTGCCGATGATGCAGTGTGCGCGGCCGGGCGCCAACGGGCTGGAACAGCGGCTGTATATCGGCCTGCGGAACGAAGTGGGAAAGTGGTACGGGCAGTGGACGGTGGTCGCCTTGTTCGTTCGGTGCCGGATGGCGGCGATGGGTGACTGCGCCGCTGTTGTCGAGGGGCTCACACGCCGGGTGCGCTGGCACGAATGATGCCCGTTTTCCTTCGCCGCGGAAACGACCGCACGTGAATGCGTCGTGCAGAGGGACCGTGCGCGGGAGCAGCGGCGGCGCGACGGGGGGCTTGGCCGCGCGATGATCGGTATCGGCACATTGCGACGGCTCTGTGCCGCGCACAGGAACCCGATCGGCATTCCGATGACGCTGAAGGTTGGTCCGGTGGGGCGCAAGGACCATGCACTTCCGGATGACGAGAATGACCGCGACCTCCTCGAAGTCCGCGACCTGCTCGATGGCGTGGCCGGCGATGCGGCGATTGTCTGGCATCTTGCCGAAGTCGAGCAGTACATGGGCTTGACGCATCCAAGTGGCAGCAAGGAGCGGTTCGTGGCAGAAGCCCGGCGCACCTGGGCCGGTCTGGATTGATCCACTCCAGTGCATAGGCCGTGGTTCCGTCAGCGCGGCCCATGTTTTGTATTGGATGCCAAAATGACTGACCTTTGCCGCTGGGGTCAGGTCTTCAAGCGAAGTGGACACAGAGAGCCACAGAGGACAGGCAGAAGGCAGGGCGCTGTGCCCGCAAGGCAATCCGGTTAGAGCCTCTTCTGTGACCCAGAGCAATATCCGACCGGATGGAATCATCCGGTCGGAAGATTTTCGTTCTCGAGCAAAGAGCTGGAGCGGTGGCCGTGCGACTATCAGGATGGCTTCCGCTCTAGGTGGCCCTCCGTGTCTGCTGTGTCCACTACCCTTCGGGCCTGACCGCAGCTGTGCCGGTTGGTGCTTTCGGCAGCGGGTATCAGGCGGCCTTCACCCCTTCCAGGAACCGGTCGATCTCCAGGCGCAGCGTCTCCGACTGGCCGGACAGTTCGGTCGCCGCCCCGAGCATGCTGGCGGCGGCGGTGCCGGTCTCGCCGGCCGCCACGGTGACGCCGGCGATGTTGGTGGCGACATCGCGGGTGCCGTCGGCCGCCTGCTGGACGTTGCGGGCGATTTCCTGGGTGGCGGCGCCCTGTTGCTCGACGGCGGCGGCGATGCTGTTGGCGATGGTGGCGATCTCGCCGATGGTCGCGCCGATCGCGCGCACGGCAATCACGCTGTCCGAGGTGGCAGACTGCATTTCCGTCACCTTGGCGCTGATCTCCTCCGTGGCCCGCGCGGTCTGGGTGGCGAGGTGCTTCACTTCGGTGGCCACCACCGCGAAGCCCTTGCCGGCCTCTCCGGCGCGGGCCGCCTCGATGGTGGCATTCAGCGCCAGCAGGTTGGTGCGCGCGGCGATGTCGCCGATCAGGCGGACCACATCGCCGATCTGGGCGGCCGCGGCGGCCAGGCCCTGAACCCGGCGGTCGGTGGCGTCGGACTGCTCCACGGCGCGGGCGGCGATGCCGCTGGAGTTGACCACCTGGCGGGAGATCTCGTTGACGCTGGCGGCCAGTTCCTCGGCGGCGGCGGCGACGGTCTGCACGTTGGCGGAGGTCTCATCGGTGGCGGTGCGGGCGGCCTGGGCGCGGTGGTCGGCCTGCTCGGCGGTGCCGGCCAGCGTGCGGGCAGAGCCCTCCATTTCCGTGGCCGCGGCGCTGACGCCGGACAGCAGCGTGCCGACAGCGGACTGGAAATCGGCGGCCAGGCGATGGCGCTCGGCGCGCTGGGCGGCGGCGGCCTGCGCCTCGGCGGCGTTCTTCTCCTCGGCCAGACGGGCGACGGCGATGGCGTTGTCCTTGAAGACCTGGACCGCCTTGGCCATGGCGCCGATCTCGTCGCGGTTGCCGCGCGCGGGGATGTCGGTGTCCAGCCGGCCGTCCGCCAGTGCCTCCATGGCGCGGGTCATTGCGGCGACCGGGCGCGAGATGCTGCGGGCGATCAGCCAGCCGACCAGGGCGGCAGCGAGCAGGATGGCGGCGGCGATGGCGGCGATGGCCAGGCGCTCGGCGCGGGCCTCGGCGACCTGGGCGGTGCGGTCGAGCTGGATCTCGGCCACGGCGACGGTCGCGCCGGCGGAGTTGTGCAAAGGGGCGAGCAGGATCGAGATGGTGCGGCCGTCGGCCTCGATGGTGCGGGCGGGCAGGGGGGCGTCGCCGGGCTTGAGGGCGAAGGCGGCGCGCAGCTCGGCCTCGGCGACGGCGGAGGTGAAGCCGTCGGACGTGCCCATGGTGACGAGCTTGTCCTGGCGCCGTCCGTGGACCGCCAGGGCATGGCCGGTCAGCGCGCGCAGGCGGTTGAGCTGCGTGGCGTTGAAGATGGTGCTGACGTTCAGGATGCCGACGACCGCGCCGTTGTGGACCACGGGAACCACGGCGGCAGCGCCAGCGCCATCCGGGAGCTGCTCGATGCCGGTGGAGACGCGGTTGTCGCGCATCGCCGCCATCATGTCCTGGCGGCGGGCGGAAACATCGTCCCCGAAGGATTTCGGGCTGTGGGCGCGAGCCAAGGCGATGCCGGAACGCAGGATGATCGAGAGGTTGGTGATGTCGCCGGCGTTGGCGAGGGCGGAGAACTGGGGCGCGAGCGCGGCCAGCATGGCGTCGCGGTCCGCGGCGAAGGTCAGCGCCTGGATCTGCGGCAAGGCCGCCAGGGCGCGGGCGATGGAAGTCTGGCGGGTGGATTCGTTGGCCAGCGTCCGGTCCAGCGCGGCCGCGCCCTCCGCCAGGCTGGCGGCGATCTCCTGTTCGGCGCGGCTGGCGGCATGCCAGAGCGACCAGCCGGCCATGGCGGCGCATGCGATCGCGACGATGGCCATGAACGCGACGCTCAGCTTCGTTCCGATGGTGGCGGTCAGGCGCATGGGGGTTCTCGCGATGTGAGCGCTGCCCCACTAGTCGGAATTGGTTGCCGACCGGTGAAGCCGTGCTGGCTGAAGGAGGTGAGTTCGGATCGGAATCTGCGGGCCTGTCGGCATTCCTGGCGCGGCGGCTGGCGGCGGCGCTGTGAATCACGGGGTACCTGGGGAGCGAATCGCGGCATGCTTGGCGCGGTGTCGGCGGGAGCGTATGTTCGCGCTACGTTCATGGGGCGGTGTGGCGCGGGTGCATCATCCGACCATATTGTGTGGCCGCCGGGCGTGGGCGCGCTAGATGTAGTGTAATTTGAATTGACGGTCGCAAGGCTTTGGGCAGGATGGGGTTACGGGGATGTCATCCCCTGGTCCGGTTGGGCTCGTGTCGCGTCGGGGGTGTTGTCGTGCTTGATGTCGTTCAGTTCCAGGGCCACCACGAGGTTCGCGTCGATCGCTCCCGCGACGCGCTGCTGACGGATTTCGGGCGGGCGACGCTCGACGATCGCTACCTGCTGCCCGGCGAGAGCTATCAGGATCTTTACGCGCGCGTATCCAGCTTCTACGGCGACGATGCCGGGCATGCGCAGCGGCTGTACGACTACATGAGCCGGCTGTGGTTCATGCCGGCCACCCCGGTGCTGTCCAATGGCGGCACCACGCGCGGGCTGCCGATCTCCTGCTTCCTGAACGAGGCCAGCGATTCGCTGGAGGGCATCGTCGGGCTGTGGAACGAGAATGTCTGGCTGGCCAGCAAGGGCGGCGGCATCGGTTCGTACTGGGGCAATCTGCGCTCGATCGGCGAGAAGGTGGGGCAGAACGGCAAGACCTCCGGCGTGATTCCGTTCATCCGGGTGATGGACAGCCTGACGCTGGCGATCTCCCAGGGGTCGCTGCGGCGCGGGTCGGCGGCGGTGTACCTG
>JBIPLY010000431.1:0-3700 GCA_044369385.1 Acetobacteraceae bacterium | reverse complement strand
GCGCGGCCAGCACCGCGCGGTATTCGTCCATGTGCGCCGACTGAACCCGCACCGCGCCATCCCAGTCCAGCCCGAGCCAGGCCAGGTCCTCCAGGATCGCAGCGGCGAAATCCGGCCGGCAGCGTGCCGGGTCGATGTCCTCCAGCCGCAGCAGAAATCGGCCACCGGCCTCCCGCGCACGGCGCCAGGCGGTCAGCGCTGAATGGGCATGGCCCAGGTGCAGGAGCCCGGTGGGGCTGGGGGCGAAGCGGGTGATGAGCATGCGGTCAGGCGCGCGCCGTGCCTCGCCGCCGGCGCAGCAGCAGCCCGGCGGCCATCGCGGCGCCGAGCAGCACCAGGCTGGCCGGCTCCGGCGTCGGCGCGGTGTTGTTCTGCCAGGGCGGCGCGAGCGAGACGGACGGCGCCGCCCCGGTCAGCATCAGGTTCCCGCCCAGCGTCAGGTCGTAGGGGCCGAACACGGTCTGGTGCAGCACCGGCACGTTGTAGATGGTGTTGTCGATCATGCTCGCCGGATTGGCCGCCCCGCCGGCATCGCGGGACTGGTTGAACAGCGCGGTGGCGCCGGCCTCGCGCTGGTTGATGATGATGTTGCCGACGATGTCGATCCGCGAGCCGGGCCAGGTCGGCACCGCCTCGCCGCCGAAATGGATGACGTGGCGGTTGACCGCCTGCGGCCCCTTGACGATCTGGTTGCCCTCGATGCGCGCGATGCCGCCATTGGGCAGGTCGATGCTGTAGCTGGCCTGCGAATCGGGCCCGTCGACGAAGCGGCTGTTCAGGATCGTGGTGGACTGCGCGCGCGACTTCAGCTCGTGATGGGTGCGCACGCTGTGGAACAGGCTGTCCGTTACGGTCAGGGAGACGACGTCGTTGACATAGAGGTTGTGCGCCGCACTCACCGTTCCGGCATAGGTGGGATTGCCGTTGAAGCTGAACTCGGAGCGGATGATCTCCACCGTGGCGCTGGCGCCGCCGCCGGCCAGGATGCCGTTCTCGTTGTGGTGCAGCCACGAATCGACCACGGTCAGCTTGCCGTTGCCGGATTCGAACAGGATGCCGGCGCCGTTGGTCCAGATCGGGCGCGCCGCGCCGGAGATCTCCAGGTTGCGCACGGTCAGGTCGGCGCCCTGGAACCCCTTCACGAACAGCACCGCGCGGTCGTTCGCCGGCTGCGGGTTCGGGGTTTGCAGATGCGCCATGCCGCCCACGCCCTGCAGGGTCAGCGAATGGGTGATGAGGGGGAATTCCTCCACATACAGCCCGGCCGGGATCATCAGCACGTCGCCCGACGACGAGGCGTCCATGGCGGCGCTGATGGTGCTGAAGAAGGTGTTGTCGGTGGCGTTGAAGATGCTCATGGCGCCTCGCCCACGCGTTCGGGCGCCACGCTACGATGCCGCGACGGCCGGCGGCAAGGCTGGCCTCGGCCGGCGGCCAGGTGTGCTAGGATGGCCCATCGTTCGCGGAGGGCGTGCCATGTCCGAGCTGACCGGCCCCGGCTGGGGTCCCGCCGAGGGGGGCGCGCCGCGCCAGCTGGTGGTGCTGTGCCACGGGCTGGGGGCGGACGGGCATGACCTGATCGACCTGGCGCCGTTCTGGGGGCGGACGCTGCCGGGTGCGGCGTTTGCGGCCCCGGACGCGCCGGAGGGCTGCGACATGGCGCCCTATGGGCGGCAGTGGTTCTCGGTGGCCGATCGCACGCCGGCGCGGCTGGCGGCCGGCGCGGAGCTGGCGCGCGCGGCACTGGACCGGTTCATCGATGCGCAGTTGGTGCGGCTTGGCCTTCCGCCGGACGCCTATGCGCTGATGGGGTTCAGCCAGGGCGCGATGATGGCGCTGCACACCGGGCTGCGCCGGGCGGTGCCGCCGCGGGCGATCCTGGCCTTCTCGGGCGCGCTGCTGGCGCCGGAGCGGCTGGGGGAGGCCACCGCCCGGCCGCCGGTGCTGCTGGTGCATGGCGAGGATGACGAGGTGGTGCCGATCGCCCGCTCCCGCGCGGCACAGGCGGCGCTGGAGGCGGGCGGGCACAACGTCTCGGCGCTTTGGTGCCCGCGGCTGGGGCACGGCATCGACGATGGCGGGCTGTCCGCCGGGGCGCTGTTCCTGCAGCGCGCGTTTGCGACAGACCCATGAAACCCGCGCCGCCCCGGGTTGCGGGCGGCGGGGCGGCAGTGCGAAGATCGCCGGGTTCGCGGCGCGGCATCATGCTGGGCGATTCGAGAATCCCGGCAGCTGGGTGCCCCGCCATGGGGGTGATCGATGCCTGACGGCGACCACCATTACCCTGCGCTGGTGCTGAACGCGGATTTCCGTCCGCTGTCGTATTTCCCGCTATCCGTCTGGTCGTGGCAGGACGCGATCAAGGCGGTGTTCCTGGACCGCGTGAGCGTGCTGAGCGAATACGACCACGAGGTGCGCTCGCCCAGCCTGCGGATGCGCCTGCCCAGCGTCATTGCGCTGAAGGACTACATCGCCACCGCCCGCCGCCCCGCCTTCACCCGGTTCAACGTGTTCCTGCGCGACGGCTTCGCCTGCCAGTATTGCGGCCATGCGCAATCGGCGCCCGACCTGACCTTCGACCACGTCATCCCGCGCAGCCGCGGCGGGCGCACCACATGGGAGAACGTGGTCGCCGCCTGCGGCCCGTGCAACCTGCGCAAGGGCAGTCGGCTGCCGCGCGAATGCCACATGCACCCGCGCCTGGAGCCGCGCCAGCCCTCGACCTGGGAGCTGCAGGAGAACGGCCGCGGCTTCCCGCCGAACTATCTGCATGAAAGCTGGCGCGATTACCTGTATTGGGACAGCGAGCTGGAAAGCTGAACCGGAACGGCGGACGGGGCGGGCCATGGGAGGAACACAATGTCCATCGCGCGGCGCAATCTGCTGCTGGCCGGGGCGGCGATCATGACGGGCGCTGCCGGCCCGGGCGATGCGGCGCGCGCCGCTGCCTGGCTGCAGGCCTGGGACAGCCAGGGCCCGCACCGCACCGCGACGGCGGGCGACCAGGCCGGGGCGGAGTGGCTGGCGGGCGAGGCGCGCGCGATGGGGGCGGCGGTGTCCTTCGAGGCGTTCGATGTGTCGCGGATCGACCCCGACGCCGTTTTCCTGGACATCGAGGGCGAGCGCATTCCCGGGGAAAAGATGTTCGACGCGCCCGATACGCCCGACGGCCGGGTGATGGCGCTGGCCACGGTCGGGCCGGGGCTGGGCGATCCCGGCGATGGCGATGTCCATATCCTCGAACTGCCGCCGACGGTGGTCTACAGCCCAGACTTCACCCGCTTCCGGCGCGAGACCAAGAACAAGGCGCTGGTGGTGATCACGCGCGGCGAGGCGCCCGGCCTGGCGCTGCTGAACGCCGAGCACTTCAACACCCCGTTCGGCCCGCCGATCATCCAGATGCCCAGCACCGAGGCGGAGAAGATCCTCGCCGCCGCCCGGCGCGGCGCGGCGATGCGCGTGGTGGTGCGCAGCAAGCGCACCGCCGCACAGGCGCGCAACGTGGTGGTGGCGATCCGCGGCACCGCGCCGGCCGGCCGCACGCCGCTGGTGGTGATGACGCCGCGCTCCTCCTGGTGGCAATCGACCGCCGAGCGCGGCGGCGGGCTGGTGTGCTGGCTGGAATGCCTGCGCGCGCTGATCGCCGCCCCGCCGGCGCGCGACGTGGTGTTCACCGCCAATTCCGGCCACGAGCTGGGCC
>JBIPLY010000430.1:0-3701 GCA_044369385.1 Acetobacteraceae bacterium | reverse complement strand
GCCACCACTTTCCCAAACACCTTCGAACGCGCCGGGGTGCGCACCCGGGCGCTCGACCGCCAGCTGCGCGCCGTCGATGTGATCGACCCCGAGGCTGCCGCCCTGCTCATCGGCGCCGAGGAAGCGGTTGACGCGCCGGCCGAGGCGGCGGAAGACGGGGAACCATGACGGAGGCGACCATGCCCAGCGATGCCGCCCGCTATACCGCGCACTACCTGGCCGCCAGCCGGGCGGCGATGGATGCCTTCGCCGCCGATCCCGAAGCAACCCGGGTGATGCTGGCCATGGCCGAAGCGGTGGTGGCCAGCATGAAATCCGGCGGCAAGCTGCTGGTCGCCGGCAATGGCGGCAGTGCTGCCGACGCGCAGCACATCGCCGGGGAGTTCATCTCCCGGCTGATGTTCGACCACCCGGCCCTGCCCTCCGTCGCGCTGACCACCGACAGCTCCGCCATCACTGCCACAGCCAACGACTATGGCTACGAGCATGTCTTCGCGCGCCAGATCGTCGGGCTCGGCCGCGCCGGCGACGTGTTCCTGGGCATCTCCACCTCCGGCAATTCGCCCAACGTGGTCCGCGCGCTGGAGACGGCGCGCGCGCAGGGGCTGGTGACGCTGGGCTTCGCCGGCGCGGCGGGAGGGAAGATGGTGGCGCTCTGCGACCATGTGCTGCGCGCACCGTCCACCTGGACGCCGGTGATCCAGCAATGCCACATCACGGCGGCGCATATCGTCTGCGCGCTGGTGGAGCGGGGGATGTTTCCCGATCTCGCGCCTAAGATTGAAGACAAGTAAGGACTTCTTTTTTTTGAAAAAAAAGAAGCAAAAAAACTTTTATCCGTTGCCAGCATCAGCGCCGGGACTCCATGCTGGCGGTGGGAGAAAGTTTTTTTGCTTCTTTTTGTTCACAAAAAGAAGGCTTTCTTGCTGATGGCCAAACCCGTCTCCCGCTTCGTCTGCCAGTCCTGCGGCGCCATCACCCCGAAATGGGCGGGGCGCTGCGAGGCCTGCGGCGAGTGGAACACCATCGTCGAGGAAGCCGCCGCCCCCGGCCCCGCCAAGGGGCGAAGCGCGCGCAAGCTGGAGTTCGTCGACCTGGCCGGGGCGGCCACCCCGCCGCCGCGCGTGCCGGTGGGGATTGCGGAGCTGGACCGGGTGCTGGGCGGCGGGCTGGTGCCTGGCTCGGCGGTGCTGCTGGCCGGCGATCCCGGCATCGGCAAGTCCACGCTGCTGTTGCAGGCCGCCGCCCGGCTGGCGCAGTCAGGCCGGCGGGTGATGTATGTCTCGGGCGAGGAGGCGGTGGACCAGGTGCGGTTGCGCGCGCGCCGCCTGGGGCTGCACAAGGCGCCGCTGGAGCTGGCCGCCAGCATCAATTTGCGCGACATCGCCGCCGCCATCGGCGAGGCGCGCGATGCCGCGCTGGTGGTGATCGATTCGATCCAGACCATGTGGATGGAGGGCATCGACAGCGCCCCGGGCAGCGTCAGCCAGGTGCGCGCCAGCGCCTTCGAGTTGATTCGAGCGGCGAAGCAGCAGGACACCGCCCTGGTGCTGGTCGGCCATGTGACGCGGGAGGGCACCATCGCCGGGCCGCGCGTGCTGGAACACATGGTCGACGCGGTGCTGCATTTCGAGGGCGATCGCGGCCACCAGTTCCGCATCCTGCGCGGGGTGAAGAACCGCTTCGGCGCGACGGACGAGATCGGCGTGTTCGAGATGGGCGAGGGCGGGCTGTCGGAGGTGGCCAACCCGTCGGCCCTGTTCCTGGCCGAACGGCGCGGCAACATCAGCGGCAGTGCGGTGTTCGCGGGCGTGGAGGGCACCCGCCCGGTGCTGGTCGAGGTGCAGTGCCTGCTGTCGGCCAATCCCGGCGGCTCGCCCCGGCGCTCGGTGATCGGCTGGGATTCCGGGCGGCTGTCGATGCTGCTGGCGGTGCTGGAGACGCGCTGCGGGCTGAAGCTGGGGGCCACGGACGTCTATCTGAACGTCGCCGGCGGCCTGCGCATCAGCGAGCCGGCCGCCGACCTGGCGGTGGCCGCCGCCCTGGCCTCGGCGGCGACGGACACACCCACCGACCCGGCCTGTGTGTTCTTCGGCGAGGTCGGGCTGTCCGGCGAGGTGCGCCAGGTGGCGCATGCCGAGGGCCGGCTGAAGGAAGCGGCCAAGCTGGGCTTCACCCGCGCCGCCCTGCCGCGCCGGGTGGCCGGCGGCAACCGCAAGCTGGCCGCCCCCGAGGGCCTGGCGCTGGACGAGATCGGCCATCTCGGCGACCTGGTGGCGAAGTTCACCGGCAAGGGGGCGCGCAAGCCCGCCGGGACAGACGAGGCATGAGCGCGCCAGGGCTGGCGCCGCCCCCCCGGCCGAGGATATAGGATACCCCCCATGCCCCATTTCCTGGCAGCCCCCGGCCCGTGACCTGGGCCGATCTCGCCGTTCTGGTCCTCGTCGCGATCTCCGCGGGGTTGTCGTTCATGCGCGGCCTGGTGCGCGAGGTGCTGGGCCTGGCGGCCTGGGCCGGGGCTGCGTATCTCTCCTATGTCGGGATCGACTACGCCATCGGCCCGGTGCGCGATCTGGTCGGCAACGAGCAGATGTCGCTGATCATCGCCCATACCGTGCTGTTCCTGGGCGGGTTGCTGGTGCTGACCATCGGCACCTCGGTGGTGGCGCAGCTGTTCCACAGCCTCGGCCTGGGCGCGGTCGACCGCACGCTGGGCATCCTGTTCGGCATCGCCCGCGGCGCGCTGCTGGTGGTGGCGGGCTACATCGCCGGCGGCTGGTTCGCCACGCCCGAGCGCTGGCCGGAGCCGGTGCGCGAGGCGCGGCTGCTGCCGCTGGTCGCCGATTCCGCCGCGGCCCTGGTGCAGCACATCCCCGAACGCTTCCGCCCCAGCGTGCCGATCCCGCCGCCGATGGCGCCCACCAGGGCGATCGACCTGTTGCAGGCGGTCCCGCTGGGCCGCCAGCCGCCGAAACCGTGACCCGATTGGAGCACGCCATGCCCGTCCATGACGACGAGTCCCTCGCGGCCCCCGGGGCAGACGACAAGATGCACGAGGAGTGCGGCGTGGTCGGCGTATGGAACCACCCCGACGCCGCCGCCCTCACCGCGCTGGGCCTGCATGCGCTGCAGCATCGCGGGCAGGAAGCCACCGGCATCGTCACCCATGACGGGCAGCACTTCCATTCGCATCGCGGCCTCGGCCTGGTCGGCGAGAATTTCGGCGACGCGCGGGTCATCGCCGGCCTGCCCGGCAGCCGCGCGCTGGGCCACAACCGCTACGCCACCACCGGCAGCACCGTGCTGCGCAATGTCCAGCCGCTCTACGCCGATTTCGAGTTCGGCGGCCTGGCCGTGGCGCATAACGGCAACCTGACCAACGCCACCGCCCTGCGCCGCGCCCTGGTCCGCCGCGGCTGCCTGTTCCAGTCCACCATGGACAGCGAGGTGTTCATCCACCTGATCGCGATCAGCCAGTATTCCACCGTGGTCGACCGGCTGATCGATGCGCTGAAGCAGGTGATCGGCGCCTATTCGCTGATCGCGCTGACCGATGCCGCGCTGCTGGGCGTGCGCGACCCGCTGGGGGTGCGGCCGCTGATCCTGGGGCAGTTGCAGAACGCCGAGGGCGGGCGGGCCTGGGTGCTGGCCAGCGAGACCTGTGCGCTGGACATCGTCGGCGCCGAGTTCGTGCGCGATGT
>JBIPLY010000429.1:0-3705 GCA_044369385.1 Acetobacteraceae bacterium | reverse complement strand
ATGCCGCCGATCTCCTTGCCCCAGCCGAATACCTCCTCGATCCGCTTGCGGATGCGCTGGCTGCCCGCGTAGCCGAGGTGCCGGGTGGTCCGCCCGTCGATCGCCGAGCGGCGGCCATTGGTGTGATGCGCCACGTGCGGCGTGTCGACCGAGAAGTGCTCCGACGACAGCAGAGGCTTCGCCGGCGGATCGGCCAGCACCGCGGCGAAGAACTTGCCCGCAACCTCGCCCCGCAGCAGCCGGTCGCGGTTCTTGGTGAACACCGTCACGTCCCAGACCGGCGCGTCCATCGACAGCCCGACGAACCAGCGGAACAGCATGTTGCAGGTCACCTGCTCCATCAGCCTCCGCTCGGACCGCACCGAGTAGAACGCCTGCAGCAGCAGCGCCCGCAGCAACTTCTCCGGCGCGATCGAGTCACGCCCGCCGGGGGCGTAGAGCGCGTCGAAGTCCCCGGACAGCCGCTCCAGCGCCGCATTCACAAGCAGCCGGACGGCCCGCAGCGGGTGGTCCGGCGGCACCAGCGCCTCCGGGCTCACATAGCTGAACATCGACCCCGTCTGCCGATCCCAGCCACGCATCGCCAATCCTACCGACGTCACACACCGTCGCAGAGAATCACCTCATCGCCGCTTCGAACAGTCCGAATTTCCACAGCCTGCTAGGTCTGCTCAGCCATCAGTCGCATATAAGCATTCTCGCCAATATGATGTCCCGGTGGCAGTTCACCGTAAGGAGGAAACGAGACACTGCCAAGACAGCCGGTGAAGACGCTGTCATGTATCAAGCAGTGATGCTTGATCGAAGGCCATATCATCTCTGACAGCAAATCCTGGTCGACATGATTTCCTTCTGCCCGCCATCCGCGAAAATGCGCCATCAGCGTATCTGGATCGGGCAGCAGCCCGCCGACACCGCCCCACATTCCGGCCAGCATCAGATCCGTGTGGGTATAGAAGTCGCGCATGACATGGAAATGGTATCCGGACGCCAGCCAGGCATCGACCGCCACACGCTCCTTGACCGTCAAAAGCGAATCCGCATCGCGCACGAGGAAGCGGCGCACGGCGGGGTCGGAGATCACGGAGAACCGCCACAACAGTCGCCGGTGGCCGGGAACACTGTGCGGCAGCACCATCTTCACAACCTGGGCGCCGAGCTTGCCGAACTCCTCCTGCACGATCGTCGGGACGGTTTCATCAAGATAGATGCGCGCTGTCCAGCCGGGGAACAGATGCGCGATCAGCCGCAAGTTCTCCATCAGCGGGATCACATAGCGCTGGCTGTTGCCCCACAAGGTGTAGGCGATGATGTTCTCTGATGGGGTGTGCGGATTGAACGGGCCTGCGGGTATGGAGGGCATGGTGATGCGCGCCGGGGGGGCGGTGCAGAACATCCTGTCCTTCGCCTCCAGGGCGTTGCGCCCATGTCGGACGGCTTCGTCCATGCGGCCGATGCGCCCTGAAGCATCGGCGAGGCAATCGTGGATGTTGGGCGAGCCACCGCCGTGTTTCAGCGCCAGCAGGCAGGCATCAATGGCGCCGCCAGGATTGCCCATGGTCATCAGCAGCACGCCACGGTTCTCATGCAACGGCGCTGCCGCAGGGAACAGGGCGAGGGCGTGGTCGATCACTGCCAGCGATTGAGCAGTGCTATTGGCCTGAAAATGCAACAGAGCCAGAAACAGCATGTCCTCGGCCGTCAACTGCCCAGCCTTCTCCAGTCTGGCGAGGCTTTCGGTCTGCGCCGCGATAGCGGCAGCCAAGTCCCCCCGCGCATGGGCCGCATGCGCCAGGTCGCGATGCGCGCCGCCAGAGTCGTCGCCGGGCGCGGTGAGCGGAATGCTGCTCATGCCGGCACTGGCGCTCGATCGTCGAGCAACCCAAGGCTGCGCAGCTCGTCCCACATGGCTGCCGGGATCGGGTGGCGCATCAGCGCGAAGTTGCTGCGGAACTCCTGCTCCGAAACCGCGCCTGGTATGATGGCCGCGATCGCGGGATGGGCGAGCGGAAACTGCAGCGCCGCGGCGGCCAGCGGCACGCCGTGATGCAGGCAGACCTGCTCGATCCGGGCGACGCGGTTCATCACCCAGGCGGGCGCGTCGGCATAGTCGTATTTCGCCCCTTGGCGCGCGCCGGTGGCGAGCACCCCGGAGTTCAGCGGGCCGCCGAGGATGACGCTGACATTGCGGCTGACGCAAAGCGGCAGGAAATCATCAAGCGCCCGCTGCTCCAACAGCGTGTAGCGGCCGGCGAGCAGCACACAGTCGAAATCCCCCGCCCGCACGAAGCGCGCCGACATGTCGGCCTCGTTGAGTCCGACGCCGATCGCGCCGATCACCCCCTGCTCCCGCAGCTCGACCAGGGCGCGATGCGCCCCGCCCATCACTTGGCCGAAGCGTTCCTCCAGCACCATCCGGTCACCCGTGGTCCAGAAATCGACGTCGTGGACCAGCACGACATCGATGCGATCCATGCCCAGCCGCAACAGCGACTGCTCCAGCGAGCGATGCACGCCATCGTAGCTGTAGTCGAAGGTCGGATAGTGGTTCAGCCCGCCCCGTCGCATGCCCTCGATCGTCTTGCCGCGGGGAACGGGTGTCATCCAGCGGCCGATCTTGGTGGAGACAACCAGGTCGTCGCGCGGCCGGTCGCGCAGGGCCGCCCCCATGCGCAGTTCGGCGCGGCCATATCCGTAATAGGGCGAGGTGTCGAACAGGCGCACGCCGGCATCATAGGCCGCCTCCACCGTGGCGATGGCGTCCCGCTCCGGGATGACGTCCCGGAAGCCGGAGAGGGGCGCGGTACCGAAGCCGAGCTGGGTCACCGACAGGGCGGTGCGGCCCAGGCGACGGCGGGCGGTGGGATCGGCCATCTCAGCCTCCAAGCTTGATGTTGACGCCCAGGCTGCGGCCGGCCTCGGCCAGCTGGGCCCAGGTCTCGTTGTCGATGTAGATGCCGTCGCGGGCGCGGGCCTCGCGCGCGATGCGTTCCGGCTCGCCGGCGACAAGCACGGGCAGGGCCGGGTCGATCGGGGGCGACGACTTGACGAACCCGACCATCTTGTCGATCTCGGACTGGATGAATGGCATTGCCGCCAGGCGCGTGGGGTCAAGCACGAAGGTAAGCCAGCCATTGACGATGCCATGGTCCGGCGGCGTCTCGCCCGGCATCACCCCAGCCCCCGCGACGGCGCCGGCGAGCAGATCGCAGATCAGGGCCAGGCCCGAGCCCTTGTGCTCGCCAAACGGCAGTGCAGCGCCGATCGGCTCCTCATACATGACCCCGGGATTGGTCGTGGGGCGGCCATCCGAGTCGATGAGAGCGCCCTGCACCACCTGTCGCCGATCATTGTAGGCAACGCGAACCTTCCCGAGCGCGATCACGCTGGTCGCGAAGTCCAGAATGACCGGCTTTGTCGTGGCGGTGCCCGGGACCGCGATGCAGATCGGGTTTGTGGTGAAGCGCCCATGCTTGCCGCGGAACGGCGCCACGCGGGGCTTGCCGCTGTAGCCGTTGACGAAGGAGATCGAGACCAGCCCGGCAGCAGCGGCCATCTCGCCATAGGTGCCGACGCGACCGATGTGATGCACGTTGCGCAGGCCATGGATGGCGATGCCGTGGGTCTTGGCTGTATCGATGCACCATTGCATCGCCTCGCGCGCCACGACCTGTCCGTAGCATTGCGCGGCATCCCAGACCGCGA
>JBIPLY010000094.1:0-11648 GCA_044369385.1 Acetobacteraceae bacterium | reverse complement strand
CGGTCGACCGCGTGCTGGCCGGCATGGTCGCCCGCCCGCGCCTGCACAACCGCGTGGCCTGCCTGTTCAGCACCCACCACCTGCTGCTGACGCCGACCACGCCGCACGTCGCCCCGCGCGCCGACATCGCCTATCACAGCCAGGGCTATGACCGCTGGGACGACGGCGTGCCCTATACGCTGCCGTTCAACCTCACCGGCCACCCGGCGGCCACCATCCCGATCGGCCTGTCGCCCTCCGGCCTGCCGGTGGGGCTGCAAGTGGTCGGGCCGCGCTTCGCCGAGCGCGCGATCCTGGAGGCGTGCCTGGGGATCGAGGCGCTGACCGGGTTCCCGGCGAAGTATGCGGGGTTGGTGGCGTGATAAGCATAGCCAAGAAAGACAAGGCTGGGCTCCGCCCAGACCCGCCAGGGGCCAAGCCCCTGGACCTTTAACATAAGACAAATACCTCACTTCAGAAAATGGGGTCGAGTCTGCCTAAATAATATAAGGTCCAGGGGCTTGGCCCCTGGCGGGTTATGCGGCGCGAAGGCGCGCCGCAGGGGCAGCGCCCTGGCCTTGTCTTCTTTCTATCTAGTACAAATGACACGCCACCACATGCCCCTCGCCGGTCGCCCGCGGCGCCGGCCGGTCTTGGCGGCACACATCCATCGCCTGCGGGCAGCGTGCGGCAAAGGCGCAGCCGGGCGGGGGATTGAGGATCGACGGCACCTCGCCGCCCAGGGCCGCGCTGCGCACCCGGTCCGGATCGGGGCGCGGCACCGCTTCCAGCAGGGCCTGGGTGTAGGGGTGCTTCGGCGCGGCATAGAGCACCGATTTCGGCGCCTGCTCCACCAGCGCGCCGGCGTACATCACCGCGACGTCGGTGGCGATGCTGCGCACCACGGCCAGGTCGTGGGCGATGAACAGATAGGACAGGCCGAGCTTCTCCTGCAGATCCAGCAGCAGGTTGATGATCTGCGCCTGCATGGAGACGTCCAGCGCCGAGACCGGCTCGTCGCAGACCACGAAATCCGGCTTCAGCGCCAGCGCGCGGGCGATGCCGATGCGCTGGCGCTGGCCGCCGGAGAACTCGTGCGGGAAGCGCTCGGCCACGCCGCGCGGCAGGCCGACGGTCTCCAGCAGTTCCGACACCCGGTCCGCGCGATCCTTGCGGCTCCAGCCGCCGCCGATGTCGATGGGCTCCGCGATGCAGTCGCCCACCCGCATGCGCGGATTCAGCGAGCCGTGCGGGTCCTGGAAGACGAATTGCAGCTTGCTGCGCACGCGGGCCAGGGCGGCCTCGCCGTCCTTGCCCTTGCCGGTGATGGTCTCGCCGAACAGCGCGATTTCCCCCGCCGTCGCCGGGATCAGCCCGACCAGCAGGCGCCCGGTGGTCGACTTGCCGGAGCCGGATTCGCCGACCAGGCCCAGCGTGGTGCCAGACTTGATGTCGAAGCTGATGTTGTTCACCGCGCGCAGCACCGCCGGCGGGCCGCCGCGGCCGCGGGTGACGTGGAACTCCTTCAGCAGGTCGCGGACGCGGATGATCGGCGGGGGGGTGATCGGCGCGCTCATGCCATCTGCTCCTGCATCGCGGCCACGCGCGGCGGACAGCGCGCCTCGCGCAATGGCCCCACCGGCAGCAGCGCCGGCGCGTCGACGCGGCAGGCCGGCTGCACCAGGGCGCAGCGCGGGTTGTAGCGGCAGCCGGGCACCACCGCGGTCGGATCGGGGATCGAGCCGGGGATCGTCGGCAGGCGGCGAACGTCGACATCGAGCTTGGGGATCGCCGACAGCAGGCCCTCGGTATAGGGGTGCACCGGCCGACGGAACAATTGCCCCACCGGCGCGGTCTCCACCACCCGGCCGGCATACATCACCATCACCCGGCGGGCGAATTCGGCGATCACGCCCATGTCGTGGGTGATCAGGATCACCGACATCCCCAGTTCGGTCTGCAAATCGCGCAGCAGGTCGAGGATCTGCGCCTGGATGGTCACGTCCAGGGCCGTGGTGGGCTCGTCGGCGATCAGCAGCTTCGGCCGGCAGGCGATGGCAATCGCGATCATCACCCGCTGGCGCATGCCGCCGGACAAGCGGTGCGGATACTCGTCCACGCGTCGCGCGGCGTCGGGGATGCGCACCAGATCCAAAAGCTCGATCGCCCGCTTGCGCGCCGCGGCCTGGTCCAGGCCCTGATGCAGGCGCAGCGACTCGCCGATCTGGTCGGCGATGGTCAGCACCGGGTTCAGCGACGACATCGGATCCTGGAAGATCATCGCGATCTCCCCGCCGCGGATCTGGCGCATCTCCCGCACCGACGCCTTCAACAGGTCGCGCCCGCCATACATGATGCGCCCGGTCGGCATCCGCGTGGTGGGGGCCGCATGCAGCCGCAGGATCGACAGCGCGGTGACGCTCTTGCCCGATCCGCTCTCGCCGACGATGCCCAGCGCCTCGCCGGGCGCCACCGAAAGGCTGACCCGGTCCACCGCCGTCATCCACCCGGCATCGGTGCGGAACCGCACCGTCAGGTCGTCGACCTCCAGAAGCGGGTCCATCTCAGCCCTCCACCTTCAGCCGCGGATCGAGCACGTCGCGCAGCCCGTCGCCCAGCAGGTTCATCCCCAGCGCCGCCAGCGAGATGGCAAAGCCGGGGAACAGCATGATCCACCACGCCTGCACGGCGAACTGCCGCCCTTCGGCGATGATGTTGCCCCAGGAGGGGGCGGGCGGCGGCGGCCCGATGCCGAGGAACGACAGCGCCGCCTCCGCCAGGATCGCATAGGCGAAGACGAAGGTGGATTGCACCAGCAGCGGGCCGGCGGCGTTCGGCAACAGGTGCTTGAACATGATCCGCAGGTTCGACGCGCCGGACACCCGCGCCGCCTCGATGAACTCCAGCTCGCGCGTGACCAGGGCCGAGGCGCGCACGATGCGCGCGGTGCGCGGGATATAGGCCACCGCCAGCGCGATGATCACGCTGTGCGTCTGCGGGCCCAGCGCCGCGCCGATGCCGATCGCCAGCAGGATCGCGGGGGCGGCCATCAGCGCGTCCATGATGCGCATCAACAGGCTGTCCAGGCGGCGGAACTGCGCACTCAGCACCCCGATCGCCGCGCCCAGCACGCCCGACAGCACCGCCACCGACCCGCCGATCCACAGCGAAAGCTGCGCCCCATACAGCGTGCGGGTGAACAGGTCGCGGCCGAACTGGTCGGAGCCGAACCAGTATGCCTCCTGCGGCGGGCGGAAGCGCATGCGGATGCGCATCGCGTTCGGGTCGATCCCGGTCAGCGGGGCGGCCAGGGCGGCGAGCAGCATCAGCATCACGATCACGAAGCCGACCATGAAGCTGCGGTGGTGCAGCAGCTTGCGCAGCACCCGGAAGCGTCGGCGGGCGGCGATCGACTCGCCGGAAGCCAGGATCAGCGCCTCAGCCATATCGCACCCGCGGATCGACAAAGGTGTAGATGATGTCAACCAGGATGTTGATCACCACGAAGGCGAAGCCGAACAGCAGCATGGTCCCCTGCACCAGCGGATAGTCGCGGTTCAGGATGCCCTGGACGATCAGGCGCCCGATGCCCGGCAGGGCGAAGACCTGCTCGATCACCACCGAGCCGCCGATCAGCAGCGAGAGCGTGATGCCCAGGACGGTGACCACGGGGATCAGCGTGTTGCGGAAGGCGTGCTTGGCCACCGTGGTCCATTCGTCCACCCCCTTGGCCCGCGCCGTGCGGATGAAATCCTGGTCCAGCACGTCCAGCATGGCCGAGCGGGTGATGCGCGCCAGGAAGCCGATCTGGAACAGCGCCAGCACCACCGCCGGCTGCACCAGGGAGGCGAACCAGCCCCACAGCCCGCCCTCGGCGATCGGCACATAGCCCGATGGCGGAAACCACCCCAGCGAGACGCTGAAATACAGCACCGAAAGGATGCCGACCCAGAACCCCGGCAGCGACACGCCCAGCAGCGCGGTGACCATCACCGTGGCATCGACCCAGGAGTTGCGCCAATACGCCGCCACCACCCCCAGCCCGATGCCCAGCGGCAGCGTGACGAGCAGCGACACCAACGACAGCGACAGCGTCACCGGCAGCCGCTCGATCACCGCGCTGACCACGCTCTGCTTCAGCGTCATCGACTCGCCGAAATTGCCCACCGCCAGATGCGCGAACCACTCCAGCAACTGCACGATCAGCGGGCGGTTGAGGCCGAGCTGCTCGCGGATCTTCTCCACCGCCTCGGGCGGCGCTTCGGGCCCGGCGATGGCCACCGCCGGATCGCCCGGCAGCAGGTGCATCAGCATGAACACCATCACCGAGAAGATCAGCAGCACCGGCACCGCCTGTGACAGCCGCATCAGGATTCCGCGGTACATGTCGCCCCCATCTTCATCCCCCAAAATCGACGCATCAGTTCACCCAGGTGTTCCAGAATCGGCGAAAGAAATAGGGCGCCATCCCCTGCATCCGCGCGCGATGGGCCCGCGATGCCGCGATGTCGGCGACCTTCACGAAATGGGCCTGGTCGAGCAGCTCGGTCTCGATCTGCTGCCAGGCGGCCTGGCGCGGCGCGAACTCCAGGGCGGCGAACATGCGCCCATAGGCCGCCTCCAGCCCCGTGCGGTCGCGGATATGCGGATAGGCGGCGATCTGCCGGCGCCATTGCTGCGGGCCCAGCAGCGGCTGCGTGCAGAACACGGTGCTGGTCACGTTCCAGTTGCCGGTGCCGCGCCGCAGATTGGCGGAATTGGTCAGCCAGTCCACCACCTGGACCTCGGGGTTCATGCCCGCCTCGCGCATCTGGCCGGCCAGCAGCAGGATGGCGTCGCGCATATAGCTGAACGTGCTGTTGGTCTGCAGCACGATCTTCTCGCCCTGATAGCCCGCCTGGCGCAGCAGCGCGCGCGCCGCCTCCGGGTCGCGGCGGTCATAGAAGGGGGCGGCGGTTTCTTCGGTGTGGTACAGGCTGCCGGGATAGGTCAGCGAGGGGTTGCGCCGCGCCGGCTGCCCGGCGGCGGCGATGATGTCTTCGACATTGACCACCGCGCGGATCGCCTGGCGCACCAGCACCTGCGCCGTCGGGCCGTGGCCGGAATGCGTGACGAACACCAGCTGGCAGAACGGGAACACCCGCTGCACCACGATAGTGTCGTCGTCCGCCAGCCGGCGCAGGGACTCGGGCTGCAGATTGGCCACCGCATCGGCCTGGCCGTCCTGCAACGCCGCGATCCGGTCCGACGCTTCCAGCACGAAGTTGACGCGCAGGCTGTCCAGCCAGACCGTCTTGCGCCCGGCCAACCCATCCGGCCCCGCGGCGGAGCGGTCGGCGGCATAGGTGTCGTTGCGCCGCAGCACCAGGTGGTGGTCCTTCTCCCAGCTCTCCAGCCGGAACGGCCCGGTTCCGACCGGCTCCACCTCATGGGCGGCGCGATCCTTCTGGTCGGCGGGCAGGATCGCCAGCGGATAGGTCGGCGTCTTCAGCATCTCCAGGAACATGGCGTTGGTCGACTTCAACCGCACGACGAAGGTCGACGCATCCGGCACGTCGTATCCCGCCACATCCTCCAGCATCGCCGCGTTCGGGCTGACCTGGGCATAGCGTTCGAAGGAGGCCAGCACATCGGCCGAGCTCATCACCTCGCCATTGTGGAACCGCACCCCGCGGCGCAGCACGAAGCGATAGCGCCGCGCCTGGTCGCCGACCGTGACCGAGGCGGCCAGCATCGGGCGGGCATTGTGGCGCTCGTCCATCGCGATGAGCGTTTCGTGGATGTGGTGGATCGGCTCCAGGTCGGCCAGCGAGCCGGAGACATGCGGATCGAGCGTGCCGACCACCGCCGAGGTGGCATAGGTGGCGCTGCCGCCGCGCTGCTGGGCGGCGGCTGGATCCGCGAACGCGATCGCCAGGGTGGCGCATGCCAGGCCCGCCCTCCCCCGCCAGCCGTTCATATCCGAGCCTCTCCCGCCGCAACTGCTGCCGATCAACCGTGGCGGTGCCGGGCGGGGCTGTCAATCGCCAAGACGGCATTTGATTGTGCACCGCACCAGGGCGGTGGATTTGACAGCGAGACAGTCATGGCCTCACGCTTTTCCCGACAGCGGGAGGCGGGCATGATCGGCGGCAAGCTGGCGATGGACTGGGCCGAATGGGGCCGCCACGACGCGACGTCCCTGGCCGCCCTGGTGCGCGGCGGACAGGTGACGCCGGGCGAGCTGGCGGCACAGGCGGCGGCGGCGACGGCCGCGCTGAATCCGCGCATCGAAGCGGTGCTGGAACTCTTCGCCGACGTGCTGGCCAACCCCGATGCCGATGGCCCGGCCAGGGATGGCGGGCTGTACGGCGTGCCGATGCTGCTCAAGGATCTCGGCTCCGGCCTCAAGGAGCGGGTGCAGCAGGGCGGCTCCAAACTGACCCGCGCCTATGTTGTTCCGCAGACCGATCCGGTGATCGCCAATTTCCTCGCCGCCGGGCTGGTGCCGCTGGGGCGTTCCACCAGCCCCGAATTCGGCCTGACCTTCGATACCGCGACCGATGTCGACGGGCTGCGCGTCACCCGCAACCCGTGGAACCTGGCCCATACGCCGGGCGGCTCCTCCGGCGGTTCGGCGGCGGCGGTTGCGGCGGGCGTGGTGCCGCTGGCCATGTCCGGCGACGGCGGCGGCTCCACGCGCATCCCGGCGGCCTTCTGCGGGCTGGTCGGGCTGAAGGCCAGCCGCGGGCGGGTGCCGCGGCCGCATTTCCAGAGCGAATACATGGTCCGCGTCAGTGCGGATGGCGTGGTCACCCGCAGCGTGCGCGACACGGCGGCGGTCTATGAGACCCTGACCCGCGCCCCCAAGGGCGGCAGCTTCATCGCCATGGGCGCCCCGCGCGGCTCCTTCGTCGAGGCGATCGCCCGCGACCCCGGCCGCCTGCGCATCGGCCTGACCACCGGTCTATGGGGCCGCACGGTGCCGACCGATCCCGAGGTGGCCGCACGCATCCGCGCCGTGGCCAAGGTGATGGAGGGCCTCGGCCACCATGTGGAGGAAGTGCAGGACGCGGATCTCTGCGATTGGGAAACCCTGTGGCGGGCCTATACCGCCGCCTGGATCAACGGCGTCGCCACGCTGGACGACCGCGCCCGCGCGCTGGGGATCGAGCCGCAGGAGCTGTCCTCCTACCTGACCCCCATGACCTACCGCCACTTCCTCGCCGCCCAGCGCTACGACAAGCGCGACATGCTGCGCATGATGGCCGACAACAACACCGTCACCCGCCAGTTCGGCCGCGCCATGGAGCGCTACGACCTGCTGCTGACGCCCACCCTGGCGATCCGGGTGCCGGCGGCCAACGGCCCCTATTCGCTGCTGCGCGACGAGGAACTGGACACCTGGGTCGGCCGGCTGTGCGATGCCTGCCGCTACACCATGCCGGGCAATGAAACCGGGCTGCCCGGCATCTCGGTGCCGACCGGGCTCGATGCCGCCGGGCTGCCGATCGGGGCGCAGTTCTACGCCGGATGGGGGGAGGAGGCGCTGCTGATGCAGGTTGCGGCGCAGCTTGAGCGTGCCCAGCCTGGCTGGTTCAGCCAGACGCCGCCGGTGCATGTGAGCAGGAAGTAAGAATCTTCTTTTTGTGAACAAAAAGAAGCAAAAAAACTTTATCCGTTGGCACCCGGCTCCCTCAGGGAAGCCGGGTGCCAACGGATAAAAAGTTTTTTGGTTCTTTTTTTCAAAAAAGAACCGCTTCCTTATGCTGCCCGACGCATCGCCGGCGCCCCAGGCACGGCCATGACCGGGACCTTCGCGCGGATCAGCTTCTCGATATCCTTCAGGAACGGCCGCTCATCGGGCGCGCACAGGCTGATCGCCATGCCGTCCTTGCCGGCGCGCGCGGTGCGGCCGATGCGGTGGACGTAGCTTTCCGGCACGTTCGGCAGGTCGAAGTTGATGACGTGCTTCACGCCGTCCACGTCGATGCCGCGCGCGGCGATGTCGGTGGCCACCAGCACCCGGCACTCGCCGTTCTTGAACTGCTCCAGCGCTCGCTCGCGCTGGCCCTGGCTCTTGTTGCCGTGGATGGCGACGGCGGGCAGCCCGGCTTCGACGAGCTGCTTCACGATCTTGTCGGCGCCGTGCTTGGTGCGGCTGAACACCAGCGTGCGGGCATCGGCCGGGCCGCGCAGCAGGGCGATCAGCGCGTGGCGCTTGGCCGGCTGGTCGGTCATGATGACGGCCTGCTCGACGCGCTCGGCGGTGGTGGCCACCGGGGCGACGGCCACATGCGCGGGGTCGCGCAGCATGCCGCCGGCCAGCTTGCCGATCTCGTTCGGCATGGTGGCGGAGAAGAACAGCGTCTGGCGCCGCGACGGGATGGTCGCCACGATCCGCTTGATCGGCACGATGAAGCCCAGGTCCAGCATGTGGTCGGCCTCATCCAGCACCAGGATCTCGACATGGTCGAGCCGCACGGTGCGGTCCTGCATGTGGTCGATCAGCCGGCCGGGGGTGGCAACCAGCACATCGACGCCGCGCTCCATGGCGCGAACCTGCTTGCCCTTCGGCACGCCGCCGAACATCACGGTCACGCGGCAGCCGATATTGGCGCCATAGGCGCGGAAGCTGTCGGCGATCTGGCTGGCCAGCTCGCGGGTGGGGGAGAGCACCAGCACGCGGCAGCCGCCGCGCGGGGGCTGGCGGCGGTCGGCGGCCAGGAGCTGCAGGATCGGCAGGGCAAAGGCGGCGGTCTTGCCGGTGCCGGTCTGGGCGATGCCCTGCACGTCGCGGCCGGCCAGGACGAAGGGGATCGCCTGGGTCTGGATCGGGGTGGGGGTGGTGTAGCCTTCGGTGGCCAGGGCGCGCAGCAGCGCGGGCGCCAGGCCAAGTTCTTCAAAACTGCTCATAGGACAAACTCTTTCGGGTCGGCCCCGCGTATCGCAGGGCCAAAGTTCAGGGGCGCTCCTGCCGCATGGCAAGCGCGCGCGGCGGTCGGACCGCGAGCCGGCGCAGGATGGGGAATGGATGCGGGCTACCTTGCGTGATGCTTCAGCCTGCGTGCCCGCCGGACAAATCCGGACTTACGACAGTGGGGCTACCCCGTCACATCGAACGGGAACACAGGCGGGCAGCGCACGGATCAAACTCTAGGCGGCGCATCGACACACATAATGGTGCAACGCAACAAAGTCAAGCGCTATCCCGCCAGCGCCAGCACGGCATCCAGCAGCACCTGTGCGCCGCGCGCGACCTGCTCCGGGGTCGAGTATTCCGCCGGGTTGTGGCTGATCCCGCCCACGCTGGGCACGAAGAGCATCGCCGCCGGGCAGACCCTTGCTGCCATCACCGCGTCATGCCCGGCCACGGCCAGCATGTCCCGCGTGCGCAATTGCCGCGCCTCGGCCGCATTGCGCAGGGTGGCGGCCAGGCCGGGATCGAAGCGCACCGGCCCGAAGGTGGTATAGGGGTCGACCTCGATCGTCACCTGCCGCCGGGCGGCGATCTCGGCGGCGGCTGCCGTCACTTCTGCCGCCATTGCCGCGGCCCGCGCGGGGTCTTCGTGGCGCACATCGCTGTGCAGCCGGGTGATGTTGGCCACCGCGCCGCGGGCATTGGGGCTGTTGGTGATCCAGGTGGTGGAGCTGCGCCCGCCTGGTTCGCCGCCAAAGCCGATCCGCTCCACGGCCAGCACCAGCTCGGCGGCCGCCGCCAGGCTATCCCGTCGCCGTTCCATGGTCATCGGCCCGGCATGGCTGGGTGCGCCGGTGACCACGATCTGGAAATAGCGCGCCTGCACCGTGCCGACGACCACGCCGATATCCTCGCCGCGCGCCTCCAGCACCGGGCCCTGTTCGATGTGCAGCTCCAGGAACGCGGCCCAGCCGCGCGGCGCCGGGGCCAGGTCGCCCGCCAGGCCGTGCGCCGCCAGCGCCTCGGCCACGCTCATCCCGTCGTCGTCGCGCACCGCCAGGGCCTCGGCGAGCGGCATGTCCCCGGCATGCACCCGGCTGCCCATCATCGCCGGGCGGAAGCGGGTGCCTTCCTCGTTGGTCCAGTTCACCAGCTCCAGCGGCGCACGGGTGACGATCCCCGCCTCATGCAGCACCCGCATCACTTCCAGCCCGGCCAGCACGCCGGAGACGCCGTCGAAGCGCCCGCCGGTCGGCACCGTGTCCAGGTGGCTGCCGAAGGCCACCGCCGGCGCGTCCGTGCGCCCCGCGCGGCGGAAGAAGCTGTTGCCCAACCGATCCCGTGCCTGCGCCAAGCCCAGTGCGGCGCACCAGGTGCCCAGCAGCGCCCGTGCTTCGGCATCCAGCGCGCTCAGCGCCGGGCGGTTGCTGCCGCCCTCCGGCGAGGGGCCGATCTCGGCCATGCGCAGATGATCGGACCAGAGGCGTTCGGTGTTCACGGACAATGCGGACATGGGCAGAGCCTATTGTGCGCGGCCGGCGCATGGAAGGGCAGCTTTCGTCCCGGCTTGCAAACCTGGGCGATTTGCGTTGCCTTGGCCTCTTCGCAATCGGGGGACGCGCATGAGTGCCGGATGGAAGCGCGCCGAGCTGGCCACGCTGGGGCAGATCTCTGGCGCGCATATGGTCAGCCACATCCATATCCTGGTGCTGCCGCCGCTGTTTCCGCTGCTGAAGGAGCAGTTCGGCGTCGGCTATCTCGAGCTGGGTTTTGCGCTGACGCTGTTCAACATCGTCTCGGCGGTGATGCAGACGCCGACGGGGTTTGCCGTGGACCGGTTCGGGCCGCGGCGGCTGCTGATCGGCGGGCTGCTGCTGGGCGGGGCGGCGTTCATCCTGGCCGGGTCGAATCCGGTCTATCCGGTGTTGCTGGCCGCCTCGGTGATGGCGGGGCTGGCCAACTGCGTCTACCACCCGTCGGACTACGCGCTGCTGTCCTCCGGTGTCATCGCCGAGGCGCGGGTGGGGCGGGCGTTTTCGATCCATACCTTTGCCGGCTATCTCGGCACGGCGTTGGCGCCGGCGGGGATGCTGCTGGCGGCGGCGACCTGGGGGGTCTCGGGCGCCTTGATCGCGGCCGGGCTGCTGGGGCCGATCTTTGCGCTGCCGCTGCTGCTTGGCGCGCCAGCGGGGACGCCGCGGGCGGCCGCCGTGCGCAAGGCGGCCATCCCGGCCCGTTCCCTGGTGACGCCGCAGGTGCTGTCGCTGATGGCGTTCTTCACCGTCATCGGCATGTCCGGCGGCGGCATTTCCGGCTTCTCGGTGGTGGCGATGAACGCCTGGCACGGCACGCCGCTGGCCACCGGGAACATCGCGCTGTCATTCTATCTTGGCGCCAGCGCGATGGGGGTGCTGGCCGGGGGGATCATCGCCGATCGGACGCGGCGGCATTCGCAGGTCGCGGCCGGCGGGTTTGCGGTGACCGCGCTGGCGATTGCCATCGTCGGGCTGGTCAACCTGCCGGTCTGGGCGCTGCTGCCGGTGATGGCGATCGGCGGGTTCTGCACTGGGTTGATCATGCCGTCGCGCGACATGCTGGTCCGCGCCAGCGCGCCGAAGGGGGCGGAGGGGCGGGTGTTCGCCATCGTTTCAACCGGCTTCAACATCGGCGGCATCATCGGGCCGTTGCTGTATGGCTCGATCATGGACCTTGAGCGGCCCGGCTGGATTTTTGCGGTGTCGGTGGGCTTCATGCTGGCGACCTGCGTGAT
>JBIPLY010000428.1:0-3709 GCA_044369385.1 Acetobacteraceae bacterium | reverse complement strand
CGCGGTGGCCGTGATCGATCGGACCAGAACCGATCGGCAGCAGCGTATCGTCGGGCCCATCGTCGCCCCAGTGCAGGTCGGCTCTGGTGGCGCCCCGATCGCCGGCGAGGTCGTCGACCCCCGCTACCGTGTCAATCTCGCCTGGCACGGCCGTGATCCAGACCCGGCCTTCCAGGCGTCGCTGGTTGTCCCGGTGACGCCGTCGCGCGGGTGGGACGTCGCGCAACCTCCGGCATCCCAACCGCCCGTGCCGATAGTCATCCCCGCCTGTAATGGCAAGGCGGCGCTGCGGGAAGCGGGGCTGTTGGGAGCGGTCGAAGCCGCCGTGGCCGCCGCTGGAGGTCGAGTTCAGGATGCCTGGGCCGGCGCGGCCGAGTGGAGCCGCGACAGCGACTTCCTGCTGTCGCTTGGCGCCGGGCTTGATCTCACGAAGCAACAGATCGACGACATGTTCCGGGCAGCTGACGCCATGCGGGGGTGATTGCCGCCAACGCCACCTTCGCCTTGAAAGCCGGGCTGTGCGTCCGTCGAATTCGCTTCGTCATGTTCGCTCCTGATCCGCGGCAACATCGCTGCTGTCAGGCAGGAAATCCACCTATCGACCTGTCCGAATTTCCCGAGCCATCTCTCCCC
Source organism: Acetobacteraceae bacterium (assembly GCA_044369385.1). Taxonomy (GTDB): domain Bacteria; phylum Pseudomonadota; class Alphaproteobacteria; order Acetobacterales; family Acetobacteraceae; genus CAMDGX01. Next base: position 3,076 of record JBIPLY010000428.1, on the reverse strand, counting down.
GCCTACGGCCAGCGCCTCGCCAGCCTGATCGCCCGCGCCGCCTTCCAGCCGATCGAGGGCGCCGGACATATGCCCATGCTGGAAGCCGAGGAAGCGTTCACCACAGCGGTGGAAAGCTTCCTCGGATTGGAAGAAAACCGGAGGTAAGAGTCTTCTTTTTCTGAAGAAAAAGAAGCAAAAAGACTTTTCGTTCATTTGCCCCGGGTTCGCCACGGTACAAATGAACGAACGTTTTTTGGTTCTTTTTTTCAAAAGAGAACCACTTTTCTTGCCTAGGCCGTCCGCCGCACCCCCCAGAAAACCGGAAAGTACGAGTTCGCAAAGCCGGTCAGGTTCGCCCTGAACGCAGTGGGCAGGTAGTTCAGCCCCAGCGGCGCGAAGGGCACCACTTCCTCCAGCGCGCGGCGCTGCATGTCGGCGGCGATCCGCTTCTGGGTGGCGAGGTCCGGCGCATCGATCCATTCCGCGCGCAGGCGCAGCAGTTCGGCATCCTGCGGGCGCCAGAACGCCTTGGCGTCCATCCCGTTCGCCCAGAGCGGCAGATGGGTGGCGGGATTGGAAATGCCCAGCCCGGTCCAGAAGGTGCAGTAGCTCGACCAACCACCCTTCTCCGGCAGCTCGTTGCTGTTGTTGCGTCGTGCGATCAGGGTGCCCCAGTCCATGCTCGCGAACTCCACGTTCAGTCCGATCGACTTGAGCAGCGCATCGGACACCAGCGTCATCTGGCGGATCGAGGCGAAGTCGGACGGCGACATCAAAAGCACTTTCTCGCCCTTGTAGCCGGACTCGGCCACCAGCCGCCGAGCCAGCGCGAGGTCGCCGCCCTTGGGCAGCTTCTCCATGCCCGCGCTGCTGGCATAGGGTGAGCGCGGCGGGAAATAGCCGACGCCAGTTGCCCCCAACTCCTTCAGCTCGCCGTTCACCGCGTCGACCACGTCCTGCTGATTGACCGCAATCAGCACTGCCTGGCGCAGCTTAACGTTGTTGAAAGGCGGTTGCTGGTGGTTGAAGAACAGGCCCATGACGTTGCCGATGGTGTCGAACACGCCGACCTTGACGCCTGACGCGCGGCGCAGCTGCGGTATCAGGTCGGTCAGTGGCTGGTCCAACCAGTCGATCTCGCCGCGCTGCAGCGCCGCCGAGGCGGTGGCCGGGTCGGGCATGATGGTCCATTCCACCCGGTCAAAATGCGTCTGCAGCCCGCCCGCATACATGCTGATCGGCTCGGGCCGCGGCACGTATCTCGCGTTCCGCTCATAAATCACGCTCGAGCCGGCGCGCCAGCCTTCGCGCACGAAGCGATATGGCCCGCTGCCCACTACCTCGCCGATCTGCGTGAACGCGTCGGTCTTCGCCACCCGCTCCGGCATCACCCACACGTCGCACAGAGCCCGCGGCAGCAGCGGAAACGGCTTCTTCAGGCGGAAGCGCAGCCGGTTGTCGTCCAGCGCCACCAGTTCGTTCACCGCCGCCATCATCGTCCCGATCAGCGGCGAACGCCGCGCGGTGCGCAGGATCGACGTGGTGGCATCGAGGGCGCGCACTCGCTCGCCGTCGTGAAAGTACAGCCCCTCGCGCAACGTCAGCGTCCAGGTCAGCCCGCCATCCGCTACCTCAGCCCCGGCCAGCATCTGAAGTTGCGGGATGAGCCCTTCGTCCAGGGCGTACAGCTTGTCCCACACCATGTGGGCATGCATGTTTGTCACCAGCGTGAGCGACCATACGGGGTCGGGACTGTTGAGGTCGGCCTGCGGCACGAACTTGAGCACCCTGGCACCCTGGGCCGACACGATGGCTGGGCTCGAAAGCCCCAGTGCCGCGGCACCCGCGCCGGTGGTGGCGAGGAATCGACGTCGAAGCATGGCGGTTCTCCCTGTCTCGTCTTGTGCGAGACAGGGAGATTGGATCATTCCACCCGGCGAGCGCCAGCGAATCCCGCGTTCAGGCGGTCTTGCGCACGCCCCAGAACACCGGGAAGCCGGAGCGGGCGAAGCCGGTCAGGTTGCTGCGATAGGCGGTCGGCGCGAACTGGAGCCCGAGCGGCACGAACATGACGTTCTCCAGCGCGCGGCGCTGGATGTCCTCGGCGATCTTCTTCTGGGTGGCGAAGTCGGGCGCGTCGAACCATGCGTCGCGCAGCGCCTCCTGCTCCGGGTCGATCGGCCGCCACCAGGCGCCGGCCGCACGGCCATTGGCGCGCAGCGGCAGGTGGGTCGCCGGCGTGTTGATCGACAGCCCGGTCCACGACGTGGTGTAGCTGCTCCAGCCGCCCTTATCCACCGGCTCGCCGTTGTTGCGGCGCTGGATCATGGTGCCCCAGTCAAGGCTGGCGAACTGCACATTCAGCCCGAGCCCTTTCATCATAGAGATGATGGGGTGGACGGCCTCGACCTCCTGCCGAGTTCCCGGCACGCAGAGACTTTTCGCTCCCAGTTCCCTATCCTACGCCACCACCCTAGGGGCGAACCGCTCTCCGCTGGTGAGACGGCTTGAAAGACCCCAAGTTTTCCGGGGGTTTGCGCGGCGCACTCGGGACTCCGCGAGCGCAACGATCGCCCGAATCTCTCTCCGAAGGGCCAATTCTCTCCGCGACCTGGGGCTATGGGGGTTTCGGGCCCCAAGTCATAAATGGTTGAAATATCTGCAATCCGTATCCCACCGATGCAGCGGACATTCGTATTCCCTGTGATCGGCCGATAGCTCCTGGAAGCGAACTGCCTGATCAACTTTGTTGCAACCGGATGTGGTCGCCGGTGGCGTCGTTGATGGCGGTGTTGTGGAAATGCGGGTCGAGCGAGGTGACGTCGCTGCCGACGGCGATGGTGAGGGGGCGTGCATAGGCGGTTGTGCTGCCCGCCGCTCCCACAGCCCAAGCCGCCATGCCCGCGGCAAGCAGGCGCACGGCACGGCGAGACAGGTTCCGCATGCGGACCATCTCGTTACCCCTTAATTTTGCAGTCAGCATGGCCCCGGGCCATGCCAAGTGAGAACGGGAATCTGGAACGCCCGCGCGTCGCCCGGCCTATGGGAGGCTACGCATTTTCACGGGCCGGCTTCTCCCCAGGCAGACGCCAGG
>JBIPLY010000427.1:0-3712 GCA_044369385.1 Acetobacteraceae bacterium | reverse complement strand
CCCGCCGCGCGCCGGCGTGCCCGCCGGGGCGGTTGCCGGCGCCGTGGCGGGCGGGGCGGTGGCGGGCGCCGCTGCCGGGGCCGCTGCCGGGGCGGCCGCCAAGCCCGCCGACCCCAAGCCGGACGCCAAGCCCGCCGCCGCCCCGCCGCCCGCGCCGCCCGAGGAAAAGCCCGCCGAGATCACCAAGGGCAGCGCCACCGGCCAGCCCTTGCCGCGCTGGGCCGGGATTCTCTATGACGGGGTCAAGCTGCGCGTCGGCCCCGGCCAGCGCTATCCGGTGGAATGGGTCTATCGCCGCCCCGACCAGCCGGTGCGCATCCTGCGCGAGTTCGAGACCTGGCGCCTGATCGAGGACCACGAGGGCGTGCGCGGCTGGGTCCACCAATCCAACCTGACCGGCCGGCGCAGCTTCATGGTCCCCGCCGAGCGCACCCTGCGCCGCAGCGCCAGCGACGATGCCGGGGCGGTGGCCATCCTCAAGCCCGGCGTGGTCGGCCGCGTGCGCGCCTGCGCCGCCGCCGCACCCTGGTGCGAGGTGCGGGTGGCCGACCATCGCGGCTGGCTGAAGCGGGATGGGCTGTGGGGCATGTCGCCCGGCGAGCAGATCGGAAACTGACTGTTCCGCCCGGCGCGGCGAGGCGCTATTCTCGCCGCATGAGCACTGACACCCCCCTGCCCGACGCCGCCCCCCGCGACCTGCCCGAATCCCGCCCCCGCGCGATCCACGACATGGGCGGCGTCTCGAAATTCATGTGCGACGCGGTCGATGTGGAACCGCACGCGCTGGATGATTTCGACCGCGAGATCGACGCCATGCGCCAGATCCTCGGCGCGAAGAAGCTGATGAGCGTGGACGAGATGCGCCGCGCCATCGAGGCGATCCCCGAACCCGACTACCTGCGCATGACCTATTACCAGCGCTGGCTGCGCTCGATCACCGACAACATGCTGACCAAGGGCGTGTTCACCGAGGCGGAACTGCGCGCCGCCCTGGAAGACACAAAGTGAGCGCCCTGCTGCCCCCCGGCACCGCGGTGCGCGTGCGCGACGACTGGCCGGAGACGCGCGGCCCCTGCCACATCCGTACCCCGCATTACCTGCGCGGCGCGCAGGGCGTGGTGGAGAAGCACCTCGGCGCCTTCCCGAACCCCGAGGACCTGGCCTTCGCCCGCCCGGCCCCGCTGCTGAACCTGTATCACGTCCGCTTTGCCCCGAAGACGATCTGGCCGGACGCCAAGGGCGACGCGATCGTGGTCGAGCTTTACGAAACCTGGCTGGAGCACGCGGCATGACCACCCTGCTGGAAACCCCGCCCGACCGCCTGCTGGCCGCCGTGCGGCAGTTGCTCACCGCCAAGGGGGTGTTCACCCCGGAAGAAGTGGCCGAGCGCATCCGCATCACCGACGCCGCCAGCCCGGCCCAGGGTGCCCGCATGGTCGCCCGCGCCTGGACGGACCCCGCCTATCGCGCCCGCATGCTGGCCGACGGGGCGAAGGCGGCCGAGGAGCTCGGCATCCCGATGCGCGGCATGCCGCCGCTGGGCGTGCTGGAAGACACGCAAGAGGAACACAACCTGGTCGTCTGCACCCTGTGCTCCTGCTATCCGCGCGCCGTGCTCGGCTATCCGCCGTTCTGGTTCAAATCCGCCGCCTATCGGGCGCGGGCCGTGCGCGACCCGCGCGGCCTGCTGGTCGAATTCGGCACCACCCTGCCGGACAGCGTGCGCCTGCGCGTGGTCGACAGCACCGCGGATTACCGCTGGATGGTGCTGCCGCTGCGCCCGGCCGGCACCGAGGGCTGGGATGAAGCAAGGCTGGCCGCGATCGTGCGCGAAGGCGACATGATCGGCGTGACGCTGCCAAAACTGCCGTGACACAGGCCGTGGTCGCCGCCCTCCTCGCGGCCCTGCTGTTCGCCACCCCCGCCCACGCCGCCTCCCGCCCGGCGGTCGAAGCGCAGTCCGGCATGGTCGTCTCCGCCCAGCACCTGGCCACCCAGGCCGGGGTGGACATCCTGCGCCAGGGCGGCAACGCCGTCGATGCGGCCGTCGCCGTGGGGTATGCGCTGGCGGTGGTAAACCCGTGCTGCGGCAATATCGGCGGCGGCGGCTTCATCACCCTGCGCCTGGCGGACGGGCGCACCAGCTTCCTCGATTTCCGCGAAACCGCGCCCGCCGCGGCCACGCGCGACATGTATCTGGACGCCGCCGGCAACGTCGTCCCGCGCGCGAGCCTCGATGGCTGGCGCGCCGCGGGCGTCCCCGGCACGGTGGCCGGGCTGGATGCCGCACTCACCCAATACGGCAGCCTGCCGCGCGCCCAGGTGATGGCGCCGGCCATCCGCCTGGCCCGCGAAGGCTTCATCCTGGTGCGCGGGGACGCCGACATCCTGGCCGCCGCCGCCCCCCGCCTGCGCCGCGATCCCGAAGCCGCGCGCATCTTCCTGCGCGCGGACGGCAGCGCGCGGCAGCCCGGCGACCGCCTGGTGCAGCCCGACCTGGCCCGCACGCTGGAGGCGATCGCCGCCGGCGGGCCGGATGCCTTCTACCGTGGCGCCATCCCGGCCGCGATCGAGGCCGCTGGCGCGCTGATCACACCGGCCGATTTCGCTGCCTACAAGGTGCGCGAGATGGCGCCGCTGACCTGCCCGTATCGCAGCTGGACCATCGTCTCCGCCCCGCCGCCCTCCTCCGGCGGCACGGTGATCTGCATGGTGCTGGCGGTGCTGGAGGGCTACGACCTGCGCGAGGCCGGCTTCAACTCCGCCCGCTCCGTCCACCTGATGGTCGAGGCGCTGCGCCACGCCTATCTCGACCGCAACACCCTGCTGGGCGATCCGGATTTCGTGAAGAATCCCCTGGAGCGCCTGCTGTCGCGCGATTACGCCCTGGCGATCCGCGAGCGCATCACCCTCGACCGCGCCACCCCCTCGCGCGAAATCGCGCCGGGCATCCCGCCGCACGAACGCCCGGAGACCACCCATTTCTCGGTCGCCGACGCCGCCGGCGCCATGGTGTCGGTCACCTACACGGTGAACGGCAGCTTCGGCGCCGCCGTGGTCGCCCCCGGCACCGGCTTCGTGCTGAACAACGAAATGGACGACTTCACCGTCAAGCCCGGCGTGCCCAACATGTTCGGCCTGGTCCAGGGCGAGACCAACGCCATCGCCCCGGGCAAGCGCCCGCTGTCCTCCATGGCCCCCACCCTGCTGCTGCGCGACGGACAGCCGGTGGCCGCCCTCGGCTCCCCCGGCGGCGCGCGCATCATCACCATCGTGCTGCAAACCATCCTCAACCTGGTCGACCACGGCATGGAACTGCAAGAAGCCGTGAACGCCCCGCGCATCCACCACCAATGGCTGCCCGACGAGATCTTCGCCGAAACCCGCGCCCTGTCGCCCGATACTCGCCGGCTGCTGGAAGCCATGGGCCACAAGATCACCGAACAATCGCCCTGGGGCGCCGTGGCCGCCATCCTGCGCCCCCGCGCGCCAACCGCGGCACCAACCACCCCCAGCGTGTCAGACGCCGCCCTGTCCGGCCGCATGCGCCCCGGATTCCTCTACGGCGCCAACGACGACCGCCGCCCCGCCGGGCTGGCGGCGGGGCCGTAGGGAAGGAAGGCAAGGCCAGGGGCTTTGCCCCTGGACCCCACCAGGGACCCGAGGTCCCTGGACCCTCAATCATTTCGCCCCATGGCACGGGGGGTAGGTC
>JBIPLY010000093.1:0-11661 GCA_044369385.1 Acetobacteraceae bacterium | reverse complement strand
GACAAGGGCAAGGGCTGCGACACCTTCGGCCCCACCGGCCCGTGGATGGTCACCAAGGACGAGGTGCCGGACCCGCAGGCGCTGGGCATGTGGCTGGACGTCAACGGCGTGCGCATGCAGACCGGCAGCACCAGCACGATGATCTTCAACGTGGTGCAGATCGTCAGCTATGTCAGCCACTTCATCACCCTGCACCCCGGCGACATCATCGCCACCGGCACGCCGCCGGGCGTCGGCATGGGCAAGAAGCCGACCCCGATCTGGCTCAAGGCCGGCGACGTGATGACGCTGGGCATCGACGGGCTGGGCGAGCAGAAGCAGAACGTCCGCGCCGACTGATCCCGCGATGCCGGCGACCCCCATCCGGCTGGTCGCCGCGCTGATCCTGTCCACCGCCCTGGTCCGCCTCGTGCTGGCCTGGGCGGTGGGGCTGGGCATCGACGAAAGCTACATGGCCGCGGCCGGGCGCGAGCTGTCATGGGGCTATTTCGACCATCCGCCGCTGGCCTGGTGGCTATCGGCCGGCGCCGCGCGGCTGTTCGGCAGCGAGGCGGCGATCGTGCTGCGCCTGCCGTTCATTGCGCTGTTCGCGCTGACCACCTGGCTGATGTTCGCCTGGACGCGGGAGCTGTTCGGGGACAGGGCAGGGCTGTGGGCGGCGGTCACGCTGAACATGGCCCCGGTGCTGGGGCTGACCACCGGCTCCTGGGTGCTGCCGGACGGGCCGCTGATGCCGGCGCTGCTCGGCTTCGGCCTGTTCCTGCACCGGGCGATTGCGCGCGACGCGTGGCGCTGGTGGCTCGCCGCCGGGGCCTGTGCCGGGCTGGCGATGCTGGCGAAGTACACTGCCGTGCTGACCTTCGCGGGCGCGTTCATCGCCATCGTCACCCTGGCCCCGCGCGCCTTGCGCACGCCGCGCCCCTGGGCCGCCGCCGCGCTGGCCGCCGTGCTGTTCGCGCCGGTCATCCTGTGGAACGCCGCGCATGGCTGGGCCAGCTTCGCCTTCCAGGGTGCGCGCGCCGGCGCCCGCAAGCTGGACCTCGGCGCCCCCTTCGTTGCCCTGGGCGGCGAGGCGCTGTTCCTGCTGCCCTGGCTTTGGCTGCCGCTGTTCGTGCTCTGGCTCGCCGCCCTGCGCCGCGGGCCGGTGGACCGCGCGCCCTGGCTGCTGGCCTGGCTCGGCTTCGGCCCGATCGTGCTGTTCGTGGTGATCTCGCTGTGGTCGCCGCGGGTGCTGTTCCACTGGGCGGCACCCGGCTACCTGTTCGCCTTCCCGCTGCTGGGGCGCTGGATCGCGGGGCATCTCCCCGCTTTGCGCCGTGCCTTGGCCAGCACCGCCGCCCTGCTGCTGGTGGCGCTGCCGCTGGCCGCCGCCGAGCTCAATCTCAACCTGCTGCGCCTGCCCGGCGATCCGTTGCGCCAGGGCCTGGACTGGCACGCCCTGCGCCCGGCGCTGGCCGAACGTGGCATGCTCGCCCACAACCTCGCCGCCCCCTCCTGGGCCGACACCGGCAAGCTCGACTACGCGCTGGGCGGCACCCCCCGGGTGATCTGCCTGAACGCCGATTGCCGCCACTTCGCCTTCCACCCGCGCACCGCCGCGGACCTGCTGGGGCAGGACGTGCTGATCCTGGCCCCGCGCCAGTCCGAGGCGCGCATCCGCGCCGATTTCGCCCGCTACTTCGCCGAGATCGAAACCCTCCCCCCGATCGTCTTCGCGCTGCCCGGCCGTCCCCGCGTCGCGTTCGGCGCCCATCTCGGCCGCGCCCTCCACACCCTGCCGCGTTGACGACGCCCGCTGCGTTGACGAAGCCCGCCGCACGGCCAACACTCCCGACCCGTCAGGAGCTTCGGAAAATGGCCTTCGTCTGCACCATCCCCGCCGTGCCCACGACGATCCGCGACGATGCGGACATGCGCATCACCCGCTGGGATTTCGTCCCCGGCGCGGTGACCGGCTGGCACGCCCACGCCTATCCGTATTTCGTCGTCCTGCTCACCAAGGGCATCATGAAGGTCCACAACGGCAAGGACGTCACCGAAACCCATGTCGATGTCGGCACCGCCTATGGCCGCCCCTTCGGCGCCGAGCACGACGTGATGAACGGCGGCACCGAGCCGCTCGCCTTCATCGAGATCGAGCTGAAGCGCCCCGAAGCCGTCGCCTTCGCACCGGGATGAGACTTCCGCTCCTGCGCCGCCTGGGCGTCTTCACCCGCGTCCTGGATGCCGCCCTGCCGGCCGAGCGCTATCGCCTGGCCGCCGAGCAGATCATCCACGCCGAGCGCTGCGGCTTCGACAGCGCCTGGGTGGCGCAGCACCATTTCCACGAGGCCGAGGGCGGGCTGCCGGCCCCGCTGGTCTTTCTCGCCCATCTCGCCGCCCGTACCAGCCGAATCCGCCTCGGCACCGGCATCATCACCCTGCCGCTGGAACTGCCGATCCGCGTGGCCGAGGACACCGCCGTGCTCGACATGCTGGCCGGCGGGCGGCTGGAGGTGGGCATCGGCCCGGGCGGCAACATGTCCGCCTTTCGCGCCTTCGGCCTGGACAGCGACGACCGCGCCCGCCTGACCGCCGACCACCTGGCGCTGATCCGCACCGCCTGGTCCGGCGGCGCCCTGCCTGGCGGCGACCGGCTGTATCCCGCCCATCCCGGCCTGGCCGCCCGCGTCTGGCAGGCCAGCTTCGGCATCGAGGGCGCGCGCCGCGCGGGCCTGGCCGGGGACGGGCTGCTGCTGTCGCGCACCCAGCCGCGGCCGGACCGGCGCTGGGGCATGACGCTGGCCGACATCCAGGTGCCGATGCTGGACGCCTATTTCGAAGCCCTGCCTTCGGGCACCGCCCCGCGCGTGCTCGCCTCGCGCAGTGTGTTCGTCGCCGATGACCGCGCGACGGCGCTGCACCTTGCGGAACTTGGCCTGTCGCGGATGCGCCCGCGCCTGGCCGCCGCCGGGCATCCCGCCGCCACCGGCGATGTCCACGCCCTGATCGCGGCCTACGACGTGCATGTCGGCACGCCGGACGACGTTCTCGCCTCGATCGCCGCCGACGCCACCATGCAGCGCGCCACCGATCTGGCCGTGCAGGTCCATTCGGTGGACCCGCCGCACCAAGATGTGCTCCGCTCCATTGAACTGGTCGCGCGCCACGTCGCCCCCGCCCTGGGCTGGCAGCCCGCCACCGCGGAGACCGCCGCATGACCGACGACATCATCGACCGCCTGGCCGCCATCCCGCCCGGCTCGGCGCTGGACACCGCCCGGCGCCAGCGCGCGCAGGCCCGCGACAACGCGCAGCTCAGCTTCGCGCTGCTGCTGACCCCCGAAGACCCCGCCGGCTTCACGCAAGCCGAGCGCTGGGCGGTGGCCGCCTTCATCGCCGCCCTGCACGAACAGCCGGACTGCGCGGCGTTCTACGCCGAGGGCCTGGCCGCGCGCGACCCCGCGCTGGCCCCGCGCATCGCCGCCGAAGCGCGCAACAGCGCCGGGCGCGGCCCCTATGGCGCGTACCCGCCGGGCCCGCTCTCCGCCGAGAACGCGCCCGGCCCGGATTACCCCGCCGACCCCGCCCTCGGCCCGCGCCTGGCCGCCGCCCTGTCCCACGCCCAGATGCTGGTGCTGCACCCGCGCGACGCCGCCCCCTTCCATCTGCAAGCCCTGGTCGCCGCCGGCTGGACCACGGGCCAGATCGTCACCCTGTCCCAGCTCGCCGCCTTCCTCTCCTTCCAGATCCGCGCCGTGGCCGGTTTCCGCGCCATGCTGGCCGCCTAGGAGCGACGCCATGCCCGACCAGGTCCACACCCCCCACGGCCACGCCATCCCGAACGAATTCACCCGCGCCATGCTGGACTGGCTGCCCTGGCTCGAACCGATGGCCGAGGCCGACCTCACGCCCCGCCACATGACCGGCCTGGTCGATGCGTCGCGCGCCAAGAGCGCCTATTTCCGCCTGCTGGCCCATGACCCCGACGTGCTGGGCGCGCGCACCCGCACCGACAAGGACATCTTCTACAACACCCAGGGCGGCCTGCCGCGCGCCGAGCGCGAACTCGCCGCCACCGCCACCTCGCGCCTGAACGGCTGCATCTACTGCGCCTCGGTCCATGCCCGCCACGCCACTACCTATTCGAAGCGCGGCGACGATGTGCAACGCCTGCTGGACCAGGGCACGGAGGTCGATCTCGGCGAGCGCTGGAACGCCATCACCGCGGCCTCCGTCGCGCTCACCCAGACCCCGCCCGCCTTGACCCCGGCCCATATCGCCCGGCTGCGCGCCACCGGCATGGACGAACTGGCCATCGCCGACTGCCTGCAAGCCGCGGCGTTCTTCAACTGGGCCAACCGGCTGATGCTCTCCCTGGGCGAGCCGACGCCGCCGGCGTAGCGCGGGGACTCACCCCGCCGACAGCGCGATCACAATCCCGGCGACCGCCATCAGCCCGGCCGCCAGCGCGGCACCCACGCCCACGCGCAGCGCGCTGTCATCCCTGCCGACAACCACCGGCGCCACCCACTCGGGCGAAAGGCTGGCGGGCGACAGGCCGGCCGCCGCCAGGTCCAGCACATCCGCCGGCGCGCGGCGTGCGGCCATGCGGTGGGGCAGGGCGGTTTCGGCGCTTGCAGTCGGGGCGATCGCGGTCATGGCGCAGGCTCCTCGCATCCCGGCGCAGCAGCGCGCCGACCCTGCTGAATCTGGCCCCGCAGCCCTCATCCGTAAATGAAACGCGCTGCCAAAGATCGCCGGTCAAGCAGATGATCCATCCCCGCCGTGCCGCTGCGGGGAAAAATCCTTCCCGCCTATTCCCCCCCGGCCCGCCGGTCCTGGAACACCGCGGCATGCAGCGGCAGCACGGTGGTTGACTTCACCCGCTCCATGGCAAAGCGCGAGGTGACGTTCTTCATCGGCACGATGGCGATCAGCCGCTGGTAGAAGCCGTCGTACTCCGCCATGTCGGCCACCACCACGCGCAGCATGTAGTCGACATCGCCGGCCATCCGCCAGCACTCCAGCACCTCCGGCATCGCCTGCACCGCCGCCGCGAAGGCCGCCAGCCAATCCGGCGAATGCGCGCCGGCCTCCACCGCCACGAACACGCTCAGCCCCATCCCCACCCGCACCGGGTCCAGCAGCGCCACCCGGCGCAGGATCACGCCGGCCGCCTCCAGCTTCTGGATGCGCTTCCAGCACGGTGTGGCCGACAACCCGACGCGCTCGGCCATCTCGGCGATCGACAGCGTGCTGTCCTGCTGCAACAGCGTCAGGATCTTGCGGTCGATCTCGTCCATGGGCGGGGGTGGATTGTGCGACATGGCGCTGTGCTATGGGATTTGCACGTGGAGCGCACGCAAATTTTTCAGGAAGCAAGGAAGCAGTTCTTTTTTGAAAAAAAGAACCAAAAAACTTTTCCACGCTGGCACCCGGCCCGGCCAGGGAGCCGGGTGCAAACGGATGAAGTTTTTTTGCTTCTTTTTGTTCACAAAAAGAAGATTCTTCCTTCCCTTACCCCCGCGGCAACCGCACTACAAACCTTGCCCCACCCCCCGGCAGGTTCTCCGCCGCGATGCTCCCGCGCAGCGCCTCGGCGATCTGGCGGCTGATCGACAGCCCCAGCCCGGAGTGCTGCCCGAACCGCTCCTCCTTCGGCCGCTCCGAATAGAACCGGTCGAAGATGCTCTCCAGCTTGCCTTCGGGGATGCCCGGCCCCTCGTCTTCCACCGAGATCGCCACGAAACTGCCCTCCACCGCCGCGCGCAGCGTGATCCGCCCGTTGGGCGGCGAGAAGCTCGCGGCGTTGCCGATCAGGTTGCGCAGCACCTGCACCAGCCGGTCCTCCACCGCCAGCACCACCGCGGGCGCGCGCGGCTCGCCCAGCATCAGGCGCGGTGCCCCCTCGGCGCGGGTCGCCTCGTCGATCTCCACCAGCGTCTCCAGGATCGGCGTGACATCCAGCGCCTCGGTCGCCGCGCGCGACAGCTCGGCATCGATGCGCGAGGCGTCGGAGATGTCGCTGATCAGCCGGTTCAGCCGCCCGACATCCTCCGCGATGATCGCCAGCAGCCGGCGCTGCTTCTCCGGCTCCTCGATGCGCCGCAGCGTCTCGATGGCGCTGCGGATCGACGACAGCGGGTTCTTGATCTCATGCGCCACATCGGCGGCGAAGCGCTCGGTGGCATCCATCCGCGCCCACAGCGCTTGCGCCGAGTCGCTGAACGCATGCGCCAACTCGCCGATCTCGTCGCGCCGTTCCAGCAGCGGCGCCGGCACCGCGCCGGCCCGCCCGCGCCCCTCGCGCATCTGCTCGGCGGCATCGGCCAGCCGCAGGATCGGCCGCGCGATGGTGCGCGACAGATACGACGACAGCGCCACCGTCAGCCCAAGCGCCAGCGAGAACAGCCCCAGGATCGACAGCCGCACCGCCAGCAGGCTGTCATCCACCTCCCGCGCCTCACGCGTCAGCAGCACGATGCCGACGGTCACCCGGTTGCGCACCACCGGCTCGGCCACCGACACCAGCAGCCGGTTGTCGGAGGTTCGGCGGATATAGGGCGGCGTCTCCCGGCTGTTGGCGGTGCCGGACAGGCGGATCTCCTCCTTCACATCGGGCTGCCAGTCCGTGCCGGCCGCGGTCGGCGAGATGTCCAGCCGCGTGCGCCGCCCGCTGCCCGGCAGCCAGTCCAGCAGCCGGTCGTAGATCGCCTCGATCGTGCCCACCAGCGCGCCGCGATTGACCGCCGGCGCCAGCGGCTCGGTGAACACGGTGCCGCCGGCGCCCTGGCGCACGCGGGTATCCACGATCACCTGGCCATCCGGCGCATACAGCTTGGCCTGGGCATTGGGGCTCGGTTCGGTCAGCCGGCGCAGCAGCGGGCGCGCCACATCCGGGTTCAGCCGCGGCGGCTCGTTGCCTTCCTCGCGCACCGCCGCCTCGCCCAGCGCGCCGGCATGGATGCGCGCCTGCTGCCGCAGCGCCCCCACCTCGGCCTCCAGCAGGCCGTTCTGGTACTGGTCCAGATACAGCAGGGCGGCGACCAGCAGCACCAGCGGCATGACATTGACCAGCAGGATGCGCCGCAGCAGCGGCGAAACCCAGCGCCCGCGCGCGCTCGCCCGCCGTGCCGCCCGCGCGGTCGCCCGCCCTGCCGCTTCAGCCATGCGCCGCAGCCACGCCTCAGGCCTCCTTGTAGCGGTAGCCGATGCCGTAGAGCGTCTCGATGGCGTTGAAGTCGTCGTCCATGCTGCGGAACTTCTTGCGAACCCGCTTGATGTGGCTGTCGATGGTCCGGTCGTCCACATAGATGTTCTCGCCATAGGCCGCATCGATGAGCTGGTCACGCGACTTCACCATCCCCGGGCGGGTGGCCAGCGCCTTGACCAGCAGGAACTCGGTGACGGTGAGCTGGATGTCCTTGGTCTTCCACAGGCACTGGTGCTTGGTCTCGTCCAGCACCAGCTCGCCGCGCGTCATCACCCCGCTCGGCGTGGCGCCCGAACCCTCGGCCCGGCTGGTCTCGTTGCGCCGCAACAGCGCGCGGATGCGCTCCAGCAGCAGGCGCTGGCTGAACGGCTTCTTGATGTAGTCATCCGCCCCCAGCCGCAGCCCCATCACCTCGTCCAGCTCCTCGTCCTTGGAGGTCAGGAAGATCACCGGCAGGCTGGTGCGCTGGCGCAGCCGCTGCAACAGCTCCATCCCGTCCATCCGCGGCATCTTCACGTCCAGCACCGCCAGGTCCACCGGCCGCGCCGTGATCCCCTGCAGCGCGCTCTCGCCATCGGAATAGGTCCGCACCAGGTAGCCTTCCTGCTCCAGCGTCATGGAAACGCTGGTCAGGATGTTCCGGTCGTCGTCGACCAGCGCGATTGTCTGCTTCATGCTCAAGCCCCTTTGGGTGGCGGCGCCAATTGTGGCAAGCGATTGTGGCCCAACTAGGAACAAGGGTGAACAAATCATGGCAGACGACGGTTTCGCCGCCCGCCGGCTCCTGCGCGCCGCCCGCGCCGCCACGCTGGCCACGCAGACCGCCGGCCAGCCCTTCACCGCGCTGGTCACCCCGGCCACGGCCGCGGACCTGTCGATCCTGCTCTGGCTGTCGTCGATGTCCGAGCACACCCGCCATCTGATGGCCGAGCCGCGCTGCGCCATCATGGTCACCGGCCAGCCCGAGACCGCGAATCCGCAGACCGCCCCCCGCCTGACCGTCACCGGCCTGGCCGAGCGCCTCGACGACCCGGCGCTGAAATCGCGCTGGCTGGCCGTCCACCCCTACGCCGCGCTCTATGCCGAGTTCGCCGATTTCGCCCTGTGGCGCATCCGCCCCGCCGCCGCCCATCTCGTCGCCGGCTTTGCCCGCGCGACTCGCCTGCGCCGCGACGCCCTGCTGCCCGATCCCGCCGCCGTCGCCGCCCTGGCCGCCGCCGAAGCCGACATCATGGCCCATTGCAACACCGATCACGCCCCGGCCATGGCCGAACTGGCCGCGGCACCCGGCGACTGGCGCATGGTGGCGCTGGACCCCGACGGCTGCGACCTGGCCTGCGCCGAGGCGACCCGCCGCATCGCCTGGTCCGCGCCGATCGCCACGCCGGACGCCGTTCGCGCCGAATTGATCGCGGCCCTGCGCCGCACGCGACAGGCCGGGGCCTAGCCTGCCACGCGCCTGCCACGCGCCTGCCACACTGTGCCCCTATGGACCCCTCCCTCGCGGGCCTGTATCACGCCATGAGGCATGGTGCGGCCCTGTGCACGTGCCGAATTTCGATCCCGGGAGCAATGTCTTGACCACCAAATCCGGCTCTGACGACCACAAACGCGCGGCCCTCTCCGGCTCCGGCGTTGTTCCCGGGCGCGCGGTCCACGCCAACCAGACCGCCCCCGCGTTGGTCGCCGAGTCGATCCGTCGCGCCGAAGGCACGCTGTCCGCCGACGGCGCGCTGCTGGTGCGCACCGGCCACCACACCGGCCGCTCCGCGCAGGACAAGTTCGTGGTCGACGAGGCGTCGGTCACCGCCGAGGTCTGGTGGGGCAACGTCAACAAGAAGCTCGCCCCGGAGAAATTCGCCATCCTCGCCGGCCGCGCCCGCGCCTATCTCCAAGGCCAGGACCTCTTCGTGCAGGACCTCTACGCCGGCGCCGACCCCGCCCACCGCATCCGCGTGCGCGTCGTCACCACCCAGGCCTGGTCGGCGCTCTTCGCGCGCAACATGTTCATCCGCCCGGCGCACTCCGAACTGGCCGATTTCCAGCCCGACTACACCATCCTGCACGCCCCGCAGTTCCACGCCGACCCCGCGATCGACGGCGTGCGCAGCACCACCGCCGTCGCGCTATCCTTCGAGCAGAAGCTGATCGTGATCTGCGGCACCGAGTATGCCGGCGAGATCAAGAAATCGATTTTTTCCGTCATGAACTGGCTGCTGCCGGCCCGTGGCGTGCTGCCCATGCATTGCAGCGCCAATATCGGCGCCGAGGGCGACGTCGCGCTGTTCTTCGGCCTCTCCGGCACCGGCAAGACCACGCTGTCCTCCGATCCCGCCCGCCCGCTGATCGGCGATGACGAGCATGGCTGGGCGCCGGACGGCGTCTTCAACTTCGAGGGCGGCTGCTACGCCAAGGTGATCAACCTCAGCCAGTCCGCCGAGCCCGAGATCTGGGCCGCCAGCCACCGCTTCGGCACCGTGCTGGAGAACGTGGTCGCCGACGTGCATGGCCACCTCGACCTGGCCGATGAGAGCCTCACCGAGAACACCCGCTCCTGCTACCCGGTCGACTTCATCCCGAACTGCGTGCCCGCCGGGCGCGGCGGCATTCCGAAGAACGTGGTGATGCTGGCCGCCGATGCCTTCGGCGTGCTGCCCCCGATCGCCCGCCTGACCCCGGCCCAGGCGATGTACCACTTCCTCTCCGGCTACACCGCGGTCGTCGCCGGCACCGAAAAGGGCGTCACCACGCCGCAGGCCACCTTCAGCGCCTGCTTCGGCGCCCCCTTCCTGCCGCGCCGCCCGGAAACCTATGGCAGGATGCTGGCCGACCTGATCGCCGAGCACGGCGCGGAGTGCTGGCTGGTCAACACCGGCTGGTCCGGCGGCGCCTATGGCACCGGCAGCCGCATGCCGATCCGCCACACCCGCGCCCTGCTGCGCGCGGCACTGGACGGCACCCTGGCGCATGCCAGGTTCCGCCGCGACCCGTTCTTCGGCCTGATGATCCCCGATGCGGTTCCCGGCGTGCCCGCCGAGGTGCTGGACCCGCGCCAGGCCTGGGCCGACAAGGCCGCCTACGACACCGCCGCCCACGACCTGGTCGCCCGCTTCGAGAAGAATTTTGCCCAGTTCATGGAGCATGTCGGCGAAGACGTGCGTGCGATCGCGCTCAAGGGAAGCAAGTAAGAATCTTCTTTTTGTGAACAAAAAGAAGCAAAAAAACTTTATCCACCGCCAGCACGAACAATCATGCCCTTCGCCGCAACACCAGGCGGCACGGCAGTGATGCTGGCAGGTGATGGAAGTTTTTTGCTTCTTTTTTTCAAAAAAGAAGATTCTTGCCTTCCTTCGCTCCCGCGCTACCCTCCCCCCAAAACGGGAGCACATCCATGGACCTCCACCTCGCCGGCCGCCGCGCCCTGATCACCGGCGGCTCCAAGGGCATCGGCCGCGCGACGGCCGAGGTTTTCGCCGAGGAGGGCATGGACCTCCTCCTGGTCTCGCGCAGCGCCGACGTGCTGGAGGCCACCGCCCAATCCATCCGCGCCCGCCACCAGGTCCAGGTGGAAACCTTTGCCGCCGACCTGTCCCGCGACGAGGAGGTGCTGCGCCTGGCCGCGAATGCCGGCGAGGTCGACGTGCTGGTCAACAACGCCGGCGCCATCCCGCCCGGCACGCTGCTGTCGGTGGACACCGAAACCTGGCGCCGCGCCTGGGACCTCAAGGTGTTCGGCTTCATCGCGCTCAGCCGGGAAATCTACCGCCAGATGGCGAACCGCCAGTCCGGCGTGATCGTCAACATCATCGGCGCGGCCGGGGAAAAGTTCCCGCCCGGCTACATCGCGGGCGCGGCCGGCAACGCCAGCCTGATGGCCTTCACCCGCGCGCTGGGCCATGCCAGCCAGAAAGACGGCATCCGCGTCGTCGGCATCAACCCCGGCGCCACCGAAACCGAGCGCCAGACCATGCTGCTGCGCCACCGCGCCCAGACCGAGCTGGGCGACGCCGAACGCTACCGGGAGCTGCTGGCCGGCAACCCGTTCGGCCGCATCGCCACCGCCCATGAGATCGGCTACGCGGCCGCCTTCCTGGCCAGCCCGCGCAGCGCCTACACCACCGGCACCATCCTCACGATCGACGGCGGCGCTTAAGTAAAAAGCCCTCTCCCCTTGGGGGCAGGGCGATTGCATATGGCCGGAGCGCATCGCCCGGGGGCTGCCAAAGCAAGTATTTTTACATGGAGACGGAGAGACGGAGAGATCGAAGTAAGAGTTTTGCCTTCTCTTCGTCTCTCCGTCTCCATGTGAGTCTTGCTGTTCTGGGGCCGACGCGCGACGAATGTCGCCATATGCGATCGCCCTGCCTTGGGGGACAGGGGTGGGTGAGGGGTAAGCCTCGCGTCACAAAAAGCGGGGCAGGGGGGCTTACGCCTCCGGGTAGGGCGGCTTGAACATCCCGGCGGGCG
>JBIPLY010000426.1:0-3714 GCA_044369385.1 Acetobacteraceae bacterium | reverse complement strand
TTCAGAACCAGGCGATCCAAAACACCCAAAGCTGCCTCCCCTCCAAGAGACAGCCTTGAATCACATCTTCACATCGCGCCGGAACCCCAAGAGTCCACAGAACCTAGAGCAGTATCCGACCGGATGGAATCATCCGGTCGGAAGATTTGCGTTCTTGAACAAAGAGCTAGAGCATGGGCCGCGCTTCTGTCAGCGCGGATCATGCTCTAGCCGGCCCCGCGCCGCCCAGCCCGGCGCCCGCGCTAAACCCGCCGGACGTTCCAGGGATAAGACCCGATCCCCGGCAGCACGCCGGTGATGTCGCGGTTGTAGGACGTAAAAGTCGAGTACTGCCCCAGCGGCACGAAAGGCGGGTCATTGAACAGCGACGCCTGGATCGCGTCGTAGATCGGCTGCACCGGCTGGTCCACGGCGGTGTTGCGCCATTCCTCGGTCAGCCTGGTGATCTCCGGGTTCTGGTACCACCCGGTCCAGCCGCCATCGCCGCGGATGAAGAAGTTCAGCGCCGGCGAGGCCATCGACACGTTCGATCCGGCGGTATGGAACAGGCTCCAGCCGCCCTTGTCGGTCGGGTTCCGGTTGGTGATGCGCTGGATCATCGTGCCCCAGTCCATCGCCTGGAAATCCAGGTTCATCCCCAGCCGCCGGATCAGGTCGCCGGAGACCTGGCCGAAGGCGTTGTGGTGGTGGATGTCCGTGGGCACCAGCAGCACCACCTTCTCCCCGTTGTAGCCGGACTCGGCGATCGCCTTCCTGGCGGCGGTCAGGTCGCGCGGCATCGGCATCGCCGGCGTCCCGGCCGCCTCGTTCACATTCGGCGCGCCGCAGGGGAAATACGCCCGGCAGGTCTGCCAGGCCGAGCCCCCCTGCTCGCCGGCTGCCGCGCGCAGGAAATCCTCCTGGTGCGCGGCAGCCAGGAAGGCCCGGCGCAGCTTCACGTTGTCGAAGGGCGGCTGCAGAAGGTTGAAGCGCAGCACGCCCATCCAGCCGTACTCGTCCTTCACCTCCAGCCTCAGGTTGCGGCTGCGCTGCACCAGCGGGCGCAGATCGGCCGGCGTGCTCTCCCACCAATCCATCTCGCCCGACTGCAAGGCCGCGATCGCGGTGCCGTTGTCGCTCATCGTGTGCCACTCGACGCGGTCGAAATACGCGATCTTGGCCCCGGTGGTGCGGTCGGGCGCCTCCTGGCGCGGCACATACTTGTCGAACTTGGTGTAGACCACATTCGTGCCGGGGATGAACCCGCCGGCATCCCACTTGAACGGCCCGCTGCCGATAACCTCCTTGATCGCGGTGAAGGCATCCACCTCGCCGAACCGCTCCGGCATGATGAACGCCGGCAGCCCCGAGGTGCGCCCCAGCGCCTCCAGCAGCCGCGGGAAGCGGCGCTTGAAGCGGATGCGGATGGTGCGGTCGTCGGGGGCCGAAATCTCGTCGATCAGCGGCCACATCACCGCGCCGAAGCTGTCGCGCTTGGCCCAGCGCTTCAGGCTGGCGATGCAGTCCCGCGCCAGCACCTTGGTCCCATCATGAAACCACAGCCCCTCGCGCAGCTTGATCGACCAGTCGGTGTAATCGGCGTCGACCGTATGCCCCTCGGCCATCTGCGGCGCCGGCCGGAAATCATGCCGCGTGCCGTACAGCGTGTCCCACACGTGATAGCCATGATTGCCGGTCACCAGCGACGCCGTCCACACCGGGTCCAGCACCGTCAGCCCGGTATTGGGGATGAACTTCAACACCCGCGGATCGCGCCGCTGCGCCTTGGACAGGCTCGGCGCCGCCAATGTCCCCGCCCCGGCGAGCACCGCACGGCGCGTGATCGAACCAGTCTGCGTCATGGCGTTTCCTCGCATGGGCGTTGTGCCCGTTGCCGACAACGCTAGGTGGCGCCGCCGCCCACTGTCAACAATCTCGCGCCGCCCGCCGCCATCAAGAATCCCGCTGCGCGCTGGGCCAGGCCCGATGCCGCAGCGCGATCGCGCTCGCCAGCCCCGCCGGCACCAGCCCGCAGGCCACCACCATGCCAAACCCCCGCACCGTCCCCTCCGCACTCCCCCCGTCCAGCCCCGCCACGCTCGCCGCCAGCCCGGTCAGCGCCGCCCCGATCGCATACCCGGCCGACTGCACCGTCGGCACCAGCCCCGCCGCCCGGTCCCGCTCCCCCTCCGCCGCCGCCCGCATCACCGCCACCGACAGGAACGCCCAGCCGATGCCAAACGCCGCCCCCCCCGCCGCCAGGAACGGCAGCATCGCAAGCGGCATGCCCGCCAGCACCGCCCCCAACTGCCCCGCGATCCCCACCCCCAGCAGCACCGGCCCGAACCGGATGCCGAACCCCGCCATCCCCGGATGCCGCACGCTGGCCACCACCAGCATCGCCCCGCTCCACGCCATCGGCCCCACCGCAAACATCGCCCCGGCCCAAGTCGGCGAAAACCCCCAGCCCTGCTGCAACGTCAGCGTCAGGTGCACCACCGTGAACGAATGCGCCACCGGCATCAGCAGCACCACCAGCAACCCGGCCCCCAGCAAGCTCCCGGCCCGGAACGCGTCGCGCGGAAACAGCGCATCCCCCCGCCCCCGATCCCACCGCACCAGCCCCACCAGCACCGCCCCCCCCGTCGCCACCGCCAGCGCCGCCCACCAGGCCGAAGGCGCCAGCGACGACGCCGCGATCACCAGAATCCCGCCCCCCAGCGTCGCCAACCGCCCCACCGGCGCCGCCGCCTGCGCCCCCTCGCCGCGCGGCACCGCCACCCCCAGCACCAGCCCCAGGAACAAAACCGCCATCGGCGCATTGACCAGAAACGCCGCCCGCCACGCCACCGTCTCGGTCAGCACCCCGCCCACCACCGGCCCGGCCAGCCCCGCCACCGCCCAGACCGCCGCCTCGGCGGCAAACACCCGCACCACCAGGCGCTGCGGAAACAACACCGGGATCAGCGCATAGCTGATTGCCGCCACCATCCCCTCGCCCGCCCCCTGCAACGCGCGGCCCAGCAACAGCACCGGCATCGCCGGCGCCAGCCCGCAGGCCAGCGTGCCCATCAGGAACAGCCCGCCCCCCAGCAACAGCCCGCCCCGCGCCCCCAGCCGCGCCTTCACCGCCGCCCCGCCCGCCCCGGCCACGATCGCGCTGACCAGGAACAGCGTCGACGCCCAGGCGATCAGCCCCGCCCCCCCGATCTCCAGCACCGCGCTCGGCAGCGCTGTCGCCACCAGAAACGTGTTGAACGCATACAGCCCGATCCCCAGCGACAGCATCGCCAAGGGCCGCCGATGCGGCCGGCGCAGCAACTCCCCCCATTCCCCCATCACTTCGGCCCGATCGTCGCCCCGCGCGCCGTTGACGGCGCGATCGTCGCCCCACGCGCCGTTGACGGCGCGATCGTCGCCCCACGCGCCGTTGACGGCGCGATCGTCGCCCCACGCGCCGTTGACGGCGCGATCGTCGCCTCGATCTTCGCCCGCAGCGCCGGCGTCACCTCCGGCATCACCCCGAACCAGGCCGCAAACGCCGGCCGCGCCTGGTGCAGCAGCATCCCCAAGCCCCCCACCACCGGATTGCCCCGCGCCGCCGCGGCCGCCAGCAACGGCGGCACCAGCGGATTATAAACGATGTCGCAAACCACGGCGGACACCGGCAACGCCGCCAGCGAAATCTCCAGCGCCGGCTGCCCCACCATCCCCTGCGTCGTGGTGTTCACCAAC
>JBIPLY010000609.1:0-3718 GCA_044369385.1 Acetobacteraceae bacterium | reverse complement strand
TTATTGATTTGTTATTTTAGTAAGCTTCGTGCTGTATCATACCCTCTTCCAGCAAGTCCCTCTCGATAACCATGTGCATATCCAACTTTCCAAGCTTCATCTTGTAAAGCTTTTTGATATTCCTCCTCAGATGCAAAAGATTCTCTTTTAACTCTATGCTGAACATAATCAGCATAAAAATCTAAACCGGTTTTAAATCTTTTATCCAGCTCTAATTGAAGTGGTAATTTAATATTATCTAACTTCATTTCAGCAAGCTTTGAACCTCGTTCGCTCTCTGGAAATTGCGATAAATATTCTTCTTTTTCCAAAGCTACTTTTTCTTTTAAATTTCTAGTTTCCCACCAATAATCACTCCAAAGGGTACTTGATGGAATTTGACCACTAACATGATTTTTTGATCCATCTGCATGTCCCTCTCTAAATCCTGAAATTATGTAAGATTTAAAAGGATAAAAGTTTGTATCATTATTAACATAGAGATATATAGAAGCACCTATGATTGCGCTAATCATTAATATTCTTGGAATTAAATATAAGCTACCTAAAGCTATTAGCCATTTCTTATATTTTATAAAAAAACTTTGTGGTTGATCCTGATTGCTCATTATACTAATCATTTTTATTTACTCTTTTTATTGTCATCTCTTTCTATTCCAACTATTTCACCGTTATTGTTTCCTAGTTCTCTAAGCACCCTTAATCCTGTATGATTTCCAGTAAGAGAATCAAACTTTTCTTTGCCTTTGTCGATTTCTTCTAACACTTCCTTAGACTTGCTTTTACTCCCATGAACCTTCTCATTCTCTAAATTCTGCACGATCTTTAATTGCTCTGGATTCAGGTTGTTTTTGAAAGTTTCCTCAACAGGTTTATTATATTGCAAGTTGGGATTATTTGTTGCATTATTGACCACTTTTTCTAGTGGTTTTTCTCCGCCTGTGGCATCCTTGACAACGGCTTGTTCTCTAATGTTTTGAGCGTTTTGTTCGAATTTGGATTTCAAGCTATCTACAGTTGGAATTTCTGTATTTTGGACTGACGGAGCATTTTTTTTGATTCTTGATACGTAAGCCTGATATTCAGGGCTTTTAAGTGGGTCGTTAACCCTGATCACATCTTGCCCGATTGACTTTGCTTCTTCCGGATGATTTGTTACCCAACGTTGTGCATGTGCTTTGCTTGCAAGTTCCGGATTTCTTGCCATTACCTCGTTTAAGAATGCATCATTCAAGTTGCTGCTGATTGCTCCTGAGTTATGTTGTAGATATGACAATTGATTGCCGTAAGTTTCAACATCTTGGGTAGTTTTGGCGATTTCCTTGCCGATTGACTCCTGTTTTGTTAGGTTTGATCCTAGACTCTCGCCAAGTTTCTGGTCTTGGCTATTATTCGTAGTGAAGTTTTGATTTTTTGCAATAGTTTTGGATTTCTCCATGAAATTATCATATGTTTGCCTATCCTGCTCACTCATATTTTTGCGGATATCTTCGGTGTTTGCAGCGTTAGTACCCGTACTAACACCTGAACCCCAAAAACTTGCGCCTGCTGTAACATTCGATTGCGTACCTGTTGATTGACCCTTAGTGACATCAGTTCCTTGTGTTAAGGTTTTTCCGTCACCGACTACCTGTTTCATAGACGCAATATCTGCATCTGATATATTATCACTTTGCACCGTGCCGTTAATAAGGCTTTTTACAAAATCGATGCTTTGAGCTTCAGTAAGATTGCTGATCTTGCTATGGCGATCAGTTAAACTTGCTAGATTGCTTTGTGCTCTGTTGTAGGAGTCGCCCACAGTAGCAGTTTGACCTTCTGTTCCCGTATGGTTGTTAATTAACTGCGTTCCTTGCTCGGTTAAAATCACGTTTCCGCCATCCTGTCCCATTTTTACACTATTTGCACCGTCAACAACACTACTTCCCATAATTAGCGTCGGTGATACATTATGCTGTCCTTTGGTAGTATTGTCATATGAGGTCTGCTTCATTTGCAAATTACCATCAGCCATTGCGCTGCCAATTGGCATTGCAGTGCTAGTATTGGCTAGTCCGCCGGCAATGCTGCTTAATGCATATGGGCTACCAAAAACTATTGCAAAACTTATTAACGGCGTTGCCGAGATTAATGATTGCACCGTGGAATATTTCATCATGATTAATTCAGTAAATCCGGCTTGTCCAATGGCACTTAATCCACTCAGTCCCCAGCCAGCAATACTATCTTTTAACTGTATCATCGCTATTGCATGAATTATTGTATAGAACACCGGCCATGTACAAACCCAGATCATTAATTTAATTCCCGTAGTAATGAATACCCATCCGCCGGGCAACATTGCAAATGGCAGAATAATAACAAATAACATCACCACCAAAGCTAGCATAGTTGGTTGGGCAGCCGCCGGAATCATTGCCTCGGACATTTCTCCGCCAATAATAGAACCCATTGATTGCTGGAACAATCCACGAGTTGCCTGCATTCTTATTAAGTCCGGATATACTCTAGGATGACCGACTTTCTCACGCCAATCATCATAAGATTCACGATTGGCATTAAGTATCATCGCTTGTTGCATCCAAGCATTAACATCCTCTGTTCCTTGTTCCAGATATCTAAAAACATCTCCTGTCATTGCTTTAATGTGTCTATTCATCAATGCTTCATTTGTTGTTGAAATACCCAAAACAGCAGCAAATTGTTTCATTAATGCGGGTGCTTTGCTTTCAGTTGCAATTTCTCCTTTCAGCATTTTGCCAGCTTCTGTGCAAGTCATAAAGCTTCCAACAGATCCATCTTTATTTGTGGCTTTAATGCCAAGACGCTTTACAGGGTTTGTATCTAAGTACGCAAGTAGATCTACTGCTTTTTGCGCTTCTATTTTCTTACCGCCGAAATTTCCAATCACATATGGCAACATATAGCATTGACGCAAATATTCTTTGGTGTTTCGAAGAAGTATAGGGTCTTGTATTTGTATATCTCTGATCTTAGCTACCGCCTTTGCTCCATATAATATACCGCCCGTTGTAGAACGACCCGCATTAACGGGTAACATTGTTTCTTCAATTAATTTTGATAAACCATGTGAAATTTTCGTACCGACAGAAGTAAAAAACGAAATGCCAAACGGTATATTATCTATTTTGACTGGCGCATTAAGTGCTACTTCATCCTTAATCCACACTGTAGTTTTTGGTGAGAACAATAGAAAGAAAGCAATCATTGACGGGATCATCCAGTTTTTGCCGAGAATTGCTATATCAGCTTTAAACGTTGCTTTTATCCCGGCATATACGCCACCAAGTGTTAAAGCCATTGTACCAACCGGCGTTAAATATTTATTATCAGTTTCAAAAATCATTGCTACTGCATTAAATACGCTAATTAGTAAATCTCCGCCGCCGTAAGTATAGATTATATATTCCATGTTCCTAGCCCCGCTCTCTTGCCATTAAATGTTTCCATATTTTGTCTGCTCGATCATTAACTCTATCGGCATCAACCATTACTTTTGACCATTCCCTGCGAGCAAAAACCAATACATCGTCTAATTGTTTTTCATAATCTTTGATTATCTGGGCAGTCATTTGTTTGTTTTTTAAATAGTAAACACCTTTTTTAATCTCATTGGTTACTTTCTCCAAATGACTCACTATCATATATCTGGCTATTAAATGACTATCCGGTTCTAATATTGACATACCGGAAACCG
>JBIPLY010000425.1:0-3723 GCA_044369385.1 Acetobacteraceae bacterium | reverse complement strand
CGTGGAACACCGGGTTGGACGGGCCGAGCGGGCCGCCCATGGTCAGGAAGATGTGCCAGCCATTGGCGACCGGGCCGCGGACCGCGCGGCGCGAGACCACGGTGGCCCAGTCCATCGTCTGGACCTCGACATTCACCCCGGCCTTGCGCATCGCGGCGGCGAGCACCTGGCTGGCGCGGGTCATGATCGGCTGGTCGGAGGGGTCGAGGATGACGATCTTCTCGCCCTTGTAGCCGCCGGCGCGCAGCATCTCCATGCCTTGCTTGAGGCGCACCTCCTCCGGCACGTCGGCGATCAGGGTCTCGGCGCCGTATTCGCTGCCGTTGGGCGAGCCGCAGATCAGCAGCGCGCCGCAGACCTGGCCCAGCGAGGCATCGCCCAGGGCGGCGAGGATCATGTCGCGCTGGTTGACGAAGCTGTACATCGCGCGCCGGGCGAGCGGGTTGTCGAAGGGCGGGTTGGTCCAGTTCACCCGCAGCGTGCCCTGGCTGCCGGTGGGCCAGCGCTCGGCCACCACCACGCCGCGGCTGCTGCGCAGCATCGGCAGCAGGTCGAGCGTGGGGCTTTCGACGAAATCGACCTCGTTGTTGCGCAGGGCGGAGGCCTGGGTGGAGGGGTCGGGGATCACCACCCATTCGACGCGATCGACGCGGGCGACCTTGCCGCCGGCGATGCCGCTGGCCGGCTCGGCGCGCGGGACGTAGCCGGGGTTCTTGACGTAGACGGTCTTGCTGCCGGCGACCCATTCGTCCTTGCGCATGATGAACGGGCCGGAGCCGAGCGGGTCGCTGAACTGGGTGCGCGCCGACAGGCCCTTCACGATCTTGCCGGGCTTGACGAACATCGGGATCGCCATCGGCTTGGCGAGCACATAGGGCAGTTGCGGGAAGGGTTCCTTGAGGCGCACGCGCAGGGTTTTCGCATCGACGGCATCGAGGCCGGCGAGGAAGGTGGCGATCATCTGGCCGGCGCCGTCCGCCTCCGCCCAGCGGATCCAGCTTGCCGCCACGTCTTCCGCGGTGACCGGGGTGCCATCCGAGAAGGCGAGCTTGTCGCGCAGGTGGAAGGTGTAGGTCAGCTTGTCGTCGGACAGCTCGAAGCGGTCGGCCATCTGCGGCTGGATCTGCTGGTTCTCGTCCAGGCCCAGCAGCGTGTCGTAGACCATGAAGCTGTGGTAGCGGGTGATGGCCGCGGCGGTCCAGTCGCTGTCGATGCTGCGCAACTCGCCAGGCAGGACGACTTTGAGGGTGGATTGCTGTGCGGCCGCGGGCGGCGGGGTGGACAGGGACGTGAACGCCAGGGCGGTCAGCAGCGCGAGGGCACGTTTCATCGTGTTCTCCCTGGCGCATCAATGCGCCTTTGGCGGAAGTGAAGCCCGCGCGGCTTGGCGGGTCAACGGCAAAATCCTAGGCTGGGCGCGGGAGGACCCGACATGACCCGTATCCTGTTCGCCGGACTGTTCCACGAGACGCATTGCTTCGTGGACGAGACCACGGGGCTGGAGGCGTTCCGGCGGCGGGATGCGGCGGGCATCCTGGCGCGGCGGGGGGATCTTTCCGTCGTCGATGCCTTTCTGGGGGTGGCTTCAGCCGAGGGCTGGGACGTGGTGCCGACGCTGGACTGGGGGGCGACGCCGTCCGGGACGGTGGAGCATGCGGTGTTCGAGGCGTATTGGGCCTCGTTGGCGCCGCTGTTCGCCGCGGCGCTGGCGGAGGGGCTGGATGGCATTTTCCTGGCGCTGCATGGGGCGATGGTGACGACGGAGTGCGACGATGCGGAGGGCGAGTTGCTGGCGCGCATCCGGGGGTTGGCGGGGGCCGAAAGGTTGCCGCTGTTCGGGGTGCATGATCCGCATGCCAATCTGACGCCGAAGATGTGCGCCAATGCCAATGGGTTGGTCAGCTACCGCAACACGCCGCACACTGACGCTTTTGAGGCCTCCGAGCGGGCGGCGCGGCTGCTGGCGCGGGCGCTGCGGACCGGGGTGGTGCCGCGGATGGTGTGGCAGGGCACGCCGATCGTGATCCCGCCGACCGGGACCGGGACCGCGGATACCCCGATGCGCGAGCTGTGCGCGCGGGCGCGGGCGATCGAGGCGGAGGACCCGGCGATCCTGGTGGTCAGTGCCATCGGTGGCTACAGTTTTGGCGACAGCGAGCATGCCGGGATCGGGTTTTCGGCCATCGTGGAGGGCGATCCGGGGCGGGCGGAGGCGGCGCTGGCAGGGTTGGCGGCGTTGGCGTGGGAGCTGCGGCATCATGCGATCCCGCCGCAGGGGGATGCCGATGCCGTGCTGGGGCGGGGGCTTCCCAATGTGCCGGGGCCGGTGCTGCTGGTGGAGCCGTCGGACAATATCGGCGGCGGGGCGCCGGGGGATTGCACGGATATTCTGCGCGCCATGCTGAAGCACGACGTGCGGGGGGGCGGGGTGATCCTGAACGATCCGGAGGCGGTGGCGGCGCTGGCCGGCGTTCCGGCGGGCGGGGTTTTGACGCTGGGGCTGGGGGGGAAGGGAAGCCGGCTGGATCTGGGGCCGGTGGTGCTGGAGGTGGAGAAGGTTTCGGCGTCGGACGGGGAGTTCACGCTGGAGGACCGGCATTCGCATATGGCAGGGAGTGCGGGGATTCATATTTCGATGGGACCGTGTGCCGTCGTGCGGCATCGGGGGATCACCATCCTGCTGACCTCGCAGAAGACGGCGCCGTTCGATCTCGGGCAGTGGCGGAGCCAGGGTGTGGACCCGGAGGCGTTGCGGGTGATCGGGGTGAAGGCGGCCGTGGCGCACCGGCAGGCCTATGACAAGATCATGTCCGAGACGCATACGGTGACGACGCGGGGGCCGTGTTCGTCGGATAGCCGGGTGTTTCCCTATACGAAGCTGCGGCGGCCGGTGTTTCCGCTGAACCTCGCATAGCGGACAAGCGGGTGCGACCGCGCCGGCGCTGCTGCGCGGGCACGGCGGGGCTCGGTTCGGGCCGGATTCGGGGGGATCGGCGGGCGCAGTTCGGGGGACGGACGCGTGGCGGCGCGCGGGCGCATGCCGCGGCACGGGCCGGGGCCGATCACATACATGATGCGGGCGAGCGACAGGGCTTCCGGAGCACGATGTGCGGCGGAGCCGGTGGTGCGGCGTGTGGCGCGGCGCAGGGCGCGGGAGGGCTGGAGGGTGTCTTCGGCGGGGGGGAGGGCCGCGATCAGGGCGATGAGCCGGGTGAGCAGCGCCAGGAGGAAGGCGTGCAGCGGCGCCAGCGTCCCTTGCGTTTCCGCGAGGGGCTGGGCCAGGGCACGCAGCGCGGCGACGAGGCCGGGCGGCGGCTGAGCGTGGGGGGAAGCCTGGGCGGGCTGCATGGGCTGGTTATAACAACGTGTCAGTTGGGGTGCAAGGATTTTTTTCTGGGAGATGGAAAGGGAAGCGGGCGCTGACAGGCGATGGCGGGCCGGGTCATGGCGCCGGCGCGGGGACGGATTTGGCGCGCAGCGACCGGTCGACAGTTTCCAGCGCGCGAAGGGTGCGTTCGAATTCGTCCTTCAGCGTGTCGAAGCCGCGCGCGGCCTCCGGCCATCGCGGGCTTGCCTGGCAGGCATTGGAGGTTGCGATTCGGGTCGGGTTCTCCGCGCTGCGGATCGCCCGGGCAATACCGTCGAGGGTGGTGATTTCCGTGGTCAGGTCGGGCTTGCGGGCGGGAAGGAACTCGACCGCTGCCAGGAGTGCGCCCGATGCGA
>JBIPLY010000092.1:0-11729 GCA_044369385.1 Acetobacteraceae bacterium | reverse complement strand
GCCCCGCCTGCCCGCGGTCAAGGCGGCGGAATCGGCCGGCGCGGTGCAGTTGCCGATGTATGGCCGCATCGCCGCCGGCCTGCCGATCGAGGCGATGCGCGACACCAGCAACCATGTCGAGGTGCCGGCGGCATTGCTCGGCGGCGGCGAGCACTACGCGCTGGAGATCGCCGGCGATTCGATGATCGAGGCCGGCATCCTGGACGGCGATACGGTGATCATCCGCCGCGTCGATTCGGCCGAGAATGGCCAGATCGTGGTCGCCCTGGTCGACGAGGGCGAAGTGACGCTGAAGCGCTTGCGCCGCCGCGGCGCCTCGATCGCGCTGGAGCCGGCCAATCCGCGCCACGAGACGCGCATCTTCCCCGCCGACCGGGTGCGGGTGCAGGGTCGGCTGGTCGGGCTGCTGCGCAGCTACAACTAGCGATGGAACTGGTCGAACCTTCGCTGGAGCGGCTGGACGAATACGCCGCGGCGCTGCGCCAGGGCTGGTCGCCGAGCAACGTGCGCGATGTCTCCGGCGAGCAACTGGCCGAGATCGCGGCCGATGCGGCGGCGTTCGTCGGCCAGTTCACCCGGCCCGGCGGGACGGTGCATCTGGGTGGCGGGGTGGTGGTGCCGCGCCTGCCCGGGCCGGTGCGCTGGATCTGGGCGGACGGGTTCTGCGGCATCATCAGCCTGCGCCACCAGCCCGGCACCGAGGACCTGCCGGCGCATGTGCTGGGCCATATCGGCTATGCGGTGGTGCCGTGGAGGCGGCGGGAGGGCCTTGCCACCCTGGCGCTGCACGCGATCCTGCCAGCGGCGGTGGCGGCCGGGTTGCGCTGGGTGGATCTGACCTGCGACGACGACAACCGCCCGTCGCAGAAGGTGATCGAGGCCAATGGCGGCATCCTGTGGTCGCGCAGCCCGGAGGCGGAGCGGCCCGGCCACGACAAGCTACTCTACCGCATTGCCCTCGGCCGCTGAGGGCGCATCGGTCGGTGCCATCGGCAACGGCCGGCCCGGCTGCTGGCGGGTGCGAGTCGGCAGCGGGCTGACCCAGCGCCGGTCGCCGCGGGTGGCGCGGTCGGTGACGATGCGCACGCCCTCCGGCGTCAGCCAGGCGGCATGCGCGCCCTCCCGCCATACGCTGAATCGGTCGATCACCGTCGCATCGCAGTCCAACCGCAGCGGAACTGTCGCCACCACCAGTGCGGCGTCGCAAAGCCCGGCATCGGCCGCCCCGCGCGCCAGCACCGCCGCCGGCCCGCCCGGGCGCGGGCGCAGCGTGCAGCGATCCGCCGTGCACACCACCGCGCCATCGTCGCTGCGCCCGCCCGGCCCCGGCATCGCCCGCCAGTCGCGCAGCCCCAGATGCTGCAACCACGAATCGAGCACGAAGCCGGAGGCCGAACTGCGCTGCACATGCAGCACGCCCCCCGCCCGCAGCGCCACCAGCCGCGCATCGGCGGAGACCAGCAGGTCGGGCGGCACGTAGATCCCCGCCGAGCCCACCCCCGCCACGATCCCCGCCACCCCCAGCAGCCGCAGCCGCGACCGCCACAGCGCCAGCCACCCCAGCCCCAGCGCATAGGCCGCCAGCCCCCAGGGCGCGATCTGCGGCACCGGCAGCACCGCCTGCGGCCAGGCCGAAACAAGCTGCCCCACCCACAGCAGCGCATCCACCCCCCAGCCCATCGGCACCAGCGCCAGCCCCTCCGCCCCCAGCGGCATCAGCAGCAGCGCCAGCACCGCCGCCGGCATCACCACCACGGAGGTGATCGGCACCGCCACCATGTTGGCCAGCACGTAGTAGATCTGCACCGCGCCGAAATGATACGCCCCGAACGGCAGCGTCGCGGTGCCGGCCAGCGCGCTGGTCGCCGCCAGCGCAGCCACCCAGGCCAGGCCCCGGTGCCATCCCCCCCCCTGGCCCGCCCGCCGCAGCCAGGGCCGCAGCACCTCGAACCCCGCCACCAGCGCCAGCGCCGCGGCAAAGCTCATCTGGAACCCGACGCGCGCCACCTCATAGGGTGCGACGATCAGCACCGCGGCCAGCGCCAGCCCCCAGGCCCGCAGCGACAGCGCCCGCCGCCCCGCCAGGATCGCCAGCGTGACCAGGCAGGCGCCGGCGAAGCTGCGCAGCATCGGCACCTGCGCCCCGGTCAGCAGCGTGTAGAACCCGCCCGAGGCCAGCGCGCAGACCGCCGCGATCGCCTTGACCGGCAGATGCAGCGCGCACCATTCCACCGCCGCGAGGCCGAAGCGCACCGCGGCGAAGACCAGCCCCATGGCGATGGCCAGGTGCAGGCCGGAAATGCTCAACAGGTGATAGATGCCGGAGTCGCGGAACGCCGCCTGGTCCGCGGCCGTGATCGCCGCCACGCCGCCCACCATCAGCCCGGCGGCGATGGGGCCGGTGCTGCCCGGCAGGGCGGCATGGACGCGCGCGCGGATCGCCTCCTGCAGCGCCCGCATCTGCGCGGCCAGCCCGTCCGGCGGTCGGCGCTCCAGCAGCTCGGCCGGGTTGAGCGCATAGCCGAAGCCGGCAATGCCGGTGTGGAAGGCGTCGAACTGGATGTCCCAACCGCCCGGGATCGGCGCGCCGGAGGGCGGCAGCAGCATCGCGCGCACCCGCAGCAGGTCTCCGGTGCGCGGCTCCGCCGGATCGCCCGCCCGCAGCCGGATGCGCAGCGCGCGCGGCAAGGGCGCGCCGTCGTCCAGGCGGGGTTCGGCCAGCAGCACCCGCAGCCCCTGCGGCAGGGTCTCGGCCATCGCCACGCGGCCGACCACGATCGTCGCCCGTGTCGGCAGTTCCGCCGGCGGCGGCGCGCGCCAGGTGGCCCAGTGCGCAGCCCCCACCCCCAGGCCGAAGGCCGCCGCCAGCAACCCGCCCGCCAGCACCGGCCAGACGCGCCGCCCGAGCAGCACCAGCATCAGCCCGCCCGCCATCAGCCCCGGCCCCATGCGCGGCGGCGGCTCGGCTTGCTGGGCGAAATACCAGGCCGCCCCGGCCGCCAGCGCCACGGCCAACAGCGGGGCAAACCGCCCGCGCTCCGCCTCCGCCACCCGATCGGCCAGGGCGCCCAGCCGCGTCAGGAAGGGAACCGGTTGCATTGGCGCAGGCTACGCGGCACCACCGCGTTGCGTCACGCCGGTTTCGTTACCGGCCATCACCGAAGGAGCGGCCATGAGCTTCGCATCCCTGTTGCAACGCTTCGCCGAGGCGGTGCAGCGCAATGACGGCCCGGCCCTGGCCGCGCTGTTCACCGCGGACGGCGTCTATGAGGATGGGTTCTTCGGCCCGCATGCCGGCCCGGCGGCGATCGCGGCCATGCTGCAACGCTTCCATGACGGCGGCGGCGACTACTGGTGGGAGTTCTTCGATGCGATGCAGGCCGGCGACCTCGGCTACGCCCGCTGGCGCTTCAGCTATGCCTCCCGCCGCCCCGGCGCCGAGGGCCGCCCGGTGCTGTTCGAGGGCATCAGCCAGTTCCGCCTGTGCCGCGGCCTGATCGCGCATTATTTCGAGGTGTTCGACCGCGGCCTGGCCCTGGCGCAACAGGACTATCCCGCCGCCGGCATCGCCAGCGTGGTGGCAAAGGCGGCCGCACGGCAGAACGCCAAGCCGGACTGCGCGGCGCATCTCGCGCGTTTCGCCGCAGGGGAGTAGCCTGCCGCCATGACCATACGCGTGCGCTTCGCCCCCTCCCCCACCGGCCTGCTGCATATCGGCGGCGCCCGGACCGCGCTGTTCAACCTGCTCTTCGCCCGCCACCACGGCGGTGAATTTTTCCTCCGCATCGAGGACACCGACCGCGAACGCTCGACGGACGCGGCAACGCAGGTGATCCTGGACGGGCTGGCCTGGCTCGGCCTGCACCATGACGGGCAGACCGTGTTCCAGAGCCAGCGCGCCGCGCGCCATGCCGAGGTGGCCCGCGAGATGGTGGCGCGGGGCTCGGCCTATCACTGCTACCTCAGCGCGGAAGAGCTGCGCGCGATGCGCGAGGCCGGCGGCAACCAGCGCATCCACTCCCCCTGGCGCGACCGCGACCCCGCCGAGGCCCCGCCCGGCGTGGCCCCCGCCATCCGCCTGAAGGCCCCGCGCGCCGGCGAGACGGTGATCGACGACCTGGTGCAGGGCACGGTGCGCGTGGCCAACACCGAGCTGGACGACATGATCATCCTGCGCAGCGACGCGACCCCCACCTACCAGCACGCCGTGGTGGTGGACGACCACGACATGGCGATCACCCATGTCATCCGCGGCGACGACCACCTGACCAACGCCTTCCGCCAGGCGCAGATCTACGACGCCATGGGCTGGGAGCGCCCGCGCTTCGCCCATATCCCGCTGATCCACGGCGAGGACGGCAAGAAACTCTCCAAGCGCCACGGCGCGGTTTCAGTGCTGGAGTTCCAGGAACAGGGCTACCTGCCCGAAGCGGTCTGCAACTACCTGCTGCGGCTCGGCTGGGCGCATGGCGACATGGAGCTGCTGGACCGCGACGAGGCGGTGCGCCTGTTCGACCTCGACGGCGTCGGGCGCGGGGCGGCGCGGATGGACTATGCCAAGCTGTCCCACGTCAACGCGCATTGGCTGAAGCAGCGCGACGACGCCTGGCTGGCCGCCGAGACCGCGCGGCGCCTGGCCGGGCGGCCGAACCTGGCGCTGGGCACGGTGGCGATCCATCGCATCCAGGCGCTGATGCCGGCGCTGAAGGAGCGCGCCAAGACGCTGGTGGAGCTGGCCGATTCCGCCGCCTTCCTGGCCCATACCCTGCCGCTGCCGTTCACGCCGAAGGCCGAAGCGCTGCTGAGCGCGGAGAACCGCCTGCTGCTGCGCGAGGTCGCGGCCAGCCTGGCCGCCGCCCCCTTCGACCAGCCCGGCATCGACGCCGCCCTGCGCGGCTATGCCGAGGCAACGGCGATCAAGCTGGGCAATGTCGCGCAACCGTTGCGCGCGGCCCTCACCGGCAGCACGGTCAGCCCCGGCATCGATGCGGTGCTGCTGGCGCTCGGGCGGGAGGAGGCGCTGGCGCGGATCGCGGCGGCGGCAACGTGACGGCGCCGCGCGACCCCGCCCAGCGCCGCGCCGACACGCTGGCGCGGCTGGCGTCGGACGTCGATGTCTGGGTGGCGACCGCCCGCGGCGACATCCCGCATCTGATCCCGCTCTCCTTCCTGTGGGACGGCGCGCGCCTGCTGCTCGCCACGCCCGACGCCTCGGTGACCGCCCGCAACCTGCGCGCGACGGGGCGCGCGCGCCTGACCCTGGGCTCGACACGGGATGTGGTGGTGATCGAGGGCACCGCCGAATCGCTGCCCCTGGCCGCCGTGCCTGCCGCCACCGCCGACGCCTTTGCCGCGCGCACCGGCTTCGACCCGCGGCGCAGCCCGTCGCGCATGGCCTTCATCTGGATCGCCCCGCGCCGCATCCAGGCCTGGCGCGACGAGTCCGAGCTGCCCGGCCGCGAATTGATGCGCGACGGCCAGTGGTTGAGCTGAGGCGGGGGCTGGCGTGAGGCCGGGCCTGGCCCTGGCCGCCGCGGCGGCGACCGGGGTGCAGGTGGGCGCGGCGATGGTCGCCAGCCGCTTCGTGGTGAACGAGGCCGGGCCGGCGACGCTGGCCTTCGTGCGCTATGTCGTGGCCCTGCTCTGTATCGCCCCGGCGCTGGCGGCGATCCCCTGGCCGCGTTTCGGCTGGCGCGACGGGGCGGCGGTGGCAGCCCTGGGCATCCTGCAATTCGGCCTGCTGATCGTGCTGCTGAACATCGGCCTGGCCTTCATGCCGGCGGTGCGCGCCGCGGTGCTGTTCAACACCTTCCCGCTGCTGACCATGCTGATCGCGGCGGCCATGGGGCGGGAGGCAATGACGGCGCCCAAGACCGCCGGCGTGGCGCTGGCGATCCTGGGCGTGGCGGCGACCTTCGGCGATGCGGTGCTGGCCGGGGTGTCGGCGCGGGAGTGGCCTGGCGCGCTGGCGGTGCTGGCGGCGGCGGGCAGCGGGGCCTTCGCCGCGGTGCTCACCCGGCCCTATGTCGCGCGCCACGGCACGCTGCCGGTCGGCGGGCTGGCGATGGCGGCCACGGTGGTGTTCCTCGCCGGTCCGGCCCTGGCCGAGGGCATGCTGACCACCCTGCCCCGCCTGGCGCCGTCCGGCTGGGCGGCGCTGGGCTTCATCGGCGCCTCCAGCGGCATCGGCTACATGCTGTGGCTGACCGCCCTGCGCCACGCCTCGCCCACCCATGTCACGCTGTTCCTGTCGCTCAGCCCGCCAACCGCCGCCGTGCTGGGCGTGCTGCTGCTGGGCGAGGCGTTCTCGATCTGGCTGGCGATCGGCCTGGCCTGCGTGGTGGCCGGCTTGGCGGTGGCGCTGCTGCGCGGGCGGGCCTGATACCAACCGGCGCAATGGCCGACTCTTCCTGCCATTGCGCCGGCTGGTATCGCGCGCGGGGCTGGCCGGTGGCCGCGCGCTAAACAAGGATGCATACCGACCCGCGTTGACCCTTTCTTCAAGGGTCAACAGCAAAGCGGGTTGGTATGAGCGCTCACCGGCGGGCGTCCAGCCAGGCGCGGATGCGGCGCAGCCCGTCCAGCAGCGCGGCGGCGTCGCCCTCGACCACCGCCCCCAGCCCCTCCAGGCCGGGCATCAGCCGCACGATGGCATCGTTGCGCGCCGCCGTGCCGGAGGGCGTGATCGACACCAGCTTGCCGCGCCCGTCCTGCGGGTCCGCCCGCACCTCCACCCAGCCCTTGGCCGCCAGCCGGCCGACGGTGTTGGTCATCGCGCCCTTGGTTACCTGCATCGCCCCGGCCAGGCGCACCAGCGAGCGTTCGCCGCCCAGCCGGTGAAAATGGTTCAGCACCACGAACTGCGCCATGGTCAGCTCCGGCGCCAGCCGCCGCTCGGCGCGGGTGCCGGCGAGCTGGGCGATGATGCCGATCTCGTTCAGCAGTTGGAACGCGGCAGGATCCTGCCCGGGATCACTCACGCGCCCACCAGCGCGGCCAGGCCCCGGCGCGGCGCCGGCTCGGCGGGGGCCACGCCCGCCGGCAGGTGGCCCAGCCGCGCCAGCATCTGCACCGTGAAGCGCGGGGCCGGCGCATCGAGCAGGGTGTGGATCGCCTGGTACTGGGCCGCCACTTCGGGATACTCCTGCAGCGCCTGCTGGTTGGGGTGCATCGCCAGCCCGGCCAGCGCCCCGGCCAGGTTGACCCGGGCATAGGCCCGCCCGGCGGCGATCTGCAAGGCCCGGGTGTTGCCCTCGGTCACCAGCCAGAGATAGGCCGGGGTTGCCACGGTGATGCGATCGAAGTCGGCGATCTGGGCGGTTGTGGCCTGCGAGTCCGCCGCCGGCGGCTGGCTGCGGTCGAACAGCCCGGCTTTCGTCAATGCGACCAGCATCGGGCTGGTGATGGCGATGCCGTCGCGGTGCCGGTCGATCTCGGCGCTGCCGACGCGCAGCACGTTGAACGATTCCATGATCGCCGGCGCGGTGGTCAGCTCCAGCTTCCAGGCCGCGCGGGCGATGTCGCGGATCGCCTGGGTGCGGGCCGGCGCCTCGGGCCCGCTGACGCCGAAGCGCACCGGCAGTCCTGCCCCGGCGGCGGCCAGGCTGGCGGCGGCCAGGCCGGCAGCGGCTGGCACGCGCGCCGCATCATAGGCGCGGCGATCGGTGCGCCGGGCGAAGATCGCGGCAAAGAGCGGGTCCGGGGCCACGGCAGGATCGGGCCGCAGCCGGACCCGGGCGAACGGCGTGTCAGCCAGGCCATCGCCCGGCTCGCCTTCGGGGAACAGGTCCACCTCGGCGCGATGCCCGCGCGCGGCCGCGGCGATGGCCAGCAGTTCGAGGAACGCCCCGGCGCCCATCATGATCTGGCGGCCGAACGGATCGGTGGCCGGCAGCAGGCGGGCGGGGTCCAGGCGCAGGGTGATCGCGTCGGCGGCGCCAAGCTCGGCGATCCAGGGCTGCATGTTGTGCGGGTTCGGCGCCAGCAGCGCATGGGCGAGCACGAAGCGGCGCAGATCCGGCTGGCCGCCGGCATCGCGCCAGGCGGCGACGGCCGTGTCGGGCACGCCAAACACCTGCCACCGGCTGGCAGCGACCGCGGTGGCGGCCAGGACAACGCCCCCGGTGGCGAGGCGAACAAAGGTACGGCGTTGCATGCTCGGTCTCCGGCTATTGGTTTAATATTAAACTATCAATGCCACCGACGTCAACCCTGTCCGGCCGGGACGATTGGGCAGTGCGATTGGGCGTGTAACGCGCCGGCCTGCGTGCGAGTCTCCGTCCTGGCATTCACCATGGAGGACCCATGCCCTCGCTCACCGAAGAACTGGCCACGATGCGGCTCGCCGCATTCGGCGACGCCACCAGGCCCGGACGCATCCCGCCCGCGGCGGCCGCGGTGATGCACCGGGTCACCGCCGACCAGCGCGCCTCCGGCTATGTCGACCGCATGCCGGCCGTCGGCACGCCCATGCCGGGGTTCAAGCTGGCCGACACCGACGGCACGCTGGTCGACTCGGCATCGCTGCTGGCGCGCGGCCCGCTGCTGGTGTCGTTCTTTCGCGGCGCGTGGTGACCGTACTGCAGATCAGAGCTGTATGCTTTGAATGCGGTGCTGCCCACGATCCGCGATCTCGGCGCCGAGCTGGTGGTGATCTGCCCGCAGCTGCCCGACATTCTCGCGGAGCTGAAGGCCAAGCAATCGCTGGATTTCCCGCTGCTGCATGACGCCGGCCACGCCTATGCGGCGAAGCTGGGCATCGCGCTGACGCTGCCGGACGACCTGGTGGCGATCTACGGCAAGTTCGGCATCGACCTGCCGAAGGTGAACGGCGACGGGACCTGGAAGCTGCCGGTGCCGTCGCGCTGGGTGGTGGATGCGTTCGGCGAACTGCGCCACGTCTTCGCCGATCCCGACTACACCAGCCGGCCGGAGCCGGAGGAGACCCTGGCGCAACTGCGCGCCATCCTCTGACCCGGGCTTGTGCGCCCCCTCGCTTGTGCCGATCATCGCCGCAAACGAGGGGGAACACACCATGTCCGACACACCTGTCCTGCTGATCGACACCCCGGCCCCGGGCATCCGCCGCCTGACCATGAACCGCCCGGAAAAGCGCAACGCGCTGAACAACCCCCTGCGCGCCGCGATCCTGGAGGCGCTGATCGCGGCCGACCAGGACCCGGCGGTCAACGTCACCATCCTGCGCGGCGCCGGGCCCAGCTTCTGCTCCGGCTACGACCTGTCGGCCAACAACGCCGTCGACCAGCCCTATTACACCGCCGGCGGCCCCGGCGCCTGGGCGCGCCATGTCGTCGAGGGCTGGATGCGGATCTGGGACCTGGCCAAGCCGGTGATCGCCCAGGTCCACGGCCACTGCCTGGCCGGCGGCAGCGAGCTGGCCACCTGCTGCGACCTGGTCTACGTCGCCGAGGACGCCAATATCGGCTACCCGCCGGTGCGGCTGATGTCCCCGCCGGACAACCAGTTCCACCCCTGGCTGATGGGCATGCGCAACGCGATGGAGATGATGCTGACCGGCGACGGCATCAGCGGCGCGGAATCGGTGGCCAAGGGCTTCGCCAACCGCGCCTTCCCGGCCGCCAGCCTGGACGACGAGGTGCTGAAGATCGCCGCCCGCATCGCCCTGATCCCGACCGAGCTGAACCAGATCAACAAGCGCAGCGTGCACCGCGCCATGGAGGCGATGGGCCTGCGCGCCGCCATCCGCGCCGGCACCGAGCTGCAGGCGCTGGCCTTCACCACCAAGGCCAGCCTGGACTACCGCGCCCAGTTCCGACGGGATGGCAAGAGCGTCTCCGCCGTGCTCAGCCAGCGCGACGCGGCCTTCGGCGACTACCGCGAGAAGAAAGAGTGACCTACCGCTTGAACACCAGCCCCTGCCCGGTCGGCAGCGGCATCACGCGGTAGTTGCG
Organism: Acetobacteraceae bacterium; assembly: GCA_044369385.1. Lineage (GTDB taxonomy): Bacteria > Pseudomonadota > Alphaproteobacteria > Acetobacterales > Acetobacteraceae > CAMDGX01. Next base: position 1,797 of record JBIPLY010000092.1, on the reverse strand, counting down.
CGCCTGGAACCACGGATCCTCGGCCAGCTTCTGGCCACGATAGGCCATGGCCCATTCGTAATCGTCCAGCACCAGGATGCCGCCCGGCACGATGCGCTCGAACAGCGCCTCCAGCGTGGCGATCTCGGCGGCGGCCTGGTTGAGGTCGAGATGCAGATAGGCGATCCGCTCCGGCATCTGGCCGGCGAAGCTGCCCGGGATTTCGCCCTGCACGATGCGCACCTGCGGATAGCCGGCGAACTTGCCGCGCACCGTCTCGGCCAGGCTGGGGCCGTGGGCCGGCATTGAATGATGCGCCATGCCGGTTTCGTGCTCGAACAGGTCATAGCCCCAGAAAGTCTTCGGGAAGGCCGGGCCGCCGAGATAATCGACCACGGTCTTGATCCCCACCGCGCGATAGCAGCCGCACTCCACGAAATCGCCATCCAGATGCACCGCATGATACGCGGCACAGGCCAGGATGTAGCGCCGCCAGATCACCGTGCGGTCGGATTCGGACTCGCAGTTGTCGTTCCAGGCCTGGAGGAAGGCCGCATCGTCCAGCATCGAGTTGTTGCGCCCCCAGGCCATGAAGGTGTCGGCGAAATGGATGCCGGCCGGCAGATGGGCGCTCATCGCGGTGGCCAGGCGGACCACCTCGGCCTGGTTCCCGGTGACCCAGACGCTGGGGTAGAAGAAGCTGGTGACCTGGGCAGGGTCGGCGGCGGCCAGCAGGGGCAGGGTCATGGCATCTCGCTGTTTTGGCGATGGTCGCGCCAGCTTGGACGCCGCGGGTTAACAACCCGTTGCGCCGCCCCGCGTCAGCCGCCCCGCTTGGCGCGCATCAACCGGCGCGCTTGGCGCGCGCAATCGCGCTGGTGATCATCGCCCGCGCCTCGGCCGCGTCGCCCCAGCCCAGCACCTTCACCCATTTGCCGGGCTCCAGGTCCTTGTAGTGCTCGAAGAAGTGCTGGATCTGCTCCAGCGTGATCTGCGGCAGCTGGTCGTAATTGACCACGCCCAGATAGCGCTTGGTCAGCTTGGGCGACGGCACGGCGATGATCTTCTCGTCCCCGCCCGCCTCGTCGTCCATCTTCAGCACGCCCACCGGCCGCACGTTCAGCACCGCGCCCGGCACGATCGGGCGGGTATTGGCCACCAGCACGTCGATCGGGTCGCCATCCTCGGACAGCGTGTGCGGCACGAAGCCGTAATTGCCGGGATAGCGCATCGGCGTATGCAGGAAGCGGTCGACGAACAGCGTGCCGCTGGCCTTGTCCAGTTCGTATTTGATCGGCTCGCCGCCGATCGGCACCTCGACGATGACGTTCACGTCCTCGGGCGGGTGATTGCCGATGGGAATGGCCTCGATGCGCATGGCGGAACCTCCGGTGAATGGCGCAGCCCATAGCAACGCCCATGCTGCACCGCAACACGGCATTGCCGCATGGTGCAAAACCGCATGTGCCGCTAACCTGCCCGCCCGAACAGCTTCGGAATGCGCCCGCGTGATCACCGCCCCCCGCCACCTGTTGCAGATCGAGGGCATGCACCCGCCCCAGATCGAGACCATGCTCGACCTGGCCGAGAGCTACGTGCTGCTCAACCGCTCCGGCAAGACCCAGCGCGACCTGTTGCGCGGCCGCACCCTGATCAACCTGTTCTTCGAGGACAGCACCCGCACCCGCACCAGCTTCGAGCTGGCCGGCAAGCGCCTGGGCGCCGATGTCATCAACATGTCCGTCTCCACCTCCAGCGTGAACAAGGGCGAGACGCTGCTGGACACCGCGGCCACCCTGAACGCGATGAACTGCGACC
>JBIPLY010000424.1:0-3741 GCA_044369385.1 Acetobacteraceae bacterium | reverse complement strand
AGCCCTGGCGCGCGGCGAGCACCTGGTGGACGCCGTGGCCGAGCTCGTGGGCCAGCGTCATCACGTCGCGGGCCCGGCCGTGGTAGTTCAGGAGCAAGTAAGGATGGGCGCTCGGCACGGTGGGGTGGGCGAAGGCGCCGCCCGACTTGCCCGGGCGCAGGCCGGCATCGATCCAGGGCTTGTCGAAGAATTCCTTTCCGACCGCCGCCAGCTCGGCGGAGAATGCGCCATAGGCGCCGAGCACCTGCTGCCTGGCGTCGTCCCACGGGATGGTCCGGTCGAGATCGCCCGGCAGCGGCGCGTTGCGGTCCCAGTGTTGCAGCTTCTCCAGCCCGAGCCACTTGGCCTTCAGCGCGTAATAGCGGTGCGACAGGCGCGGGAAATCGGCGACCACGGCGGCGGCCAGCGCATCGACCACCGCATCCTCGACCATGTTGCCGCGATTGCGCGACGAGCCCGGGCGCGGATACTTGCGCCAGGTGTCCAGGATCTCCTTGTCCTTCGCCAGCGTGTTGGTGATCAGGGAGAACAGTTTTTCGCGTTCGCCGAAGGCCGCGCCGACGCCCTTCCCGGCGGCCTCGCGCACCGCGCGGTCGGGATCGGAGAGCTTGTTCAGCGCGGCCGATACGGTCAGGGACTCGCCGGCGACGGTCACCTTCATCCCCGCGACGGTCTCGTCGAACAGGCGGGACCAGGCGGAGCGGCCGGTGACTTCCTTGTCGTGCAGCAGCTTCTCCAGCGCGTCGTCGAGCTGGTGCGGGCGGAAGACGCGCAGGTCGCGCAGCCAGGGGCGCCAGCGCGCCGCCGCCGGGTCGGCCAGCTTGGCCCCCAGCGCCGCTTCGTCCAGCCGGTTCAGTTCGAGCGTGAAGAAGATCAGGTGGCTGGAGATCGCCGTCGCCCGCTCGGTCATCGACTGGTAGAATTTTCCGACGGCCGCGTCCGTGGAATCGCCGCTGAACAGGAGCTGGGCATAGGACATCACCCGGCCCAGCACTTCCTCGATCCGCTCATACTCCGCGATCGCCGCGGCCAGGGCGGCACCGCTGAGGCCCGCCAGCGTGCCGGCCCGTGCGGCTTCGAATGCGACGGCATCGGCCATCGCGGCGACCAGGTCGGCTTCCAGCCGGGCGGAGTCCGGCGAGGGGTACAGGTCTGCCAGATCCCAGGTCGGAAGTGTGCCGTCGGCCATGCCCGTGTTGTCCCTTCGCTGTGCGTGAACCCCATGTAGGTGCTGCCGGCCAAAGCACAAAGCCTCTTTGGCTGGCGCGGCGGCCTCGTGTAAGGATGCGCCAACAAGGCGCTGCCGCAGAATGGCGCCGCCAACAGGGAGCCCGAGGCGTGACGCCGTTCCGCGAGACCACCTATCCGACGTGGCCCAACCTGGCTGCGATGATCTTCGCCCGCGCGCGACAGGCGCCGGAGCGGCCGGTGCTGCGCCATTTCCACGCCGGCGCATGGCATTCGATCGACTGGGGTGAGTTCGCCCGGCGCAGCGCGAGCCTGGCGCGAAAGCTGCGCGAGCTTGGGGTTCAGCCCGGCGACCGGGTGCTGATCGTGGCGGAGAACCGGCCGGAATACCCGATCACCGAGACCGCGCTGCTGGCCATCCGCGCCGTGCCGGTGCCGGCCTATACCACCTACACGGTGGAGGATTACGCCCATGTGCTGCGCGATTGCGGCGCGCGGGCGGCCATCGTCTCCACCCCCGACCTGGCCAGCCGCGTGGTCGCCGCCTATGCCGCTTCCACCCATCCGCAGGCGGTCGCCCCGCTGGAGCTGCTGGTGATGATGGACCCGGCCGGCGACAGCTATGGCCATCCGCAGACCCGCGTGATGCAATTTGCCGACCTGACCACCGATCCCGCCCCGCCCGACGACATCGCCGCCGAGGCCGAGCAGATCCCGGACACCGCGCTGGCCTGCCTGATCTACACCTCCGGCACCGGGGGCGCGCCCAAGGGGGTGATGCTGCCGCACCGCGCCATCCTGTCCAACTGCCGCGGCGCGTACAAGCTGCTGCAGACGGTCGGACTGCAGGACGACGTGTATCTGTCCTACCTGCCGCTGTCGCATTCCTACGAGCACACCGCCGGGCAGTTCTTCATGCTGTCGATCGGCGCCGAGATCGCCTATGGCCGCGGCGTGGACCAGTTGGCGGCGGATTTCCAGGCGGTGCAGCCGACCATCCTCACCATGGTGCCGCGCGTGCTGGAAGTGATCCGCGCGCGCATCATGGCCGGCGTGGCCAAGGCCTCTGGCGCCAAGCGGTTCCTGTTTGAACAGGCCGTGGCGCTGGGGCTGAAGCGGCTGGACGGGGTCAAGCTGGGCCCGCACGAATGGCTGCTGGACCGCCTGCTGGACAAGCTGGTGCGCGCCAAGGTCGCCGAGCGCTTCGGCGGGCGGGTGCGGCTGGCGATCTCCGGCGGCGCGCGGCTCGATCCCGAGATCGGGCGGTTCTACCTGGCGCTCGGCCTGCGGATGGTGCAGGGCTACGGCCAGACCGAGGCCGGGCCGGTGATCTCGGCCAACCTGCCGCTGGCCATCCGCATCGAGACCGTGGGGCCGCCGCTGGACGGGGTGGAACTGCGCATCGCCGAGGACGGCGAGATCTGCGTGCGCGGCGACCTGGTGATGGCGGGATACTGGGGCCGCCCGGAGGAAACCGCGGCCGCGGTGCGCGACGGCTGGCTGCACACCGGCGATATCGGCGTGGTGGAGGCCGACGGCAACCTGCGCATCACCGACCGCAAGAAGGATATCATCGTCCTGGCCGGCGGCGACAATATCTCGCCCGCCCGCGTGGAAGGCATGCTGGCGAGCCAGCCCGCCATCGCGCAATCCGTGGTCTTCGGCGACGGGCGGGCGGCGCTCTCGGCGCTGATCGTGCCGGCGGAGGGCTATGACGCCGCAGCGGTGAGCCACGCGGTGGACGCGGTGAACAAGCGGCTGACGGTGACCGAGCGGGTGAAGCGCCACGCCACGGTGGCCCCCTTCACCATCGACAACGGGATGCTGACGGCGACGCAGAAGGTGAAACGGCATGTGGTGCAGAAGGCGCATGCCGAGGTGCTGGAGAAGCTGGCGCGGTAGGGGAAGGAAGGATTCTTCTTTTTGTGAACAAAAAGAAGCAAAAAACTTTATCCGATTCAGGGTGGCTTGCTGGGGAGCGTAGGCGCGGCCTACGGTTCGGCACGGAGGTTCCATGTCGGACGCCAACGCTCCCGATGACGGCCGAGTCCTGGCGGAGCTTCAGGCCCGGCTCGAGTCTATGCCGCCAATCCCGGCGCAGGGGGCGGGGCCGCATGTCGAGTTCGACGGCAACGGGCACCTGGTGCCGGCCCGCCCGGGCGCCGTCGATCCGGACGGCAACAACGTCGCGCTGCTCGCCTCGCTGCTGCCGCAACTGATCCAGGTCGCCGACGAACTGCACGCTTTGCTCCTGCCACAAGGCAATGTCGCCCACGACCGCCTGCGCCGCCGGCTGGAAGCCTTGCGCGCGCACCTGGCCCCCGACCTGGCGCAGGTCAAGCGCGACTGGCTGGTGTTCGAGGGGGTGCGCTTCCTGAACGCCGAACGGGCCAACCGCGAGGCGATCCGCACCGGCTATGAGCCGGCCCATGGCGAGGACGCCCGCGAAGCCCTCGACACGCTGGCCACCCTGCTGCCGGCCTTCGCCATGGCCACGGCGCAGGGGCCGGCGCTGCTGCGCGCCGAAGACGTCTGGCAGCGCGAACCGGCCGA
>JBIPLY010000423.1:0-3743 GCA_044369385.1 Acetobacteraceae bacterium | reverse complement strand
GCGGAAGGTATCGGTGATATGGCGCGCCAGCACATCCGTCACCGGCTGCTGCGCGTCCCGCCCGCGCGCCAGGCGGATGCCGAAATCCGGCAGGTCCGGCAGCCCCTCCTCCCGCCGCACCACCCGCAGCCCCTCGGGCACCCAGGCGATGGTCGACACGGTCACCGCGAGGCCCGCCATCACCGGCGCATGGGTCCCGATCTGGCTGGCCGAGGTATAGGCCAGCCGATACGCCCGCCCCGCCCGGTCCAGCGCATCCGTCGCCGCCTTGCCCCAGGAGCAGTTCGTCCGCGCCAGCGCCAGCGGCAACGGGTCCAGCCGATGCGGCGAATGCCGGTCCGAGGTGATCCAGCGCAGCGGCCCGCGCCACAGCTCCAAGGACGGCCAGGACGCCATGTCCTCCCCCTCGGACAGCAGCGACAGATCCAGCTCGCCGGCCCGCAGCTTCGGCAGCAGCTCGACCGACGGCAGGCAGTCGACGGCCACCTCGACGGCCGGATGCGTGTCGGCAAAGCTCTTCAGCACCAGCGGCAGATAGCGCAGCGCATAGTCGTCCGGCGTGCCCAACCGCACCCGCCCCTGCACCTGCGGCGTGCGAAAAATGTTCCAGATGCGGTCGTTGAGCTCCAGGAACTCGCGCGCCCGCTCGATCAGCGCCGCGCCGTGGGCCGACAGCGTCACCTGCCCGCCGCGCCCGCGGTTGAACAGCCGCCGCCCCAGCAGGGTCTCCAGCCGCTGCACCTGCATCGACACCGCCGACTGGGTGCGCCCGACCCGGTCGGCGGCGCGCGAGAAGCTGCCCTCCTCGGCGATATAGACGAAGGCGCGCAGCAGGTCGGGATCGAGGCCGGGCGGGATGCTCATGCACATCATTTTTCCTGATCCGTCATATCAAATCAATTCGTTTTTCTTATGGTGCAGGTGCGAGCAGATTGCAGGGGTCGGCGGCCCACCGCCGCCGCTTACAGTCGGCGGCCCACCGCCGGCACCCCAACCAAGGACCCCCGCCATGTCGGCGCATCTCTCCCCCGCCCCCGCCGCCCGCCCCCTCCCCTTCGCCGGCCCGCATCTGGTGCTGGCCGCGCGCCTGGCCTGGCGCCGCTTCCGCCGCGCCTATGCGGTGGCGCTGCGCGACGAGGTCTCGCGCCGCGACCTGCGCCGGCTGGACGACCGGATGCTGGCCGATATCGGCATCACCCGGGACCAGGCCGCCCATCCCTCCGCCCGCCGGCCCTGGGTGAATATCTGATCTGCGGCCCCCTGATCTGCGGCCCCCTGATCTGCGGCCCCCTGATCTGCGGCACGTGACCCGCCTGTCGTTCCCGCCTATGCTCGGGAGCAACAGGTAGGGGAGCGGAGCGATGCCGGAGATCCTGACGCAGCAGCAGATCGACGAATACGACGAAATCGGCGCCATCGTGGTGCCCAACGTCCTCTCGCCCGAGGAGGTCGCCGGCCTGCGCCGGGTCACCGACGCGATGGTCGAGAAATCCCGCGCAATCAGCGCGCACACCGACATCTACGACCTCGAAGACACCCACAGCGCCGCCCAGCCCCGCGTGCGCCGCATCAAGCAGCCGCACATCGTCGACCCGACCTACGGCAACCTGGTGCGCCACCCGCGCATCCTGGCCGTGCTGCGCGACCTCTGGGGCCCGGACATCCGCTTCGACACCGCCAAGCTGAACCTGAAATCCGCCGGCTACGGCGCGGCGGTGGAATGGCATCAGGACTGGGCCTTCTACCCGCACACCAATGACGACCTGGCCGCCGTCGGCGTGATGATGGACGACATGGAGCTGGCCAACGGCCCGCTGATGATCATCCCCGGCAGCCACAAGGGCCCGGTCCACGACCACCATTTCGACGGCAAGTTCTGCGGCGCGATGGACCCCACGGTCGGCGGCGTCGACTATTCCAAGGCGATCGCGCTGACCGGCCCCGCCGGCAGCATCACCGTCCACCATGTGCGCGCCATCCACGGCAGCGCGGTGAACACGTCGAACAAGGACCGCCGCCTGCTGCTGTTCCAGTTCCGCGCCGCCGATGCCTGGCCCATCGTCAATCCGGTCAAGGACCTGGCCGAATTCGACGCCCTGATGTGCTGCGGCACCTCGTCGATCGCGCCGCGGCTCGCCCCGGTGCCCGTGCGCATGCCGCTGCCGCCGGCGGACAAGCAGGGCTCGATCTACGAGAACCAGAAGGCGCTGGCCAACCGCTACTTCGACGTGGTGAAGGCGGCGGAGTGATCCCCGCCGAAAGGGCTCACTGGTGCGCCCTGCTTCACTGGTGCGGTCGAGAAGACTCGAACTTCCACGGGGTTTCCCCCACAAGCACCTCAAGCTTGCGCGTCTACCATTCCGCCACGACCGCATCGTGAAGGCAGGGGCGTATAGCCGATGATCGGCGGGGCAGCAATGGACCAGCACGCCGAAATCGCCGTCCCGCCGCGCGCCCTGGAATGGCGCGTGGAACCCGGCCTGCTGCCTTACCCCGAAGCCCTGGCCGCCATGCAGGACCGCGTGGCCGCGATCCGCGCCGGCACCGCGGCCGAGGCGGTCTGGCTGGTCGAGCACCCGCCGCTCTACACCGCCGGCACCTCCGCCAGCCCCGCCGACCTGCGCGATCCCGCCCGCTTCCCCACTTACGACGCCGGCCGCGGCGGGCAATGGACCTATCACGGCCCCGGCCAGCGCACCGCCTATGTCATGCTCGATCTGAACCAGGCGCATGGCAGCGCCCGCGCCCGCGACGTGCGCAGCTATGTCGCGGCCCTCGAGGAATGGATGATCCGCACCCTGGCCCGCTTCGGCGTAAACGGCGAACGCCGCGCCGGGCGCGTCGGCATCTGGGTGGCGCTGCCCGACGGCACCGAAGCCAAGATCGGCGCGATCGGCGTGCGCGTCACCCGCTGGGTGTCCTGGCACGGCATCGCGCTGAACGTCGCGCCGGAGCTGGCCCATTTCGGCGGCATCGTGCCCTGCGGCATCGCCGAGCACGGCGTCACCAGCCTGGCCGCCCTCGGCATCCCGGCCGACATGGCCGCGGTCGACGCGGCCCTGCGCGCCACCTGGGCCGAGGTCTTCGCATGAGCCTGGCCGCGCGCATCGTCGCCGTCTACCAGGCGCTGGGCCAGCACCGCCTGAACCACGGCAGTTCCGGCAATGTCAGCGCCCGGATCGGCGCCGAGATGCTGATCACCCCCACCGGCACCACCGCCGAGACCCTGACGCCCGACCAGCTCGTGCGCATGCCGCTCGCCGGCCCCCCGGCCCCGCGCGCCTCCAGCGAATGGGCCATGCACGCCGCGGTCTACGCCGCCTGCCCCGACGCCGCCTGCGTGGTCCACACCCATGCCGATGCCTGCACCGCGCTGGCCTGCCTGGCCGAGCCGCTGCCGGCCTTCCACTACCTGGTCGCCAGCTTCGGCGGCGACGAAGTGCCCTGCGCCCCCTACGCCACCTTCGGCACCCCGGCCCTGGCCGAGGCGGTGCGGGCCACCATCCCCGGCCACGCCGCCTGCCTGCTGGCCAACCACGGCATGATCGTGCACGGCGCCACCCCCGAAGCCGGGCTGGCCGCGGCGCTGCTGCTGGAAACCCTGGCCCGGCAATACCTGCTGGCCCGCGCGGCGGGCGCCGTGCGGCTGCTGACCGCGGCGGAAATGGACGCGGCGCGGGAGAGATTCAAAACGTATTGAAGGCAAGATTCTTCTTTTTGTGAACAAAAAGAAGCAAAAAAAC
>JBIPLY010000422.1:0-3746 GCA_044369385.1 Acetobacteraceae bacterium | reverse complement strand
ACGAAGGCGAAGGCCAGCGCGCCGACGCCGTGGCGCGCGGCGACGTGGATCGTCTCGCGGTTGGAGCAGGCGAGCCAGATCGGCGGATGCGGCTTCTGCAGCGGCTTGGGGATGACGTTGCGGGCGGGCATGGAGAAGTAGTCGCCCTTGAAGCCGGGATAGGGCGCCATCGCCATCATGTTGGCGGTCTGCTCGGTGGCTTCGGCCCACATCAGCTTCTTCAGCGCCGGGTCGACATTGAACCCCTCCAGCTCGGCGCGCGAGGCCGAGGAGCCGGTGCCCCATTCGGCCCGGCCGGAGGAGACGAGATCGAGCATCGCCAGCCGTTCGGCGACGCGCGCGGGCGGATTGTAGCCCGGCGGGGACAGCACGACGGCATGGCCGATATGGATCTGCTTGGTGCGCGCGGCGGCGGCGGCCAGGAACACTTCCGGGGCGGAGTTGTGGGAGTATTCCTCCAGGAAGTGATGCTCGTTGGCCCAGACATAGTCGAGGCCCAGACGGTCGGCGACTTCCACCTCGACCAGCGCCTGTTGCACCATCTGGTGCTCGGAATTCGCATCCCATGGGCGCGGAAGCTGCAGCTCGTAGATCAGGCCGAACCTCATGGGGTGTCTCCGCCGTGCTGGGTAGGTGAGCTGGCTTATTCAGTACAGATCGCCGATGCGACGTCCAGCGCTGCCCGCCGCGCCGGGCGCGCGTTTCGGGCTCTCCGGCGGTCTCGATCGGCTGGTTTCGGCAGGCATCGCGGCGTCCCCATTGCCCCGACCCGACCGTTCGAGGCATGCTCCGCGCAACGAATTCTGCTGCCCGATCGCGGTAGCCTGGGGGGTAATGATGCGGAACAGCAGCACGGTCGGTCGTCGCGCGGTTGTCGCTGGCCTGGCGGGGGCATCGCTGCTGCCGGCCGCCGCACGCGCGCAGGCACCGCTCACCCTGCGCGTCTTCACCGGCGGCCAGCAGCGGCCCGATGTGATGCGCCGGGTGCTGGATGTCTATCAGGCGCGCAACCCCGGCGTGCGCGTCGAGATCGAGATCGGCGGCGCCACCTCGGACCAGCAGCAGCAATATCTCAACACCGTGCTGGCCAGCCGCGACCCGGCGCTGGATGTCATCCTGATCGACGTGATCCGCCCGGCGCAATGGGCGGCGGCGCGCTGGGCCGAGCCGCTGGACGCCTATCTCGGCGCCGAACGCGATGCGGTGATGGCGCGCTACCTGCCGGCCTATCGCGAGGCCAATGTGGTCGGCGGCAAGGTCATGGCCCTGCCGTATTTCGCCGACGCGCAGTTCCTGTATTTCCGCCGCGACCTGTTGGCCAAGCACCAGGTGGCGCCGCCGAAGACCTGGGACGAGCTGACCGCCGGCGCGCAGAAGATCCTGGCCGCCGAGAGTGCTGCAAATCCCAACCTGCGCGGCTTCTCGACGGCCGGCGCCCCGATCGAGGGCACGGTCTGCACCTTCCTGGTGCCGCTCTGGGGCATGGGCGGCGCGCTGACCGATGCGCAGGGCAAGCTGGCGCTGAACCCGGCCCAGGGCCAGCGCGCCCTGGCGCTGTGGGCCGACCTGCGGGCCAAGAACATCACCCCGGCCAACCTGGCCGAGATCGCCACCGACCGCATCCGGGTGGATATGCAGGCCGGCAACCTGGTCTTCGCCATGCAGTGGGGCTATGCCTGGAACCGCTTCCAGAACGATGCCGACAGCCAGGTCAAGGACCGCATCGGGGTGGTGCCGCTGCCGTCCTTTGCCGGCAACCCGAACGCCACCTGCGTCGGCGGCTGGCAGGTGGCGGTCTCGGCCTTCTCGAAGAACAAGGAGGCGGCGGTGAAGCTGCTGCGCTTCCTGTCCTCGCCGGAGGTCTCCAAGATGCAGGCGATCGCGGCGAGCCATCTGCCGGTCTTCCCCGAGGTCTACGAGGATGCCGAGGTGCTGGCCGCCAATCCGTGGTTCCGCGATGCCCGCCCGGTGGTGCTCGGTGCCCGCGCCCGGCCGGTGACGCCGCGCTACCCCGAAGTGTCCGAGGCGATCCGCACCGCGATGAACGGGTTTCTCGCCGGCACCCGCACCGCCGAGCAGACCCTGGCCGACATGACGCAGCGGCTCACCCCGGTCCTGCGCTGAGGTGATGCGCCCCCGCGTCGGGCCGCTGGAGCGGGCCGAGCGGCGGCTCGGCTATGCGCTGCTGGCGCCGGCGTTGCTGCTGCTGCTGGCAGTGGTGCTGTATCCGATCGCCACGCTGCTATGGACCAGCACCCAGCAGATGCACCTGGCCCAGCCCTGGCTGGAAGGCTTTGTCGGGTTCGAGAACTATGTCCGCGCCTTCGAGGATCCGCGCTTCTGGTCCTCGCTCGGCACCACGCTGATCTACGTCGCGATCACCGTGCCCGGCGCGATCCTGGCCGGGCTGGGCCTGGCGCTGCTCGCCAACCTGCCGTTCCGGGTAAAGTGGCCAGTGCGCCTGGGACTTTTGCTGCCCTGGGCGCTGCCGCTGGTCTTCGCCGGGCTGATCTTCCGCTGGTTTTTCGAATACGAGCTGGGGGTGGTGAACGCGGTGCTGCGCGGGTTCGGGTTCGAGCCGCTGCGCTGGCTGTCCACGCCCGATCTGGCGTTCATCGCCACCTGCACCGCCATCGTCTGGAAGTCGTCCAGCTTCGTGGCGCTGGTGCTGCTGGCGGGGCTGCAGGCGATTCCGTCCTCGCTCTATGAGGCGGCCTCGGTGGATGGGGCCAGCGCCTGGCAGAGGTTCTGGAATGTCACCCTGCCGATGCTGCGCCCGGCCATCGTGGTGGCGCTGATCTTCCGCACCATCACCGCGATTCAGACCTTCGACATCCCCTATGCCATGACCGGCGGCGGGCCGGGCCACGCCACCGAGACGCTGGCGATGTATGTTCATCGCACCACCATCGACGTGCTGGATTTCGGCTATGGCAGTGCGCTCGCGGCGCTGATGTTCCTGGTCAGCCTGGCGATGACCTCGGTCTATATCCGCCAGACGCGGCGCGATGAGGGAACCAGCTGATGCGCCTGCCCTCGTTCCGCCGCAGCACGATGCTCGCGGCCTTGATCATCGTCGCCAACGGCGTGCTGCCGGCGCTGTGGATCCTGCTCACCTCGATGAAGACCGAGACCGAGCTGATGCGGGTGCCGATCACCGTGCTGCCGGACACGCCAACCATCGCCAATTACATCCGCGTCTTCGTCGACCAGCCGATGCTGACCTTTCTCGGCAATTCCCTGGCCGTCGCCGGGCTGTCGACGCTGCTGTGCGTGTTCGTCTCCGCGCTGGCGGCCTATGCCATTGTGCGCCTGGCGCTGCCGATGGGCACGCTGATCCTGTCCGGCATTGTGCTGGTCTCGATGTTTCCGCTGATCAGCCTGATGGTGCCGCTGTTCCAGATCATGCGCGCGGTCGAGTTGCTGAACACCTGGCCGGCGCTGATCCTGCCATACGCGGTGCTGTCGATGCCGGTCTGCACGCTGGTGCTGGCCTCGTATTTCCAGGACATCCCGCAGGACCTAGAACGCGCGGCGATGATCGATGGCTGCACGCGGCTGGGGGCGATGTGGCATGTGGTGCTGCCGCTGGCCGGGCCCGGGGTGTTCACCGCGGCGATCCTGGCTTTCGTCAATGCCTGGGACGAGTTCCTGCTGGCGCTGACCCTGTCGCCGCGGGTCCCGGCGCGGACGGTGCCGGTGGGGATCACGCTGTATCAGGGCGAGTTCGCGTTTCCCTGGCCGAT
>JBIPLY010000421.1:0-3754 GCA_044369385.1 Acetobacteraceae bacterium | reverse complement strand
CTTTTCGACCACGGACCAGTTGTTCAGGAAGCCCCAGGTGCCGACGACGTTGAACTCGCGGCGGTCGAGGGTCTGGGCGGTGGCGCCGGTGGCCATGGCGCCGAGTGCGAGTGCGGCGGCCAGACCGGCGGCGGCGAGCTTGAATGCCATCTTGTCGTATCCCCTGTTTGCCCAGACATGCGTGCGGATGGCGCGGCGGAGTCTGTGCCCCGTCCGGCGCCTGATCCGTTTGGGAACGCACTAGGGCATTGCGTGGCGGGCCGACAAGCGAAACTTGCGGCGCGCGGAGCGAAGCGGGACCGGGTCCGGCACATGGATGGGGGTCCGGAGCCTCAGGCCCCGGCGGGGCGTGCGACGCGAAGGCGCGTCGCAGGGGCAGCGCCCTGCCCTGCCCTGCCCTTTCCTTACTTCCGCCGGAGCTGGCTCACATCGCGCACCGCGCCGCGGGCGGCGGAGGTGGTGAGGGCGGCGTAGGCTTTCAGCGCTTGCGTCACGTTGCGCGGGCGCGGCTGGGGCTGCCAGGCGTCGAGGCCCTTTGCGTCCATGGCGGCGCGGCGGGTGGCGAGTTCGGCGTCGGTCAGGCGGACGTTGATGGTGCGGTTGGGGATGTCGATGTCGATGGTGTCGCCTTCCTGGACCAGGCCGATGGTGCCGCCTTCGGCGGCTTCGGGCGAGCAGTGGCCGATCGACAGGCCCGAGGTGCCGCCGGAGAAGCGGCCGTCCGTGACGAGCGCGCAGGCTTTGCCGAGGCCGGTGCTTTTCAGGTAGCTGGTGGGGTAGAGCATTTCCTGCATGCCGGGGCCGCCCTTGGGGCCTTCGTAGACGATGACGATGACGTCGCCGGCTTTGATCTTCTTGGACAGGATGGCTTTGACGGCGTCATCCTGGCTTTCGAAGCGGCGGGCGGGGCCGCTGAATTTCAGGATGCTGTCGTCCACACCGGCGGTTTTCACGATGCAGCCTTCCTCGGCGATGTTGCCGAAGAGGATGGCCAGGCCGCCGTCCTTGGAGAAGGCGTGGTCGAGGGTGCGGATGACGCCCTTGCTGCGGTCGGTGTCCAGCTCGTCCCAGCGCGAGGACTGGCTGAAGGCGATCTGGGTGGGGACGCCGCCGGGCGCGGCGCGGAAGAATTTTTCGACGCTGGGCGAGGGGTGGCGGGCGATGTCCCAGCCATCGAGGGCTTCGCCCATGGTCTTGGCGTGGACGGTGGAGACGTCCTTGTGGATGAGGCCGGCGCGATCGAGTTCGCCGAGGATGGCGGGGATGCCGCCGGCGCGGTGGACGTCTTCGACATGGACGTCGGCGATGGCCGGCGCGACCTTGCACAGGCAGGGGACGCGGCGGGAGAGGCGGTCGATATCGGCCATGGTGAAGGGGATCTCGCCTTCCTGGGCGGCGGCGAGGAGGTGGAGCACGGTGTTGGTGGAGCCGCCCATGGCGATGTCCAGGGTCATCGCGTTCTCGAAGGCGGCGAAATTGGCGATGCTGCGCGGCAGGACGGAGTAGTCGTCATGCTCGTAATGGCGCTTGGTGATCTCGACGATGGTGCGGCCGGCTTCCTCGAACAGGGCCTTGCGGTCGCTGTGGGTGGCCAGGACGGTGCCGTTGCCGGGCAGCGCCAGGCCGAGGGCTTCGGTCAGGCAGTTCATCGAGTTGGCGGTGAACATGCCGGAGCAGGAGCCGCAGGTGGGGCAGGCCGAGCGCTCGATGACGGCGACTTCTTCGTCGGAGTATTTTTCGTCGGCGGCGTAGATCATGGCGTCGATCAGGTCGATTGAGCGCTTGTGGCCCTTGAGCTCGATCTTGCCGGCTTCCATCGGGCCGCCGGAGACGAAGACGACGGGGATGTTGAGGCGCATGGCGGCCATCAGCATGCCGGGCGTGATCTTGTCGCAGTTGGAGATGCAGACCAGGGCGTCTGCGCAATGGGCGTTGACCATGTATTCGACGGCGTCGGCGATCAGCTCGCGCGAGGGCAGGCTGTAGAGCATGCCGTCATGGCCCATGGCGATGCCGTCATCGACGGCGATGGTGTTGAATTCCTTGGCCACACCGCCGGCGGATTCGATCTCGCGGGCGACGAGCTGGCCGAGATCCTTGAGGTGGACGTGGCCCGGGACGAACTGGGTGAAGGAGTTGGCGATGGCGATGATCGGCTTGCCGAAATCGCCGTCCTTCATGCCGGTGGCGCGCCACAGGCCGCGGGCGCCGGCCATGTTGCGGCCATGGGTGGTGGTGCGGGAGCGGTATGCGGGCATGGGTTTGTCCTCCGGATCGACGCTTTCTTGGCGCAAGCCGGCGGGGCTGTCCACATGTGCGATTGCCGGACGGCGGAGCGGCGTGGGAGAGTGCCAGGGGGTCGGCGTTGGTCCCCGAACGGAGCGGAGCAGGCGGATGCGCGGATTGGTGCTGGCGGCGGCGGTGATGTGGAGCGGGGCGGCGCTGGCCGGGCCGCTGCCGGAGGGCGGGGTGACGGCGGGGGAGGTGGCCGAGGTGATGCGCGCCATGAAGCTGGCGGTGGACCGGACGACCGACAGCAAGGGACAGCCGCTGATCCTGAGTGCGGTCTCCGGGCGCAAGTTCGGGGTGTATTTCTACCAGTGCGAGGGCGGGCGCTGCGGGTCGATCCAGTTCTCGGCGGGGTTCGAGGGGGCGGCCTCGGTGCCGATGACCAAGGTGATGGAGTGGAACCGGACCAAGCGGTTCGGGCGCGCCTTCCTGGATGGCGGGTCGCTGTTCGTGGAGATGGACATGGATGTGGAGCGCGGGGCGACGACCGAGGCGCTGGCGAACAATTTCGAGCGCTGGGCGGCGGTGGTGGAGCAGTTTCCCAAGTATTTCGAATAGCTCAGGGTTTTGACCACGCGGCGCAGAGGTTGTTGGCGGGCATTTCGGTGATGGCGGGGCCGGACAGGCCGGCGGCGTGGGCCAGTTCGGTGACGGCTTCGACCTGGCGCAGGCCCCAGGCGGGGTTGCGGGTGCGCAGGTCGGCGTCGAACGCGGTGTTGCCGGGGGCGGTTTGCGTGCCCTGGCGCAGGAACGGGCCGTACAGCAGCAGGATGCCGCCGGGGGCGAGGATGCGGGCGGCGCCGGCGACCAGGCCGATCGCGGCGGACCACGGGGCGATGTGGATCATGTTGCAGGACAGCACCAGGCGGTAGGGCCCGGCGGGCCAGTCCGCGCCGGTGGCGTCAAGCGGGATGGCGGGGCGGACGTTCGGCAGGTGGGCGCACCAGGCGTCGATGCTGGCGCGGCGGGCGGGATCGGGTTCCGAGGGTTGGAAGCGGACCTGCGGCAGGGCGGCGGCGAAGTGGGCGGCATGTTCGCCGGTGCCGCTGGCGATTTCCAGCACGCTGGCGCCGGGCGGCAGGAGCGGGCGCAGGACCTCCAGGATCGGGTCGCGGTTGCGGGCGGCGGCGGGGGCGTGCTGGCGGGCGTCGGTCATGGCGCCATTTGCCGCGCTTCGGCGCGCTGCGTAAACCGGCTGCGCGGACAGGAGGCGGGGATGGGCGAGGCGGAGACGGAACTGCGGCGGCTGCTGGACATCATGGCGGCGCTGCGTGCGCCGGTGGGCGGCTGCCCGTGGGACGTGCAGCAGGATTTCGACAGCATCGCCCCCTATACGATCGAGGAGGCCTACGAGGTGGCCGATGCGATCGCCCGGCGCGACTTCGCCGCCCTGCCCGATGAGCTCGGCGACCTGCTGTTCCAGGTGGTCTACCACGCCCGCATGGCCGAGGAGGAAGGCCGGTTC
>JBIPLY010000091.1:0-11804 GCA_044369385.1 Acetobacteraceae bacterium | reverse complement strand
CAACCCCTTGTAGAAACTCACGTAAACACTGTCCGCCAGCGCCGCGATCTCCCGCAGCCCGCGCCCGTAATGCGGCGCCACCTCCCACAGCCGCGCCCCATCCAGGTGAAACGGAATATTCCGCGCCCGGCACCAGGTCGAAACCCCCACCAGCTCGTCCCACGACGGCGCCAGGAACCCCGCATTGCGCAGCGGCACCTCCAGCGTCACGCACCCCAACTGCTCCGCCGCCCGCTCCAGATCCGCCGCCCCGAAATGCCGGATGTCGCTCCCCAGCCGCAGGCTGACCAACCCCGCCAACCGATCCAGCGTGTCATGCTCGTTCATCGCGAAATGGCTCGACGGATGCAGCGCCACCAGCCGCCGCCCCCCGGCATCGCAATGCGCCAGCAACGCCGCCTGCTGCGCCACGATCCCCTTGGCAAAGAACATCCCCGCCGGCTTGCCCAGCAGCATCGCCGTCTCCGCCTCCAGCTGCGCCATCGCCGGCCCGGCCGAATAGACATCCAGCTCCATGTCCAGCACCGGCGACGCCGCCAGCCGCGCCACCCACCCCGCCGCCGTCGCGCGCCCATGCCCGCCCAGAAAACGGGTGCAGCGCGCCCGCAGCGCAGGGTCGGGAAAGCCAGCCGCCATTGCGGGCGTGCCCAGGGATTCGGTCATGCGTGCGGCTCCTCGACAAGGAAGCGAAGTATGTTCTTTTTTGAAAAAAAGAACCAAAAAACTTCCCTCACTGGCACCCGCGCCTCCGGGGGAGACGGATGCCAATGGATAAAGTTTTTTTGCTTCTTTTTGTTCACAAAAAGAAGACCTTCCTTCCCTGCCCTCCCTCGCTAAAATCCCCCAAACAACCAAGGCCGCGCCAATGACTCTCGACCAGGTCCTCGCCGCCCTCCCCGCCCGCTTCCCCGGTGCCGGCGGCGCCGTCGCCGTGCTGCGCCAGGGCCAGGTGGTTGCCCGCCACGCCTGGGGCTTCGCCGACCTGGAGCGTCGCATCCCCTTCACCCCCGAAACCATGTTCCTGATCTGCTCGATCACCAAGCAGTTCACCTGCGCCACCACGCAATGGACCGTCGGCCTGGACCACCATCCGGAGGCGCTGGACGGCCCGCTCGATGCCATGCTGCCGAAGCTGCCCGCCCGCCCCTCGGCGTGGCACCTGGCGCACAACCAGTCCGGCCTGCGCGATTACTGGGCGCTCACCGCGCTCGCCGGCAGCCCGGTGGAGGCGCCGTTCACCGAGGCCCAGGCCCGCCGCCTGACCGGACGCACGGAAACCCTGCATTTCACCCCGGGCACCCGCTATTCCTATTGCAACCAGAATTTCCGCCTGCTGGGCGATGCGGTGGCCGAGCGCATGGGCCGGCCGCTGGGCGAGCTGATGCGCAGCTTCGTCTTCGACCGCATCGGCATGCCCACCGCCCGCCTCAACGCCGACACCAGCCAGGTGCCCGGCTTCACCGTCGGCTATGAAGGCGGCCAGGAGGCCGGCTTCCGCGCCGCGGTCAACCGGGTCACCTGGACCGGCGATGCCGGCGTGGCCGCCAGCCTGGACGACCTGATCGCCTGGGATCGCCACATCGACGCCACCCGCGAGAACCCCGGATCGATCCATCGCCGCCTGTCGGTGCCGGTCGCCTTCGCCGATGGCAAGCCGGCCGGCTACGGCTGGGGCCTGTCGCGCGGAACGCTGCTCGGCCGCGCCATCATCGGCCATGGCGGCGGCCTGCGCGGCTGGCGCAGCTTCCGCTTCCACGCCCCGGCCGAGCGCCTGGGCGTGGTCGTGCTGTTCAACCACATGGCCGACCCCCGCGCCGCCGCCATGCAACTCTTCGCCGCCGCGCTGGGCGAGGACCTCCCCGCCGCGGCCGCCGGCGCCCCGGTCCCCTGGGGCGGTGCCTACATGGACACGGAAACCGGCCTGGCCACCAGCGTCGAGGCCCAGCCGAACGGCCAGGTCGCCCTGCACTTCTCCGGCGGTCCGGAGCTGCTCGCCCCCGCCCCGGACGGCAGCCACGCCGCCGGCGGCGTCAGCCTGCGGCCGGACGGCGCGCGCCTGCGCATGATCCGCGCCGGCGACAACCTCGATACGCTGCTGGAGCCGATCGCCGGCCCGCCGACCAAGCCGATCCAGGGCGTCTGGCGCTCCGCCGAATGGGGCGCGGCACTCACCGTTTCGCTGATGGGCGGCGTGCCCTATGCCGCCGCCTCGGGCGAGCTGGGCGAGGGTGCCATGGTGCCGCTGATCCACCACGGCGGCGATGTCTGGCGCATGCCCTGCCCGCGGGCGCTGGATTTCTCCGCGCCAGGCGACTGGACGCTGGACTTCCGCGGCGGCGGGCTGCGCGTGGGCTGCTGGCTGGCGCGGAGCATCGCGTACGAGCGGGCTTGACCGGCCTCACCGCCGTGCCAGCGCGCCCGCCATCTCCACCACGCGCCGCGCATTGCCCGCCCAGGTGAAGTCGCGCAGCTCCAGCTCCGCCCGCGCCGCCGCCCCCAGCCGCGCCCGCAGCGCCGCGTCGCCCGCCAGGCGCTGGATCGCCGCCCACATGCCGGACGGGCTGTCGAACGCGGCATCGGGATCGAACAGCAGGGCAGTGCGGCCGTGCTCCAGGATCTCGCGGATGTTCGGCGCATCGGGCGCCACGATGGCGCGGCCGGCGGCCATGTAGTCGAAGATCTTCAGCGGCGAGGCATAGGCCACCACCTTCGGCTGCAACGCGATGTCGAACTGCGCCACATGGTGCGGCACCGCGTGATGGTCCACCAGCCCGGTGAAATGCACCCGCGCGCCCAGCCCCAGCGCCGTGGCCTGCGCCTCCAGCGCCGGGCGCACGGGACCGTCGCCGATCACCGTGAGCGCGATGCCGGTGCCGCCGGCCTCGGCCATCGCGTTCAGCACGGCATCCAGCCCATGCCAGGGTCGCACGAAGCCGACGAAGCCCAGCACCACCCGCCCCTCCGCCGCCGGGCGCGGCGCGGCATCGAACCGGTCCAGCACCACCCCGTTCGGCACCACCTGGATGCGGTCGCGCGGCACCCCGGTGGCGGCGATCATGTCCCCCAGCACCCCGGTCACCGGCAGCACCCGGTCGGCCGCCTTCCAGACCTGGCGTTCCAGCGCATGCGCCAGGCGCTGCAGCCGCAGCCCGGAGAAGCGGGCCCGCTCATCGGCCAGCGGCGAATTGACCTCCAGCAGGTACGGCACCCGCAGCCGCCGCGCCAGCCAGGAGCCGGCCAGGTAGTACAGGTTGTAGCGCTCGTAGATCGCCTCGGGCCGGAACGTCCGCGCCGCCCGCCGCAGCGCCAGGAAGGCCGGGATGTTGTAGGCCAGCTCGGCGATCTCGCCCAATGCGCCGGGCAGCAGCCGCCGCAGCCGCGCCACCATCCGGCTCTCGCCGCCGAAGTTCGACTCGGCATAGAAGGCCGGGCCCACCACCTCAACCTCATGCCCGGCGGCGCGCAGGGCGGCCACCATCTCGTCGACATGCACGCTCTGCCCGTCGCGCGACTGGATGCGGTGCGTGTAGAGAATGCGCATGGCCCGGAACACTCCCGATCGTGAACGATACGTCACGATCAACCCGACGGCCGAAACACCGCCCTGGGGCGGCACTTTTCCCCCAGGTCCCGCGCAATGTCCAGTCGCGCAGGGCATGGCCGGTTGCTGCGCCGCGGCCGTGCTGGCACATTGCGCCCCGCATCTGGGGCAGACAGCATGGCGGTTCAGGCACGTCCAGGCCCATACCCGGGCACAAGCCCCGGCGGCAAAGCCGTGTTGCGGCCATGAAGCTGCGACCGCGCCTGCTGTTCGTCACCCCGCGCTTCCTGTTTCCAACCGGCAACGGCGACGCGGCCCGCACCGCCGCCATGCTGCGCCACATGAAGGGCGGGCTGTTCGAGATCACGCTGGCCTGCCCCGCCCCGCCCGATGCGGACCGCTTCGCCGTGGAGACGATGGCGGTATGCGACCATTTCCGGCCCTGGCCGGCCACGGCGCCGCGCGCGTGGCGGTGGGTGCTGGCGCTGGCGTCGTCGATCCCGGTATCGGCCGCCACGGACCGGTCCGAGGCCGGGGCGCGCGTGGTGGCGGGCGAGCTCGCGGCGGGCCCCGATGTGGTGGTGATCGACGGCCCCCATGCCGGCGTGCTGGTCCCTGGGGCGCTGCCGGCAGCCAGCGTGATGCTCTCCCATCATGTCGAGGCCGAGACCTTCGAACGCCATGCCAGCCTCGCCCGCGGCCTGTGGCGCCCGATCCTGGCCGACCAGGCGCGCAAGATGCGCCGCTTCGAAGCCGCCGCACTCGCCCGCTGCCGCAGCGTGGTTGCCGTGTCCGATCGCGACGCAAAGGTGCTGGCGCAGCGCTACGGCCATCCGCGCATCGCCGCGATCCAGACCGGCATCGACCTCGACCATTTCGCGCTCGCACCAGAAGACATGGCCCCGCCGATCCCGCCCGATGGCGGCACCATCGTGTTCACCGGGGCGCTGGACAGCCCGGCTGATGCCGACGGCATCGCCTTCCTGATGGATGAGATCTGGCCGCTGGTGCTGCGCGAGCGCCCCGCCGCCACCGCGCTGATCCTGGGCCGGAACCCTTCTCCGGACCTGACCGCGGCGGTGCAGGCGCGCAAGCTGGCCTGGACGGTGACCGGAGCGGTGCCCGATACCCGCCCGCACCTGGCCCGCGCCCACCTGGCCGTCATCCCGCTGCGGGCGGGCGGCTTCACGCCCGGCAGGGCGTTCGAGGCGATGGCCATGGGCCGCCCGGTGGTGGCAACGACCATGGGCATGGACGGTCTGGATTTCACAACGGGCGAGCATTTCCTGGGCGCCGACAGCGCCGAGGACTTCGCCACCGCGATCCTGCACCTGCTGGCCGATCCGGCCGAACGCCGAAGACTGACGACAGCGGCGCGGGCGCGGCTGGAGGCGCGGCACGCCTGGGCCGAGGTCGCGCGGCGGTTCGAGGCGCTCTGTGCCGGGGCGATGGACGTGCCGCCGGGGTAGGCAAGGAAGAATCTTCTTTTTGTGAACAAAGAGAAGCAAAAAAACTTTATCCGTTTGGAGCCGTCTCCCCCGGGAGGGATCGGCGCCAGGGGGGAAGGTTTTTTGGTTCTTTTTTTCCAAAAAAGAACATGCTTTCTTGCCTGTCCTTGTGGGAGGTCCAAATGGCGGTGTTGACGCAGGCGCAGCGCGACGATTTCTGGCGCGACGGGTTCCTGGTGGTGGAAAACGCGGTGACGGCAGCCCAGCTTGCCGCGCTGCGGGCCGAGATCGCGCAATGGGTCGAGGACAGCCGCGCCCACCGCACCCCGTTCGGCCCGCCGACCGTCGACGGGCGCCCCCGCTTCGACATGGGGGCCGAGCATAGCGCGGAGAAGCCGGCGCTGCGGCGGATCAACAATCCGTCCGACATCTCGGCCGCCTATCTGGAAGCGATGCGCGACAGCCGGATGGCGGACATGGTGGCCGAACTGATCGGGCCGGACGTGAAATTCCACCACTGCAAGATCAACCTGAAACTGACCGGCGCCAAGACCGAGGTGCTGTATCACCAGGACTTCGCCTATACCCCGCACACCAACGACGACATCGTCACCGCGCTGCTGTTCCTGGACGATATCGACGAGACGAACGGCGCGCTGACCGTGGTGCCCGGCTCCCACCGCGGGCCGATGCACTCGCTGTTCGACGGCGAGCGCTTCACCGGCGCCGTCGCACAGGACACCGAGACGGCGCTGCTGGCGCAGAGCATCCCCTGTTACGGGCCGGCCGGGGCGGTGTGCCTGATGCACACCAAGCTGGCGCACGGCTCGGCCGCCAATGCCGGGGACCGGCCGCGGGGGCTGTATATCTGCGTCTATACCGCGGCGGACGCGATCCCGCTGGCGCGCAACCCGATGCCGAGCACGCATGAGGGCGAGATCATCCGCGGGCAGCCGTCGCGGTTTGCGCGGCTCACTGAAACGCGGGTGGAGCTGCCGGCGCAGCCGAAGAGCGCGTCGTTCTTTACGGTGCAGGGGCAGGAATCCGCGAAGGCGGCGGAGTAAGAAAGCGGTTCTTTTTTGAAAAAAAGAACCAAAAAACTTTTCCCCGTTGGCGCCGCGCTCCCTCGGGGGAGACGGGTGCCAATGGGTGAAGTTTTTTTGCTTCTTTTTGTTCACAAAAAGAAGACTCTTCCTTGATCACTTAGGAGACCACCATGGCCGCACTCACCGGCAAGATCGCCATCATCACCGGCGCCACCAGCGGCATCGGCGAGCGCGCGGCGGAGTTGTTCATCGAGGAGGGCGCCACGGTCGTGCTCTCTGGCCGGCGGGCGGAGCTGGGCCAGGCGATTGCGGCGCGGCTGGGGCAGAACGCGCATTTCGTGCGCGCCGACATGGCGGAGGAGGCGGACATCGCCGCCCTGATCGCCGGCACCGTTTCGCGCTTCGGGCGGATTGACGTGCTGTTCAACAATGCCGGCCACGGCCTGCCGCCGTTTCGCATTGCGGAGGCGGACATTGCCACCTGGGACCGGATGATGGCGGTGCATGTGCGCGCGGTGGTGATCGCCATGAAGCATGTGGCGCCAGTGATGCAGGCGCAGCGGTCGGGCAGCATCATCACCACCGCCTCGGTGGCCGGGTATCGCGCCGGCGGGTCGTCGCACGCCTATTCCACCGCCAAGGCGGCGGTGCTGCACCTGACGCGGTCGGTGGCGGCCGAGCTGGGGGAGGACAATATCCGGGTCAACTCGATCTCCCCGGGCGCGATCGTGACCGGGATCTTCGGCAAGGGGGTGGGGCTGGACCCCGACCTGGCGGATCGGGAAGTGGCGGCGCTGGAGACGCGGTTTGCCAAGGCGCAGCCGATCCCGCGCGCAGGGTTGCCGGACGATATCGCCCGCGCGGCGGTGTTCCTGGCGTCCGATGCGGCGAGCTTCGTCAACGGCGCGGATATCGTAGTGGACGGGGGGGCGATCTCCGGGCGGCCGTTCAGCCAAGGGGTGGCGGGGCGGAAGGAGATGACGGAGGCGATTGTGGGGGCAATCAAGAAGTAAGCGTCTTCTTTTTGTGAACAAAAAGAAGCAAAAAAACTTTATCCGTTTGCACCCGGCTTACCCGGGGAGGCTGGGTGCAAACGGACAAAAGTTTTTTGGTTCTTTTTTTCAAAAAAGAACTGCTTACTTTCTGAGTCCGCCTTGCTTCTCGATGAACTGCGCGATCTCCTCCACCCCCTGCCCCGCCCGGATATTGGCGAACACGAAGGGCCGTTCGCCGCGCATGCGCCGGCTGTCGCGGTCCATCACGTCCAGGCTGGCGCCGACATGGGGGGCGAGGTCGATCTTGTTGATCACCAGCAGGTCGGAGCGGGTGATGCCGGGGCCGCCCTTGCGGGGGATCTTGTCGCCGGCGGAGACGTCGATGACGTAGATGGTCAGGTCGGCGAGCTCCGGGCTGAAGGTGGCGGCCAGGTTGTCGCCGCCGGATTCGATCAGGATGACATCCAGCGCCGGGAAGCGCTTTCGCAGCTCGGCGACGCCGGCCAAGTTGATGCTGGCGTCCTCGCGGATGGCGGTGTGCGGGCAGCCGCCGGTTTCGATGCCCAGGATGCGCTCGGGCGGCAAGGAGCCGGCGCGGGTGAGGAACTCGGCGTCTTCCTTGGTGTAGATGTCGTTGGTGATGGCGGCGATGTCGAAATGCGGCGCCAGGCGCTTGCACAGCGCGTCCATCAGCGCGGTCTTGCCGGTGCCGACCGGGCCGCCGACGCCCACGCGCAAGGGTCCGTGGGGGGATGATGCGCTCATGAGCGGAACAGCCTTGTGTATTGGGTTTCGTGGCGCATGGCGGCCAGGTCGGCGCGCCAGGTGGCGCCGCCCAGGTCGTCGAGCGTGGCGGTTTCGGTCTCGTGGGCGACGGCCAGGATGGTGGGCTCCAGGGCGGCGAGGACGGCCAGGCCGGTGGATTGGCCGAGCGGGATGATGCGCACGGCGGCCGAGATCAGGTTGGCGGCGAAGGCGTGCAGCAGGGCGGCGGCGGCGGTGGATTCGGCGATGGCATGCGCGCCTGCCATGGCGCCGACGGCGATGGCATAGGGCACGTCGCCGACGCGGGCGGCCAGGGCGGTGAGGGTTTCGGGGTGCCAGGCGCGGGCGGCGGCGATGAAGGCGTTGCCCTGGTGGATCGCCTCGGCGCGGCGTTCGGCGGCGGGCGCGGTGGCCAGCGCCAGTTCGGTCAGCGCGGCGAGCGCGTCCAGATCGGCGGCGGCGCGGTGGGCGTGGCGGCAGAGGATGGCGTCGCTGCGGCCGGAGCCGTGGCGCAGGATGGTGTCAAGCCAGTCGTGCAGGGTGGCGCCGTTCGTGATGTCGCCGGCTTCGACGGCCCATTCGATGGCGTGTGAGTAGGCGAAGCCGCCGGTGGGGAAGGCGGGGGAGAGCCAGGCCAGCAGGCGCAGCAGGGCGGCGTCAGCCATGCGGGTGATGGTGGTCGTCGTCGTCGTGGTGATGCTGATGGCCGCCGGCGTAGGCGCCCGCCTCCGGGTCGAAGGCGGCGTCGATGATGTCGACATGGCCGCCGAGCTGTTCGACCATCGCCTCGATGACATGGTCGCGGCGGATGCGGATGCGGTCGCCGCGGAGCTGGACCGGCAGGTGACGGTTGCCGAGGTGCCAGGCGATGCGGACCAGCTCGGCATCGGAATGGGCGTGGATTTCGGCCAGGGGTTCGGGGCGGGCGCGCACGGCGACGATGCCGCCGGAGACCAGCGCCAGGCCGTCGCCATCGCGCAGCCGGGCCGCCTGCGGCAGGTCGAGCAGGAGGTCTTTGCCGGATTCGGTTTGCAGGACGATGCGGCGGCGGTGGCGGCGGTCGAAATCGATCAGCACGGCGTCGGCGGCGGAGGCCAGGTTCCAGGTGCCGGCGGGGAGGACGGATTGGCTGCGCAGGGTCATCGGGCGAGTGTAACGGGGCGTGTTGCGCTGCAAAAGCGGATTCGCGGGGTTGGTGGGGCTGCTGATTGCGGCTAGGGTTTGGACGACCAACGCGAGGAAACGAACGCCATGAAAACCGCCCCCGAGCGCCTGCGCGCGCTGCTCGCCCAGCCGGGCTTCGTCACCATGCCCGCGGTGTGGGACGGGCTGTCGGCCAAGCTGGCCGCCGAGGCCGGGTTCGAGACGGCGTTCCTGTCCGGCTCCTGCTGTGCCGCCGCGCGGCTCGGCGGGCCGGACCTGGACCTGATCAGCTTCGGGGAGATGTTCAACAGCTTCGAGATGGTCCACGGCGCCGCGCCGCAGACGCTGGTGCTGGCCGATGGCGACCATGGCTACGGCAATGCGATGAACATGCAGCGCACGGTGCGCGCCTATGGCCGGGCCGGGGCGGCGGCGATCCTGATCGAGGACAAGATCACGCCGCGCGCGCTGCAATCCGCCGGCAAGCCGTGCATCAGCCGCGACGAGGCACGGATGAAGGCGCGCGCGGCGATCGAGGCGGCCAAGGAGTCCGGCATCCTGATCCTGGCGCGCACCGATTGCCGGCCGACGCAGGGCATCGACGAGGCGCTGGCGCGCATCGAGATGTATGCCAAGGAGGGGGCGGACATCCTGTTCCTGGACAGCCCGGCGAGCCACGAGGAATACGCCATGGGCGTGCAGGCGGCCGGGGGCCGCCCGTGCTTCAACGTGCTCTCCCCGGGGCCGGGGCCGATCCCGACGCGGGAGGAGGCGATCAAGCTGGGGGTGAAGATCGGCACGTACCCCACGATCATGCTGTCGCCAGCGATCAATGCGATGCTGTCGGGGCTGAAGGCGTTGCAGGATGGCGGCAATGCGTCCGCGCTGGCGCTGCCGGCGGCGCAACATCGGGAGATCCTGGGCTATCCGGCCTACGATGTGGCGGCCAAGCCGTATCGGTTGGACTGAGGGGGCCGCGCGGCGTCCTGGGCGGGGCGCCGCGCTACGATGGGCGAAGGGAACGGAGGAACGTCATGTTCACGGTGACACCGAATGCGGAGATCCTGGGCGCGACCATCGGCAATTTCGATGCGCGCCAGCCGATGGATGACGAGACCTTCGGGCGGCTGCTCAACACGCTGGGGCGCTATGGCGTGCTGCGCTTCCCGAACCAGGAGCTGGACGCCGCCGGGCTGAAGGCGTTCTCGGAGCGCTTCGGCGACATCCAGGGCGGCATCGGCGAGGCCCGCAAATCCGGCGTGGCGGAGGTGGGCATCCTGTCGAACGTCAAGGAGGCCGGTGAATACATAGGCCTGCCGGATGCCGGGCAGGACTGGCACACCGACATGTCGTACCGCGACGTGATGGGTTTTGTTAATGTGCTCTATGGCGTGAAGGTGCCGGTGCGCGACGGGAAAATCCTGGGCGCCACCGAGTTCTCCAACATGCACGCGGCCTACGACGCGCTGCCCGACGAGATCAAGACCCGGCTGGCCGATGCCACCGTCACCCATGATTTCGACAAGTTCTGGTCGATGATGGTCGCCCGCCCCGGCAGCGTGCGCAAGCCGATGACGCCGGAGCAGCGCGCCAAGCGCCCGCCAGTGGTGCATCCGCTGTTCCTGACCCATCCGATCACCGGGCGGCGCGTGCTGTACTGCAACCCCGGCTACGCCATGCGGATCAACGAGCTTGCCGCCGCCGCATCCGACGCCATGCTGGAATTCCTGTTCGCGCATCAGCTTCAGGAAAAATTCCGCTACATGCACCGCTGGCAGGTGAAGGACCTGCTGCTGTGGGACAATCTCGGCTCGATCCACCAGGCCATCGCCGACTATCGCCCCGACGAGGAGCGGATGATGCTGCGCTGCCAGGTGATGGCGACCAAGGTGTTCGACGCCGATTTCCTGGCCCCGGCGCGGCAGTATCCGATGGCGGCGGGCTGAGCCATGCGGTTCCTGCGCTACACCGCCGGCGGGGCCACATCCCTCGGCATCCTCGAAGGCGAGGTGATCGCCGAGATCTCCGGCGATCTGTTCGGGCAATGGCAGCGCACCGGGCGGCACCATTCGCTGGCCGCGGTGACCATCGAAGTGCCGCTGGTGCCGCCGACCTTCTATGCCGCGGGCCTCAACTATGTGAAGCACGTCAAGGAAGCCGCCGAGAAGCGCGGCGAGGAACCCAAGCTGCCGCCGGCCGCCGATATCGGCTATCGCGCCGTCAACGCGCTGACCGCCCATGACACCGACGTCGTCATCCCCGCCGACGCGCCCGACCAGGTTCACTACGAAGGCGAGATCGTGGTGGTGATCGGCAAGACGGCCAGGAACGTCTCCGAGGCCGACGCGCTGGACTACGTCTTCGGCTACACCATCGGCAACGATGTCTCCGAGCGCACCTGGCAGCGCGGCGACCGCACCTTCTTCCGGGCCAAGAATACCGACACCTGGAAGCCGATGGGGCCGTGGATCGAAACCGACCTCGACCTCGACGCCGCCATGACCGTCATCCGGGTCAATGGCGTGGAGACCATCCGCTTCCCGACCAACGACATGCTGTACTCGATCGCCACCTTCATCAGCCGGACCAGCCAATACTGCACCCTGGTGCCCGGCGACGTGCTGTGGATGGGAACCGATGGCACCTCGCCCAACCTGAAACACGGCGACGTGGTCGAAATCGACATCACCGGCCTCGGCACCCTGCGCAACCGGTTCGTGCGCGCTGGGGGATGATGGAGGAAGGGAAGGCCAGGGGCTTTGCCCCTGGACCCCACCAGGGACCCGAGGTCCCTGGATCCTCATGACTTTCGCCTGCGGCGGGGTGGGGCCGTCGAGGCTGATCGGACCGCACGGACGGCCCCACC
>JBIPLY010000420.1:0-3764 GCA_044369385.1 Acetobacteraceae bacterium | reverse complement strand
TACCGTGGTGAACCTGCGCGGCGCCCGCGAGTGCGGCTCGGACGCGCTGTCGCGCGCGGCGGCGGCGCGGCTGGGGGTGGCGCATGTCTATATGGCGTTCGAGAGCCGCGGCGCGCCGCATCGGGAGCGGATTCTGCGGTTCCATGACATCTGGCGGACCATTGCCACGCCGGTGCTGATGCATTGCAAGTCTGGCGCGGATCGGGCGGGGTTGGCGGCCGGGCTGGTGTTGATGTTCGAGGGGGGCACGGCGGCGGCGGCGCTGGGGCAGTTGTCGTGGCGCTTCGGGCATGTGCGGCGGGCGCCGCCGGGGATCCTGGATGCGTTCTTCCTGCGCTACCAGGCGCAGGCGGAGGGGCGGGTTTCGTTCCTGCACTGGGTGGAGCACGAATACGACGAGGACGCGTTGCGGCGGGAGTTCAAGGCGGGGGGGCTGGCCAGCTTCCTCAACGACCGGGTGTTGGCGCGGGAGTAGCGGCCGGGGTCAGCCAGGCCCGCAGACGCCGCCGGGCCGGCGGATCGACCAGGCGGGTGAGCAGGTCGGCAAGCAGCAGCGACGCCAGGATGGCCGCGGTGATCGACACCGGCCGCGGCGCGCCACGGACTTCCAGTTCGTACATCAGCCGGAAGCCCACGCCCTCGTGCGCCACGTACAGCGCATAGGAGATCGAGCCGAGCCAGAGCAGCGGGCGGTTGGTCAGGAAGCGCAGCTGGCCTTGGACGGCCAGCCACATGGTGGCGAAGATCAGGGCGTAGACCACCGCGCTGAGCGGGGTGCTGGCCAGCACCACGGACAGCAGGCACAGCGCGATGAGCGCCATCGAGGTGCGCGGGCGGTGCCCCTTCCACAGGTGGTAGTACATGATGCCGGCGGCCAGGAAGGGGCCGTAGATCAGCAATCCGTATTTCTGCACGCGCCAGGGCACCTCGATGCCGCCGAAGGCGAGCAGCCGGTTGGCGATGCAGGCCAGCACCCAGGCGGCGCAGATCGCGTGCAGATGGCCCAGCAGGCCCAGCCGCAGCAGCACGGCCATGCCGATGTAGAACACCAGCTCGATCGTCAGGCTCCAGAACACGCCGCTGACATGGGGGACCCCGAGGATCTCCTGGAGCATGGTCAGATTGACCAGGCATTGCACCAGAGTGAAGCCGGTCTCCGGCAGGGGCAGCCAGACCTGCTCGATCACGATCGCGGCGATCGCCGCCCAGTAGACCGGATACAGCCGGGCCACGCGCGAGGCGGCGAAGTCGCGCCAGGTGCGGGCGCGCTCCAGCGTCCAGGTCATGACGAAGCCGCTGATGATGAAGAACCAGGCCACGGGGATCGTGCCGATGTCCGGCAGCCAGCCGAGGACGGTGCCGGCCAGGGCATGGACCCAGCGCTCCTGCACCACGAAGGGCATGTCCGTATGCTGGTAGCGCATGACGAAGTGGAACAGCACCACCCAGGCCGCCGCGATGCCGCGGAAGGCGTCCAGCTCCTGGAAGCGGCGGGTGCCGGGATCAGCCATCCGCCGGCATCCGCGCCCGCACCGCGGCGGACAGCGTGTCGATCAGGTGCTGGTAGCCGCGGGGGCTGAGGTGCAGCCCGTCGCCGCGGTGATGCTCGCGGGCGAGGTTGCCGGCGGCATCGGCCAGCAGCGGGCCGGCATCGGCGAACAGGCAGGCGGGGTGCAGGGTGCAGGCACGGGCGATCAGGGTGTTGAGGCGGCGGATGGCGGCATTGCGGCCGACGAGCTGGGGGCGGGCGGTCTCGTCCACCGGCAGCACGGCGCTGGCGACCACGGGCAGCGTGGGCGGCAGGCGGGCGAGCAGGGCGGTATAGAACTGTCCGGCGGCTTCCGGGGCGCGATAGTGCAGGTCGTTGGTGCCAACCGCGATCACCACGCCGGCGGCGGTGGGCAGGGCGGGGTGCTCGGTCACGCGTTGCCAGACGCCGGCGATGGTGTCTTCGCCGATGCCGAGGTTGAGCGCGCGGGGGGTGACGCGCGCGGTGTCCATGGCATGGATGATGCTGTCGCCGAAGAACCAGACCGCACCGGGGCGCGCGGTGAAATCGATCGTGCGCTGCATCGCCGCGGTGCCCTGACGGAAGGCGGAGGCGACTTCGACCGCCGGGCTGGGCCAGAGGCGGTCACGCACGCGGGTGGCCAGGTCCGGACGCAGCACGAGCAGTCCGAGCGCCGCGTGCAGCCCCAGCAGATAGGCTGCCAACAGCCAGTGTCGTGCGGCCATGCGGTGCGCTTCATCCTGTCGAATTTGACCCGGTCCGTTTTAAGGCTCGGCTGGAGCGGTTGCAAACCGGTGCGGTTGGCCGTTTCAGCGGGCGTTGGCCGGGGCGGTCAGCGGGAACAGGTCGCGGCGCCAGATCAGGGCGATGGCGGTGGTGGCGGCCAGGCCGAACAGGCAGTAGCCGGTGGCGGTGGCGACGAAGCCCCAGTGGCGGATCGACCAGCCGGCGAGCAGCAGGCCGAGCGGCATGCCGTAGACCGCCAGCATGCGCACGCCCATGACGCGGCCGCGGAAGCGGGGCTCGGTGCTGCGCAGGAGCATGACCGCCATCGGCACCATCGACAGGCTTTGCATGAAGCCGGCCAGCATCAGCAGCGGGATGCCGAGCGCCGGGATGGCGGCATGGGTGTAGAGCAGCAGGCAGATGTACCAGACGAAGGTGAAGCTGATCATGATGCGCCCGGCGGGGATGCCGCGAGCGACCGTGCTGAGCAGCAGCGAGCCGGTCACCCCGCCCGCGGCGAAGCCGGCCGCGAGGAAGCCGAGGCCGGACTGGTCCATGCCGTATATGTCGCGGGCGACATAGGGCAGCAGGCCGCCGGAGAGCGGGAAGGCGCAGAAATTGACCAGGAAGGCCAGCACCATCGCCGCCATCAGCCGCGGGGTGGCGGCGACGTAGGCCAGGCCGTCGCGGACCTCCCGCCAGGGGGAGGCGGGCGGTTCGGGGCTGCGGGCGGTGGGGGTGATGCAGAGGGTGAGGGACAGGCTGGTCAGGTAGAAGGCGGCGATCAGGATGTAGGCCGGGCCCATGCCGAGCAGGGCGAACAGGGCGGCGCCGGCGAGTGCGCCCATGATGCGGGCGCTGTCCATGGTGATGCGGGAGATGCTGATGGCGCCCATCAGCAGGCTGGGCGCCATCATGCCGCCGATCAGGGTGTTGCGCACCGACAGGTCGGACGGGCGCACCAGGCCCATCACCGCGGCGATGGCCACGACATGCCAGGGGGTAAGCGCCCCGGACAGGGCCAGGGTGGCCAGGATGGCGGCGAGCACGGCGTATGTCGCGCGCATCAGGCAGAGCAGGGTGCGTGCGCCGATGCGGTCGCCGGCGACGCCGAACAGGGGGGCGATCAGGGTGCCGAGGAATTGCAGCGAGCCGAAGACGGTGAGCCAGATGACCGACTGGGTTTCGACCAGGATGTACCAGCCGAGGATCAGGGTCTCCATCTCGAAGGCCCAGGAGGTCAGCAGGTCGGCCGGCCACATGACGCGAAACGAGCGGTGGGCGAAGGGCGCGAGATAGGGTGGGCGCGCCTCGGGGGCGCGCGTCGGGGTGGCCGGGCTGGCCATGCCGTGGGTTTCCTCCTGGCCGACTTCGGCGGGAGTCTAGGCCATGGGGGGGGTCAGCGCCAGCGGCGGTGGAACCAGAGCCATTGGGCGGGTTCCTCGCGGACCCAGTCCTCGATGGTGGCGTTGATGAGCTGGGTGGTGGCGGCGACGTCGACCAGGCCCTCGGCGTCGCGGGGGAGGAC
>JBIPLY010000090.1:0-11840 GCA_044369385.1 Acetobacteraceae bacterium | reverse complement strand
GCGGGCAGGCGGAAATGCCAGATCGGCGCCTCCATCCAGGCGGCCAGCCAGTGTTCGCCCAGCGCCGTGCGGCTGCCGGCCAGCACCGTCTGCATCCAGTCGTCCCACGGATCGGTGAAGCTGCGCGGCAGCCCGGCGCGCACGAAATCGCCCCGGGCGGGGATCTTGCCGAAGAAGCCGGCGGCGGCTTCCGTGCCCATGGTCAGCGCAGCACCCATCTCAACGCAGCACCCATCTCAACGCAGCACCGGACAGCGGAAATCCTGCAGCACACCCGGCGCGAAGGGGTTCAGCACCGAACCGGCCCGCACCTCGAACACCGCGCGGCGCTCGCCCTGCTGGAAGGTGAGCTGGAAGCGCTCGGCGGAGCCGGCCTGGACCAGGTTGCCCTGGCCGAACAGGCGGAACAGCGCCCAGGGACCGTTGGAAGCCAGGGTGCCGCTGCTGCCCGGCGCCGGCGGGTCGAAGGTCAGCTTGACGTTGGTCATGCGGTTCGGGCCAGGCCAGGTGATCGCCGTCGAACGCGTCGGCCCGCCCTCGTGCGACACGGTGACGCCATCGAAGTCGAGCGTCACCTTCTTCGCCCCGGCATCCATAGAGACCGGGGTGATGTCGAAGCGCATCGTGGGGGCGTTGCCGCCGCCGGAGAAGAACAGGTCGCGGATCACCGCGGCGCGCTGGAACTGGGTCACGTCGGCCTGGTTGACCGGCGGCTCGACGCCATCAACCGCCTGGGGCCGCCAGGCGCGGCCGGACACATCGACATACGGGCGCAGCTGGGTGGTGAAGAACCCGTCCAGCAATCCGGCGGGGGCGAACAGCCGGGCGAAATCGTCGAGCGGCGTGTCTTCGGCCGCGCCGCGGAAGAACGGATAGCGGTTGGCCACCGCCGGGCCGCACAGCATCGCCGGCCCGCCGGGACCGCCCGCGGCCGCGGCCACCTGCGCCCGTGCTCCGCCGCCGCGCAGCGTGCTGCCGCCCGCGGCCATGCCCTGGAGCCAGCGTGCCACCGGCTGCGGCTGGCGGCTGGCCTCGGCCAGGATCAGCCGGGCGGGATCATCGCCCATCGGCGGCGGCGGCGGCGACCCGGGCGGCGCGGAGGCCATGCGGCCGAGCTGCTGTTGCAGGTCGT
The DNA here is from genome assembly GCA_044369385.1 of Acetobacteraceae bacterium. GTDB lineage: Bacteria > Pseudomonadota > Alphaproteobacteria > Acetobacterales > Acetobacteraceae > CAMDGX01. Next base: position 10,708 of record JBIPLY010000090.1, on the reverse strand, counting down.
TCAGCAGCTTCAGCACCATGTCGATCGGGGCGCCCGGCCCGGTGCCGACGAAATCGCGCAACGGCTTGTAGCGGTCGTCGATCGCCTTTCCCGGTGGTTCGGTGGGCACCGCACTGGGCTGGCCCAGCACGGCGGCGATCCGCCCGGCGGAGGCCCCGGCGGCGGCGCCGGCGGCAGCCCCGGCGGCGGCGGCCGCCCCGGCCGGGGGCGGCGGCGGCACGGACAGCGTCAGTTGCCGGGCGATGCCCGCCAGCAGGTCGCGCATCGGCGATTGCGGCGAGGAGATCAGGTACAGGTCCTGCACCGCCTGGTTCATGCTGCGCATCGGCACGATGTTGATGTCCGCCAGCAGCGCGTCCCACTGCTTGGCATACTCGTCGGTGTAGAGCTTCACCACGTCGCGCTCGAGGGTGAGCATCTGCGGGCTGCGCGGGTCCACCGCCTGCTGCGTGCCCAGCACCCAGCTTTCGCTGGCCACCTCGCGCGCGGCGCCGGCCAAGGACGGCAGCAGCGCCTTGTGGAAGCCGTCCACGGTGTAGAACCCGGCGATGCCCTCGGTCAGCGGCCGGCCGGAGCCGCGCACGAAGACCCGCGCGCCGGAGGCCCCGGCAGCGTCGGCCGGGCGCCAGGGCGCGATGCCGGCGGCACTCGCCTGCGGGCGGATGCGCGAATAGACCCGCTCGGCCAGGGTCACCCGGCTGAAGGTGCGGCGGGCCTCCTCGACCAGCGCGCCATCCAGCGGCACCTTCGGCAGCGGGTTCTCCAGCAGCGCATCGGCATGGCGCGCCATCGCCTCGCGGAACGGCGCCGCCCCGGGGCCGGGCCAGATCTGCGCCCAGTCCAGCAGCGCCCATTCGCGCACCAGGCCGCGATCCAGCGGGCCGTACTGGCCGAGCATGAGATAGACCCGCGTCGCCTCGTAGACGAAGTCCGGCCGGTTGATATTGCCACGGATCTGCGACTCCAGCCGCCAGATCATGCGCGGCAGCAGCACCCGCTCCAGCGCATGGCGATAGACCGTGACGGCCGCCAGCGACAGTTTTTCCTGCTGCCCGAGGCCGAAGGACCAGCCCGGCTCCTGTCCGCGCGCCTCGTAGCCGTAGGGCAACGCGCGCGCCTGTTCCAGCAGGGCCAGGAAAGTCGGCAGGTCCGCGTCGTTCACGGGATCGAAGCCCAGCGGCTTGGCGGTGGCCTCATAGGCGGCGATCGCCTGCGCGCTCGCATCGATCTCCGCCTGCGCCTGCGATTGCGCGCGCAGGGCCAGGCCGCCGACCACCAGGGTTGCGATCACCACCGCGGCAAACCCGCCGCCGCGCAGCAGCCAGCGGCGGCGCGCGGCACCAGGCTTCTCGCTGACCAGCATCGCCTCGCCGAAGATGACATCGCGCAGCAGCCGGCCGAGGAAGTAGCTGCGGCCCGCCTCCGGGCGCAGGCTGGGGGCGCGCCGCTGGTCCAGGCCGAAGGCGCGCGACAGCGCCCCGGTCAGCCGGTCGATCGGCGTGCCCTCCTGGGTGCCGGAGGCGAGATAGACGCCGCGCAGGAAGGGGGCGGGATCGAGCTTGGAGGCCGCGAAGGCCTCCTGCAGGAAGGCCAGCAGCGGCGCTTCCAGGCTGGCGACCTGGGCCGGGAAGCCGGCGAGTGCTGCGCGGCGGTCCGGGCTGCGCTCGGCCTGGAGCCGGTCGATCAGCCGCTCGTCGAGCCGGCTGACCAGCGCCCGGAAGGCAGCGGGGAAGCCGGCCAGGCCCTCGCCCTCGCGCAGCTTCACATCGAAGGTGTGGCCCCAGACTTCGGCCCGCTTTTCGCGATCGAGGTCGTCGAAGAACTCGGTGAACCCCGCCAGCAGATCGGCCTTGGTGACGATGGCATAGACCGGCACGCGCACGCCCAGCCGGTCGTTCAGCTCCTTGATCCGCTTGCGGATGGCGCGCGCATGGGCGGTGCGCTCGGCCGGGCTGGCGGTGGCGATGTCGGCGATCGAGATGGCCACCAGCACGCCGTTCAGCGGCTGGCGCGGGCGGGCACGCTTCAGCAGGTCGAGGAAGCCGTCCCAGCCCGCCCGGTCCACCCCGGCATCGGAATCCTGGGTGGTGTAGCGCCCGGCGGTGTCGATCAGCACCGCGTTCTCGGTGAACCACCATTCGCACATCCGCGTGCCGCCGACGCCGGCCACCGCCCCCTGCCCCATCTCGGCGGCGAGCGGGAAGCTCAACCCGGCATTCAGCAGCGCCGTGGTCTTGCCGGCGCCGGGGGGCCCGATGATGATGTACCAGGGCTGCTCATACAGGTAGCCGCGCGTGCCCCGCGCCCGGCGCAGCAGGTCGAGCGCCGTCGTCAGCTTCTCGCGCAGCGCCGCGACCTCTTCCCCCGCGGCATCCGGCGCGGCCCCGCCGGCCGCCCCCTCGACCAGCGCCTGGTCGGCGCGGGCACGGCGGCGACCGATCCAGAAGTTCAGCCCGGCCCAGACCAGCAGGATCGCCAGCACGATCGCCAGGCGGACGATCCAATCCTCCAGCAACGCCAGCAGCGGCCCGAAGAACCAGACCAGCAGCGCCAGCACGACGGCCCCGATCCCGGTCAGGAACCAGCGCGAGCCCAGGAAGGAGACAACGGCACCCATGGTTACATCCTACCCCTGCCGCCGCAGCACGACTTCGATGCGGCGGTTCTCGTCGCGCCCCTCCGCAGTGGCGTTGGTGGTCAGCGGCTCGGCATCGGCACGGCCTTCGGACTTGATCCGGCCGGGCTCGCCCAGGGTGCGCAGGATGATCTGGCGCGCGGCCTCGGCCCGGGCGGCGGAGAGCTGGAAGTTGGACGGGAACTGCATGGTGCGGATCGGCTGGTTGTCGGAATGGCCCAGCACCATGACGCTGCCGCGCTCCTCCTTCAGGGCCGCGCCGATGCGCTCCATGATCTGCACGAAGGCCGGCTGCACCGCCGCACTGCCGGACGGGAACATCACCGGCGAATTCGGCGCCACCCCCTTGCTGCGGATGCGCACGATGGGCGTGGCCTCGTCGCCCAGCACCACGACCAGCCCGGCATCGATCTCGGGCTTCAGGAAGGCGCGCAGCTTGTCCACCACCCCGGGCTCCGGCGGCGGGGGCGGCGGGGGCGGCGGCACCACGATGGCGGTGCGCACGATCGCCGGCATCTTGCCCGGGGGGGCGGCCATCATGCGCGCCAGGATGTCGTCGGACGCCGCGTTCAGGCTGGTCGAGAACCACATGAACAGCCCGGCCACCACCGCCACGCCCAGCACGCCGACCACCCAGACCGGCAGCGCCGCGCGGGATGGGCGATAGGGTGCCGCGGCCCCCATCCATTGCGGCGACAGCCCGGGCTCGGCGGCCTGGCGCTGGCGCACGATGATCGCATAGAGGTCCTCGCGCAGCTTCTCCAGCTCGCCAGGTCCGCGCGGCGACAGGCGGTAGCGGCCCATGAAGCCCAGCGACAGGCACAGATACATCAGCTCCAGCACCGGCAGGAAACTGCCGGGATTGCCCTTCATCTGGCCGAGCAGGTCGAAGAACCGCTCGCCGGAGCGCACCTCCTGGTGGAAGGTCGAGACCAGCGAACGCTGGTCCCAGACCCCGGAGCTGCCCCAGGGCGTGTTCAGCACCACGTCGTCCAGGCTGGCGCAGAGCGCGTAATGCGCCGGGCGCAGCTGTTCCAGCGGCACGCCGGCGTCGCGGGCGGCGGTCTCGAAGCTGCGCAGCTCGCGGGTGGCGCGCTCGCGCAGATCCGCGGCATCGGGCTGGTTGGCGGTGTTGCGCAGGCGGGCGAGCAATTGCAGCAGCGGGGCGGCATTGGCAAGCAGCACGCTGCCGCCGAAGATCAGCTTTTCCGCCCCCTCGCCGGCAGCCAGGGGGGCAGCGGACGGCGCGCCGGCGGGGGCGGCGGGTGCCGCGCCGAAGGATGCCGCGGGGGCTGGCGCGGCGGCGGGCCGGCGGCCGCCCGGGGCGGGGCGGATCACCGTGCGGTCGCTGTCCTCCTCGAAGGGATTGTCGACGCTCATTGCCTTGCTCCCTTCACCGACTGCCTAGCGATCCGCCCGGATCGCCCAGAGTTCCATGCGCAGGTTCGGGTATTCGCCCGAGACATGGATGCCGAAGCCGCCGCTGCTCTGCATTTGTTTCCAGTGCGGCGAGTTGCGGTCCAGCTCGAAATAGCTCGCCCCGGCATAGAACGGCAGCTCGCGCGGCGCCACCGGCAGCGGGCGCACGGCAATGCCGGTGAGCTGGGACATCACGTGTTCGCGGATATGCTCGACGGCGGCGATCTTGACCTGGCTGGGGAACAGCCGGCGCAGCGCCTCGGCCGGCATGTCGGCCTGCACCGTCATCACGAAGCTGGTGGCGCGCAGGATGTTGCGGTCGACGATGGCCCCGATGCGCAGGCCGTGGCGCCGCTCCTCCAGCTTGATCGGGACGGCGGTCTCCTCGATGGCCGTGGACAGCGAGCGGCGCAGATCGGCGACGACGGGGGCGAAGCTGCGTTGCAGATCGTCGTGGCGATAGGGCGGATAGGTGCCGGGGCGGCGCGTGGTGCGGTCCGTGTAGGTGGCCAGCTCGCCGGCCATCTGCAGCAGGGCGCGATAGAGGTCCTCGGGATGCAGGTTGCCGCCATCGGCCCAGTGCGCCAGCAGCGGATGCCAGCGGTTCATGCATTCCAGCATCAGCCAGTCCTGCACCTCCGCCGTGCCGCGCGCGCCGCCGGCCACGATCCGCGCGGCCAGCGCCTCGGCGCGCTGGTTGAACAGCCCGGTCATGTCGGCCAGCAGCCCGGACAGCGCCGGGGCGGCGGCACAGAACAGGGCGGGCGCGATCCAGTTGCGGTCCAGCGTCACCCGCCGGTCGGCCGAGACCTCGGCCACGCGCGCCACCCCGATGCAGTGGAAGCCGGCACGCTCGTCCGTCTCCAGCAGGTAGCGCAGCTTCAGCCGCCCCACTTGCAGGTCGGCGGGCTGCGGCGAGGCGGAATGCGTGTCGTAGGCCTCGAACGGATGCAGCGCATAGCGCCCGTCGCTGGCCGCATCGGCGGCGATCTCCACGGCACCTGGCTGGCGGACGGGAAGGGCGAGATAGACCAGCACGTTGCGTGCCGTCTCCGGCAGGTCCAGCGGGGCCGGGTGGTCGGTCTGGTCCGGGATCGAGAACGGCGTGCCGTCCTCGAACACGCCGGCGGCCTGGGTCAGGGCGAAGCGGCCGGTGGCCAGCAGATCGCGGTTGACGGCCATTTCCGTCAGCCCCCAAGGATGCGGGCGCAGGGCGGCGCTGCGCTCGCGCGACAGGGCCTCCAGCCAGCGGTCCTGTTGCTGGAAATGCTGGGCACGGAGGAACATGCCCTCCTGCCACACCACGCGATTGCTCCAGGTCATCGGCGCCGGCTCCCGGAGGGTGTGTTCCGCATCATGATCCGCTGCCGCCGGCTTCGCGCAACGCCTGTTCATAGGCGCGGGCGAAAGCCTTGCCGAAAGCGCTGTCGAAATCATCAGCCAGGGCGGCGGCGATGTCGGCGTGCAGCTTCTCGAACAGCTCGAAGGCGCGCGCCCGCTTCTGCGCGCCCAGCAGGCCGCCGGACTTTTCCCCCTCGGCGCGCAGCGGCGCGGGGTCGAGCCGGTCGACCAGAGCGCGGGCGGCGGCCTGCATCGCGGCCATCGAGGCCATTTCGTGCCGGCGGATATCGTCCAGCGCCTCGGCCACCGCCGCGGCCGGAGCCATCTCGCTGCGCCGCCCGGCCCCGATCAGCGCCGCCAGCGCATCGTCGTCCCCGGCGGAGAACTTCAACGGGTTGTTGCCGCGCGCGCGGATCATGGTCTGCTCGATGCGGAACTCGCCCTTGAACGCGCGCCGCTCGATCAGCGTCTGGCGCAGGCCGACGACCAAGGCGCGGAACGCGGCCCCCAGGCGCTCCATCGCCACCTCGGCATCGGTGGGCCGAGCATCGCTCATGCCGGCGCCACGCAGGAAGGCGGCGAGCAGGTCCGGGCCGGATGCTGCTGCGACAGAAGCGGGCGCGACAGAAGCGGGCGCGGCCATCGCCGGGGGCGCCGCGACCGGGATCGGCGGCAAGACCGGCACCGGCGAGCCGCCATCGCGCTCCGGCTCGGCAAAGGGATCAGCCGGCGGCTCCACCGGCGCGACGAACGCGATCGGGGCCAGAGCCTGAGCCGGAGCCGGAGTCGGCACAGGAACCGGCGCCGCCACGGCTTGCGGCGGCGGCGCGGCCGGCGAGAGGTCGATATCCCATTCGTCGAGCGGGTCCGCCGCCGGCGCCGGGCGATCGGGCGGCGGCGCCCCCCCGGCGGCCGGCTTGGACAGATCGAGGTCCCAATCGTCGAAATCGATCTTCGACGGCTCGGCGGGCCGGAACGCCTGGTTCATCGCCGAGCCGTGGTCGGCCTGGGTCGCGCCGCGGAAGCCGTCGCTGCCGGGCTCGGGCGCCATCGGGTCGTAATCCGCCGGCAGCGTCACGCTGGGCGTGCCGAAGCCCTGGCCGCTGGACAGCAGCGAGTCTTGCTCGAACCCGCGCGCCGCCGGCTTCGGGGCGTTGCCGAACGGGTCGTCGCCGAACGGATCGCTGACCTGCGGCGCGGGCGTCCAGGCCGCCTCCTGGCTGATCCGCACCTCGATCTCATAGGCGCCCAGCCGCACCCGATCGCCATCGCGCAGGTCGCGCACCGCCCCCGGCCCCACCGGCTCCGCCTCGCGGTTCAGGTAGGTGCCGTTGGAGCTGAGATCGGCCAGCTGCCAGCCGCCGGAGCGGAACGCCAGCACGCAATGGCGCCGCGACAGCGTCTTGTCCGGGTCCGGCAGGATCCAGCCATTGTCGGTGCCGCGGCCGATGCTGAACTCGCCGCCGCCCACCTGGCGGGTTTCGGGCGGCACCGCATCGGGGCAGCGCAAAACGGAAAGCGTGATGCCCATGGCGTCAGTTGATGATCACGGTGGGGTGGCCCATCACGATCACTCCGCCATGGGCGCAGGAATCGCCGATCCGTGCTGCCGGCAGCCCGCAGATCAGCACCTTCGGCTGGCCCATCACGATGACATCGGGCGGGCCGACGCAGAACGCCATGTCGGTGATCCGTGCCGCCGGCAGCATGCCGATCAGCACGGTGGGCGCACAGGGCCCGATGATCGGCCCGCCGACATGCGGCACCGGGCCGGAGAACATCGGGCAGACATGCATGTCGGTCAGCCGGGCGGCGGGGGGCATCAGGCGGTCTCCGGCTCGAGTCGGCCCGTGCCGCCGGCGGCGATCTGCCGGGCACTGGCGATGAAGGCGCCCAGCCGCTGCGGCTGCCGCGCCGGGCGTTCGCGCACCGAGGCCAGGGTCACGGCGCCTGCCACCGCCAGCCCGGCAAAATGCGGCGCCGGCGGCACCGCGGGCTGCCCGGCCGGCGACATCGATTCGCCGCTGAAGAACGCCGCGGCACAGGCCCAGGCCTCCGGCGAGGCAAATCCGGCCGCCTCCGCCCGCGCATAGGCGGCCCGCCTGGTGTCGTCCGCCGGCCGCCGCACCCAAAGCTCGGCCGCCTCCAGGCATTGCGCGGCCGCCGGCGGGGGCACCGGGCCGGTGTGGCGCGCGCACATGCAGGCCCACCACACCGCCTCGCGCCGCGGCAGCGCATGGGCGAGCAGCCGGATCGCATCCAGCGCGAGGCCGCGGGCCTCCAGCGCCGCGAGCGCCGACAAGGTATCGGGCACGCCCGCCACCGCCTGCGCCCCCTCGGCGGACAGGTCGAGATGCGCGCGCACCGCATCGGGCAGCGCCGCCGCCAGCTTGGGCAGCGCCGCGCCGGGCGTGGGCCGGTCCGGGGAAGTCTCGGCAGAAGCCGTCATCGTGCCTATCCGATCAGAATGATGCCGCCCTTGATGGTGGTCATGGCACTGCCCTCGACCTTCGTCATCAGCCCCTTCGCCTCCATGATCGTCTGCGCTTCGATCTTCACCATCAAGCCTTTTATCGTGACACCTGTCTGATCGATCTTCACCGAGTTCGCGCCCACCTTCAACTCGATCGACTGCATCGCCTCCACACTGATCGCGCCCATGTCGGCCGTCACGGTGATGTTGCCCAGCTTCACCGCCAGGCTCTCGTTGCCCATCGACACCTCGGCCGAGCGGTTGCCCATCTTGACGGTCACGCTGTCATTGCCCTGGGATATCTCCTGGGTACGATCGCCCTTGACCGTCTCGGTCTGCTTGCCCTCGACCTTCATGACCTCGTTGCCGCCCACCTTGCGGGTGCGGTTGGCATCCACCGTCTCCACCAGGTGGCGCATGACATAGGTGGTCTGGTCGTTCTCCACCGTGATCTTGTTGTCCTTCTGCGCGTGCAGCGAGACGACTTCGGCGCCTTTCTTGTCGTCGAAGAACAGCTCGTTGTAGTCCGCGGTGCCGCCCTTCAGCGTGGAGCGGGTCTTGATCCCGGACTTCGTCTTTTCCGCCGGCAGCGGGAACGGGTGCTTGTGCGTGCCGTTGTAGAGGCTGCCGACCACGATCGGGTCGTCGGGGTCGCCATTGATGAAGGCGACCGCCACCTCGGTGCCGACCCTCGGAAAATGCTGCATGCCCCAGCCATTGCCGGACCAGGGCTGCATCATCCGCACCTCGATGGTGTTCTGGTCGGTGGCGTCCTTGCGATGGTCCCACAGCATCCGCACCCGGATGCGGCCCTCGGCGGAGACATGGATCTCCTCGCCCTCCGGCGCCAGCACGATGCCCAGGTGAATGCCCCCCATGTTCGGCCGCGGGGTGATGGCGGGCGAGCGATAGGTGTCGCCGGCGCGGAAGCAGACGAACTGGTTGCCGTAATAGGCCGCCCCCGCATCGCTGCCGGCATTGCCGCCCACGGAACAGGAATGGCTGATGTTGCGGATCACGTACTCGCCGGGCGCCGCACGCCCCCCCTGCCCCTCGGCGGTGCCCAGCTTGAACCGGCCGCCGGCGAAGAAGGCCTGGTTGCCGCTGCGCCCGGAAGTCAGCGCGGCGGCCAGGTCGGCGGCCTCCTGCTGAAAGCGCGCGCGCTTCTTGGTCAACTCGGCTTCGCGGGAGCGGCCGTACCAATGCGTGATGTCCCGCCCGGTGCCGCCCTGGCTGGTCGCGGTCGTCGCCTCGGTGCCAACGACATCGGCGACCTGCTTGGCGTTGTAGCCGCGCAGCGACACCTCGCGGATCGAGGAGACGCGCGTGCGCCGCCACTCGGAAATCCCGCCCAGCCCGCTGCCGACCTTCGATTCCGGGCCGCCGACGGCGCGGAATCCGGTATTGGCGTCGGCGATGTTCATCACGTGGTTGCTGTCGGTGTGCTGGAAGAAATAGAACAACCCGTCCTCTTCCAGCAGCCGGCTGATGAAGTCGAAATCGCTTTCGTTGTATTGTACGGTGAAGCCGCGCTGCGCGGGGACGGCGGCGGTAATGCGCAGCTTGTCGCCGGAGACGCCGTTCTCCTCCAGCACCTTCTTGACGATGTCCAGCGTGGTCAGGTTGTGGAACACGCGGCAGTCGATGGTCTGGGTGGCGAACCAAAGCTGCGGCACCAGCTCGGCCTCATAGCTGTTGTCCGAACCGCCGGTATCGTCGCTGCGGGAGATGGCGCGGACGATGCCGTGGAAATGGCGCGGGGCGGAGTCTTCCCGGTGCAGGGTGACGCACATCGGCTGGCGCAGGAGCTTGGTGGTGGAGGCCGGGTCCTTCGGGGCAAGCAGGGTGACGTGGAAGACGAAGGGACGGCTGATCTGCTCGTCGCCGCGAATGGCGACGGGGATGAGCGCGCCGTCCGGCAGGCTGGATGTGACGGTCAGCGAGATGTCAGGCATGGTTCCCCCGTTCGCGTCGTGCCAACCCAAACCGAGCCGTCATCGGTTCCACCGAGGAAAGATCGACCATTGCAACTGCGCCGCGCCAGGCGCGACCTCCGTACCGACAGCGTCCGGCCGGGTCCTTGCCGGGGTAGTTTGACCATATCCGAATGACGGCTGGCGGAACGCCCCGCTTGCTCCTTCGAACGGCCCAGTGCCGTGTTGGCTGTCGGAAGGAAAGGGGCGGGCCTCCGACGACTGCCACAAGGAGATCGACAGCGCCTTCAATTTTGCCGTTTGGGCCCACTGGATCGATAGTGTCACAAGCAGCCCGTATTCGAACAGACGGGCCTCTTCCTCGCGGCGCGTCAACAAGCCGGAAAGCCCGCGCCCTTTCCAAATGCGCTTCATCGCGCGGATGTGCGTGGGAATGATCGCGAGATCACCTTCCTTCAGGGCATCCGCGATATAAAGCATTTCTTCACGATTTTCACCCTCAAGAGCTTGCCCTCTGTTATAGACTAGACTGACAAGTACACCGAGGCAATGCGGGTGCAGACTTCTTGCCTCTGGAAAGACACCTTTGCTTATCGTTGTTTCGATATAGCGCGGCAGGGCAAGCTTCTCGTAGACCGCGATGGCGTCATCAAAACCAATCTCTATATCGCTCAGCAGTTTCGCAATGCCCTCTGCTTTTGTCCGTACAACGCCACATGCGTCCTTCAACCTCAGGTCGATATCCGATCCCCAATCGGATTGCACCTGTTCCCAGCTTTGATGCCCAAGATCATATCCGATACCTATTGTAACGCCTGACTTCCCGCCGGGCCAAATCGGTGACTTTAACTTCTTCTCGTAGACAGCACGGCTGCTTACCTCATGGCGAACGATCAGGTCAGTGGC
>JBIPLY010000594.1:0-3767 GCA_044369385.1 Acetobacteraceae bacterium | reverse complement strand
CCAAACTAATCAAGTTACGATAAGTTGCGACGCAGCGTGGGAACTAATGGACATCGTTAAAAACGACGATGTAGTAGACCAAAGAAGAGAAGACCGATTGCTTTTAGAACTCCGAAAGGATGTTGTAAAACTCAAGTGCTAACCTGAATAGGACGGAAGTAAGCCGACTCGGAACGGATCGTTCATCTATGGAAACAATTCTCTGGACTTGTATTGAGGCTCAAAAACTCATTAATAATGTGAAACTAAAAATGGATGAGCCTGCAAGATCTGAACTCATTCAGATCTTCAAAGAGGGATCTCCAAGGACTTGTAAATTCATAGACGCAAAAGCCGACTGAAGGAACGCTCTTTAACCTCAAAAACTAAGGAGAAAACCTAATGTCAAAAGTCGTATATCGTGGTGTCGAATATGATACCGCAGAACGCCCAAACCAAACTTTCAAAAGAGAACCTCATGTAGAAATCTATCGCGGAACAATGTTCTGGGTAGATGAAAACGGAAACAAACTCTCTATGCAAAAGTCTGGGGGTGCAAAATGAAGAAACTTAACTTCCTTCAAATCATCAAAGAACAAAAACAAAAAGAAGATCGTCGTCATCAAGCACAACTGGCACAACTAGTAGGAGCAAAATGATGTTCTCAGTCGCACAAATAATAGTTTCATCTACTGCTGCGATTGGTTTAACTACGATGTTATTATCTTTTTATATTCAATGGTTATATAAGTAAAATTGTCAGGGAGGTTTACACCTCCCTTTTTTTGTAGTAAAATAGTAAGAGATTATGCATAATCATGGACAAAGAACGACTTAAATTGATTGTAAAAAATCTGGAGTCACTTGTAGAATGTCTTAAATCAGAAATTTATTCTGATCCAGATTCTTATAAACAATCAAAAGAAAATGTAAACCACATCTCGGATTATGACGAGGTGTTTGATGACGATGGATACCCTGACTGAGGAATTAAATGACTGTAAAACTGATTTCTATCACTCCCGATGCAGAACAAACAATGGCGTATATTGCGCGAGTTTCTAATCCTGCGAATCAAGACAACCAAAACTATGCCAAGTTGCTTGCTTATTGTATTAAGCATAATCATTGGTCTGTTTTTGAACAGTCTTCTATGACCTTAGAGATTGAAACGAATCGTGGTATCGCGGCCCAGATCCTTCGACACCGTTCGTTTACATTTCAAGAATTTTCACAACGATATGCGGACACAAATCTTCTGAGCACTGATATTCCTGTGCCAGAACTGCGTAGGCAGGACACCAAGAACCGCCAGAACTCGATTGACGACTTGGAAGAAGAGAATGTATTCGTGATGAATAAAATGATTCAAGACCTCTTCCGGGATGCTCAGGATGTTTACAATTATCTGTTGAGTCAAGGTGTTGCAAAGGAGTGTGCTCGTTTTGTACTCCCCTTGGCGACCCCCACACGCATCTATATGACCGGTTCTTGCAGGTCATGGATACATTATATCAATCTCCGTTCTGCACACGGAACTCAAAAAGAACATATGGATATTGCCCTTGCTTGTAGAGAAGTATTCAAACAACAATTCCCTTCAGTTGCAGAAGCTCTGGAGTGGTAATATATACCAATGCCCCTTAAGGAGGTAACATGTACTACCAAACTAAAGCAGTATCAAAAGACGAAGCTTGGACTACATGCAGAATTGTAGATACAACTAAAGATAATTATATTGTAGAATACAATGAAGATGGAGAATTCTTGACAAAAGAAATTAAACCAGAAGAACTTCAAAAATTAGATTACTCTGAATTAGAAATTAGTCAATAAAAATGTCAGTTTCAATAATATCCGCATGTAAAAATAGAGGTAAAGCCCTATCAGTATCCATATCTTCATGGATACAATTTGATGAAGTAGATGAGATTATCGTAACTGATTGGAATTCTGATGATCCGATTGATCATTTGATTAAATTAGATCCTAGAATTAAAGTCATCACTGTTCCAAACGAACCTTATTTCAATCAACCTCAACCATTAAATTTAGCTGCATCTTTAGTAAAAAATGAATATATTTTAAAATTGGATTCAGATACTATTATGAATCCATATTTTAATTTTTTTGATCATCATAAGATTGATGATCAATCATTTTTAACTGGTACAGATGAATCTTGGAATTTGAATGGTGAAAAGGATCCTTCAACTGCATCAAAATATCAAAAACATATGTTTTTCAAAGCTCTTTGGGGTACTTTGTACATCACAAGAGAGAACTATTTGAAAATTGGTGGCTATAATGAAAATATGACCAAGTATGCTGCTTGGGAAGATACCGAAATATATGAAAGAATACTGCGTTTGGGATTAAATCATGTCCAAATTAAATTTGGACTAAACACTCTATTTTCTTTGCCACATTTAGCTAAAAAAAGAGTTGAAAATTTCCAAGCCTATACAGAGAATCCAAATCTAGAAAAAATCATTAGAGATCACATCAAAAAATATCATGATGTAGAAGATGATAATGTAGTACATAAACTTCTTCTGGAAAAACATAACAGAACTAATCACAAAAAGTATAAACTAACAGAAGAAAGTAGTTATTATGTGGAACCTGTGTTAAAATGGAACTTAGAACAAGTATCATCTCAAAGATATATTGCTCAAAAAATACTCAATAAATAAATCATAATTGAATTTTATTACTTAAATGGCGACTTATCCTGTTATTAACAAATCCACTGGTGAACAGAAAGAAGTGTCCATGAGTGTTCACGACTGGGATCAGTGGAAGAAAGATAATCCAGATTGGGATAGGGACTGGAGCGATCCATCTACCTGTCCCAATTCTGGTGAAGTGGGCGAGTGGAAAGACAAACTCATCTCCAGAAATCCAGGCTGGAATGATGTTCTCACTAAAGCCGGAAAAGCACCTGGTTCTCGTGTAAAGAAAATCTAGTATGCCAAGATCAAGAAAATCTGCCAACGGCAACAGCAACATCGGTATTGGTATGAGCGCAAAACAAATGCGCCGTAAAAAACCAATCAATTCTGACTTGATGACGGATATCTCTCCGTTGACTGATAATCAAAAAATCTTTTTTGATGAGTATAAGAAAGGTAAAAATGTTTTTGCCTATGGTGCTGCAGGAACAGGAAAAACATTCGTTGGACTTTATCTTGCACTTAAAGATGTTCTTGATGAAAGAACTCCATACGAAAAAGTTTACATTGTGAGGTCTCTTGTATCTACTCGTGAGATTGGATTCCTTCCTGGAGATCATGAGGATAAGTCCTCTCTCTACCAGATTCCATATAAGAACATGTGTAAGTACATGTTTGAGTTACCTACTGATGCTGACTTTGAAATGCTCTATGGAAATCTCAAAGCTCAAGAAACTATTTCATTCTGGTCTACTAGTTTTATTCGTGGTACTACTCTCGACAACGCAATTGTATTGGTCGATGAGATGCAAAACTTGAACTTTCACGAATTGGATAGTATAATTACTCGTATTGGTGAAAATAGTAAGATCGTATTTTGTGGTGATGCTACTCAATCAGATCTTGTTAAAACCCATGAAAAAAATGGGATTCTTGATTTTATGAAAATTATTCGTGCAATGGAATATGATTTTTCCATGGTAGAATTTGGAGTTGATGATATTGTTCGTTCTGGACTTGTCAAAAACTATATTGTTGCTAAATTGGCTTTAGGTATGTAATGTTTGTTCATTTAGATTATTTGAAAGAAGAGGTTGATTTACAAGCCGAAAA
>JBIPLY010000529.1:0-2749 GCA_044369385.1 Acetobacteraceae bacterium | reverse complement strand
GGCCATGACGAGACCCAGGTGAAGGACAGCCGGCCGAGCGACGACGGCATGGCGATCCGGCGGCGCCGCTTCTGCCCCGCCTGCACCCAGCGCTTCACCACGATCGAGCGGGTGCAGCTGCGCGAGCTGACCGTGGTGAAGACCGACAGCCGCCGGGTGCCGTTCGACCGCGACAAGCTGGTGCGCTCGATCCGCGTGGCGGTGCGCAAGCGCCCGGTCAGCGAGGAGCGGCTGGAGCGCATCGTCAACGGCATCGTGCGCCAGCTCGAGGCCTCCGGCGACAGCGACATCCCCTCCAAGGCGATTGGCGGCGCGGTGATGGAGGCGCTGCGCGAGGTGGACGAGGTGGCCTATGTCCGCTTTGCCTCGGTCTATCGGGATTTTCGCGAAGCCAAGGATTTCGGGGCGTTCCTTGACAAATTGGACAAGGACGCGGACCCCGAACCGAAGACGCCGGAACCCAAGGAATGAGCCCGGCCGACGACATCTTCCATATGCGCGCCGCCCTGTCCCTGGCGCGGCGCGGCCTGGGGCGGACCTGGCCCAACCCGTCGGTGGGCTGCATCATCGTCAAGGATGGCCGCGTGCTGGGCCGCGCCACCACGGCGCCTGGCGGGCGGCCGCATGCGGAGCCGCAGGCGCTGGCCATGGCCGGCGCGGCCGCGCGCGGGGCGACCGCCTATGTCACGCTGGAGCCGTGCTGCTTTCATGGCCGCACCCCGCCCTGCACCGACGCGCTGATCGCCGCTGGCATCGCGCGCGTGGTGGTGGGCGTGCGCGACCCCGACGCCAGGGTGAACGGGGCCGGGCTGGCCCGGCTGCGAGCCGCGGGCATCGAGGTTGAGGAAGGCGTGCTGGCGGACGAGGTTGAGGAGGTCACCGAGGGCTTCTTCAGCCGGGTGCGGCGCGGCCGGCCGATGGTGACGCTGAAGCTGGCCTCCACGCTGGACGGGCGCATCGCCACGCGCGGCGGCGAGAGCCGCTGGATCACCGGCGAGCCCGCCCGGCGCGCGGCCCATGCCATGCGCGGGCGCCACGATGCGATCATGGTCGGCGTGGGCACCGCGCTGGCCGATGATCCCGACCTGACCTGCCGGATCGATGGCTTCAAGACGATGGCCATGGTGCGGGTGGTCGCGGACAGCCATCTGCGCCTGAAGCTGACCTCCCGCCTGGTGGCCACGGCGCGGGCGGCGCCGACCTGGGTGCTGGCCCGGGCGAGTGCCGATCCGCACCGGGCCGCGGCATTGGAGTCCGCGGGCGTTGTGGTCGTTCGGGTCGGCGATTCCCCGGTCGGCGTCGATCTGTCGGCCGGGCTGCGGGCGCTGGCCGAGCGCGGCATCACCCGGCTGCTGGCGGAAGGGGGCGCGCAGTTGGCCGCGGCCCTGCTGCGCGACGATCTGGTGGACCGGCTGGCCTGGTTTCATGCGCCGGCGGTGATGGGCGGGGATGGATGGCCGGCGGCGCAGGGCTTCGGCGCGCTGGCGCTGGCGCAAATGCCGCGCTTCCGCAGGGTTGCGGCGCGCCCGGTGGGCGACGACATGCTGAGCGAGTATGTTCGCGCCAAGGGCGCCGAGAGGGGAGCGAAAATCTGATGTTCACCGGGATCGTCACCGGGCTGGGCACGGTGCGCGCGGTCGTGCCGATCGGCGGCGGGCAGGACATGCGCCTGGTGATTGGCGTGCCGGCGGGCTGGGCCGACATGCTGGCCATTCCGCTCGGCGCCTCGATCGCCTGCAACGGCTGCTGCCTGACCGCGGTCGAGCTGGGGCCGGACTGGTTCGCGGTCACCGCCTCGGCCGAGACGCTGTCCAAGACCACGCTGGGCGGCTGGGCGGCGGGCACGCGGGTCAACCTGGAACGGCCGCTGAAGGTCGGCGACGAGCTGGGCGGGCATATCGTGTCCGGCCATGTCGACGGGCTGGGCGAGGTGGTTTCCGCGACGGCGGACCAGGGATCGACCCGCTGGGTCTTTGCCGTGCCGCCGGCGGTCGCGCGCTTCATCGCCCCCAAGGGCTCGGTGGCGATCGACGGCGTTTCGCTGACCGTCAACGAGGTCGACGGGGACAGATTCGGGGTGAACATCATCCCGCACACGGCAGAGGTGACGGGTTTCGGCCTTCTCAAGCCGGGGCATCGGGTCAATATCGAGATCGACACCGTGGCGCGCTATGTCGCGCGCCTGGCCGAATATGCCGCCCGAGGGGATTCATGAACCAGCTCGTCACCAAGTCGCTGTCGCAATACCTCGCCTCCGCCGAGGAGCTGATCGAGGAGGCCCGCGCCGGGCGCATGTTCATCCTGGTCGATGACGAGGATCGCGAGAACGAGGGCGACCTGGTCATCCCGGCGCAGTTTGCCACCCCGGATGCGGTGAACTTCATGGCACGGCATGCGCGCGGGCTGATCTGCCTGGCCATGGCGCGCCAGCGGGTGGAGCAGCTCGGCCTGCCGCTGATGAGCCAGTCCAACGGCACGCGGCACACCACGGCGTTCACCGTCTCGATCGAGGCGCGCGACGGGGTGACCACCGGCATCTCCGCCCATGACCGCGCCCATACCGTGGCCGTGGCGATCAATCCGGAGCGCGGGCCGCTCGACATCGTCACCCCTGGGCATGTGTTTCCGCTGGTGGCGCGCGAGGGCGGCACGCTGGTGCGCGCGGGGCATACCGAGGCGGCGGTGGACATCGCGCGGCTGGCCGGGCTGAACCCCTCCGGCGTGATCTGCGAGATCATGAACGACGACG
>JBIPLY010000419.1:0-3770 GCA_044369385.1 Acetobacteraceae bacterium | reverse complement strand
TGATAACCCCGGTGCGCCGCTTCGGGATCAGCCCGACCGGCCGCACCCCGGCCTGCGCCGCCACCGCGTCGCCCCAGGCCCCGGCGGCATTGACCAGCACCGGGGCGGCAAACCGCGCCCCCCCGGTCACCGCCACCTCCCACATCCCGTGGCGGCGCGCGATGCCCATGGTCCGGCTGCGCAACGCCAGCGTGCCGCCCTGCCGGCGCAGCTGCGCCAGGAACCCTTGGTGCAACGCCGCCACATCGAGGTCGAAGGTCCCGCTCTCCACCAGCGCCGCGGTCACCGCGCCCTTCCGGATCGCCGGCACCAGCGCCCGGGCCTCGGCCACCGAAATCTCCCGCAGCCCGATCCCCGCCGCCATCGCCGCATCGGCGGCCCCCGGATCGTCGGCGCCCTGCATGTACAGCACGTCGCGCGGCGACCACAGCGGCGTGGCGCAAAACCCCTCCGGCGGCGCCGCGAAGAACCGGCGGGAGGCGGCGGTCACCGCGCGGACATCCGCCGGCCCGTAATTGAGGATCCACAGCGCGGCCGAGCGCCCGGTGGTGTGATACCCCGCCGCCTCCTCCGCCTCCACCAGCACGGTGCGGCGGTCCGCGGCGATGAACGCGGCGGCGGAAGCCCCGGCAATGCCGGCGCCGATGACGATGCAGTCGGTCTGGTGCGTGTCCATGGGCGGCAACCTAGCCCAACCCGGTCACCAGGCGCGATAGCGCGCCAGCGGCAGTTCCTCGCGTTCGACAAGCGCGTTCCAGGCATCCATCGCCGCCCGGTTCTCCGCCAGCCAGCGCGCCCGCGCATCGGGCGCATCGCCGCGCGGGTCCGGCGGCGGCTCGGCCATCGGCGTCAATACATCGTATCCTTCAACCGCTGCGGCATGGTCCGGTCCAGTTCCGCCCCGTCCATCGCCCCCTTGGTGATATCGGCCAGGATGGTCCCGTTGCTCGGCAGCGACGACCGCTCGATGCGCATCTCCGGATCCCACAGCTTGCTGCGCATCAGCGCCTTGGCGCACTGGAAGAAGCAGTAGCGCACCTTCACCACCAGCACCGATTTCGGCGCCTGGTTCTGCACCACGAATCGCGCCAGCAGATCGGGATCGACGCTGATCTGCGCATCGCCCACCACGCGCAGCGTCTCGCCGATGCCCGGGATCAGGAACAGCAGCGTCACCCGCGGGTCCAGCACGATGTTGCGCAGATTGTCGATGCGGTTGTTGCCGCGCCGGTCCGGCAGCAGCAGCGTATGTTCGTCGGCCACCTCCACAAACCCCGGCGCATCGCCGCGCGGCGTGATCTCCACCGTCTCCCCCACGCTGGCCAGCACGCAGAACGGCGAGGCGCGGATCAGCGCCTGGTAATGCGGATGCAGGTAGTCCACCTGCTTGGTCACCGCCGCCCCGGCGGGGAAGCCGTACAGCGCGCGCAGCGCCTCGACATCGCGGATGATGTGGTCCTGCTGGTCCATGGCGCGGGCTCCGTTCGGTTCAGTCGCAGGCGCAGCCATCGGTGGGGCCTGCATCGGCGCGCACCACATGATGGTCGATCCACTCCGCCACCAGCCGCCGCGCCTCGTTCACCGAGGCCTCGGGGTGGTGGATGCGGTACAGCGTGGTGCAGGCGTGGAACGCGCTGGGGTCGGGATTGCCCAGCGCGCGCAGGTCGCGATAGGCGGTCACGACGGCGCGCTCGCAATTGCGCGCGATATGGCTGAAATCCCGGCCCATTGGCACACCCCTAATTGCGAATGCCTCGCAATAACGGAAGTATAAGCCCAGCCCGCCCTGCTGCGCAACGCCGAAGGTCCCGCGCCGTCGCCCGGCGCCGTCACCCGCCGGCAACAATCTCCGCAATCGCGCGGCCCACCTCAACGGTCCCGGCCTGCCCGCCCATGTCGCGCGTGCGCGGCCCGCCCTCGCGCAGCAGCGTCTCGATCGCCGCCACGATCGCATCGGCCGCCGGCTTCTCCCCCAGATGCTCCAGCATCATCGCCCCGGACCAGATCTGCCCGATCGGATTGCAGATCCACCGCCCGGCGATATCCGGCGCCGAGCCATGCACCGGCTCGAACATCGACGGGTGCTTGCGCTCCGGATTGATGTTCGCACTCGGCGCGATCCCGATCGAACCGGCCACCGCCGGGCCGAGGTCGGACAGGATGTCGCCGAACAGGTTGCTGCCCACCACCACATCGAACCAGTCGGGATGCTGCACGAAATGGGCGCACAGGATGTCGATATGGAACTGGTCCGTGGTCACGCCGGGATAGGCCTTGCTCATCTCCGCGAAGCGCTCATCCCAGAACGGCATGGTGTGGATGATGCCGTTGGACTTGGTCGCCGAGGTCACCTTCCGCCGCGGCCGCGTCATCGCCAGCTCAAACGCATACTTCAGGATCCGGTCCACCCCGGTCCGCGTCATGATGGTGAGCTGGCTGGCGAACTCCCGCTCCGTCCCCTCGAAATGCCGCCCGCCGGAGGAGGAGTATTCGCCCTCGGTGTTCTCCCGCACCACGTAGAAGTCGATATCCTTCTCCGTCCGCCCGGCCAGCGGGGTGATCGCACCGGGCATCAGCCGGCACGGCCGCAGGTTCACATACTGGTCGAACTGGCGCCGGAACGGGATCAGCAGCCCCCACAGCGACACATGGTCCGGCACCCCCGGCCAGCCCACGGCCCCCAGGAAGATCGAGTCCGCCTCCCGCACCATGTCCAGCCCATCCGGCGGCATCATCGCCCCGGTCGCCTTGTAGGTCTCGCAGGACCAGTCGTAGTGTTCGAGCTTCAGCGCGAAGCCGAAGCGCCGGGCGGCGGCATCCAGCACCCGCAGCCCCTCGGGCGTGGTTTCCTTGCCGATGCCGTCGCCGGGAATGACGGCGAGGCGATAGGTCTTGCTCATGGCGGTCCCTCCGATTGAACCCAGGATTACCCGCCGCCCCCGTCCAGTGCAAACCGCCGCCGTATCTCCTCGGCCACCCGCCCGGCCTCGTCCAGCGGCGGGCGCGGCCAGCCGGCGATGGACTGGCCCAGCGGCCGCGCATGCCCGGCCTGGTACAGCGACTGGGCAAAGCGCGCATGGCGCGGCCCGGCCAGCTCCGGACAGGCGATATAGACCGCCGCCGTGCTGGCGCAGGCCTCCGAGATCATCGAGATCGAATCGGCCGTCACCACGATCGCATCCGCGCTGGCCAGGAACCCGTGATACGGATTGTCCCCCGGCTCCCCCCAGCGGTACATCAGGTGCAACGCCGGCGACAGCCCGGCCGCCAGCGCCTCGGTCGCCTCCCGCCCGGTCCGGCGCGAGGCACTGGCCAGCACCGTGCCGCCCCGTGCGGCGGCCAGCTGCGCCACCTGGCGCCCCAGCGTATGGGCCATCGCCGGCGGCATGTCCGTCCCGCGCACCGGCCCGCCGACCATCAGCGCCACCCGCGGCCGCGGCAGATGCGCCAGCCGCTCGCGCCAGGCCATGCGCGCCTGGTTCAGCATCACCGGCGAGACCCGGTGCGGCGCGCCAAGCACCGGGAACACGTTGGGTGCGGCCGCCGGCCGGTCATGCTCCGGGATCACCAGCAGGTCGAACATCGAATGCCGCCACAGCCCGCCCAGCCCCGGGTTCATGCAATGCACCAGCCGGCAGCCGAACTGCCGCTTCATCCACAGCGCCACCGCCCCGGACCGCCGCCCGGCGGAGATCACCAGTTCCGGGCGCGCCATTTCCGCCCCGCCCATTGCTGGCAGCGACACCCCCCCAACACCGCCGGCCAGCGCC
>JBIPLY010000418.1:0-3773 GCA_044369385.1 Acetobacteraceae bacterium | reverse complement strand
GTGCTGGTGCTGCTGGCGCCCGGAGCCGATTTCGGCCAGCGCGACCCGCTGATGCTGCTGCTGGCGCTGCCCTATCTGCTCCAGGCCAGCGCCCGGGCCGAGGGATCGCCCACCGGCCCGCGCATCGCCGTGGCACTGCTGGCCGGCATCGGCTTTGCCCTGAAGCCCTATTTCGCCGCCATCCCGCTGCTGGTCGAGGCCTATGTGCTGCTGCGCCGCCGCCGGCTGGATGCCAGCTTCGCCACGCTGGCGGCGGTGGCGGCGGCCTATGGCGCGCTGGTGCTGCTGGCCTTCCCGGACTACCTCGCCCGCGCGGTGCCGATCTCGGTCGAGGCCTATCTGGGCTTTGCCGACGACGCCACCGTGCCGCTGCTGCTGGGCCAGCGCCTGGCCAAGATCCTGCTGGTGCTGCTGGCCGCCACGGTGCTGGCCTGGGGCGCCGGCGAACGGGTGCGGGTGCTGATCCTGGCGGCCTTCGGCGGCGTGATCTCGGCCATCGTGCAGCACAAGGGCTGGTCGTATCACGTCGTGCCGGTGGAGCTGCTCACCCTGGCGCTGTGCGGCCTGGCGGTGATCAAGCTGCTGGACCGGCTGGGCTACACGCGGCCGCTGCGCGCGGCGGCGATCCTGATGGGCCTGTCCTGCGTCTACCTGGTCTCCAACGGCGAGACCCCCTGGTCGCAATGGCGCCACGGCCGCAGCCCCGAAGCCGCCCTGGGCGCGGCAATCGAACGCCATGCCGCCGGCGGGCGGGTGCTGGGCCTGATCGGGCCGATCGCGCCGCTGTTCCCGGCGCTGTCCTATGCTGGCGCCACCTCCACCCTGCCGGTGATGGACCTGTGGCCGCTGGATGCCGTCTATCGCGACTGCCCGCAGCTCGGCGCCGGCCGCTGGGTGGCGCCGGAGCGCATGGCGCGGCCGGAGGCATTCCTGTTCCGCCAGGTGGTCGAGGGCTTCGCCGCCCGCCCGCCTGACGCCGTGGTGGTGGACACCCACCCGCCGATCGTGGAATGCGACGGGCCGTTCGACCTGATCGGCTATTTCAGCCGCGACCCCGGCTTCGCCCGAACTTTTTCCGAATTCCGGCTGGCGGAACGGGTGGGGCGCTTTGCGATCCATGTGCGCGCCAGGCCGTAGCCGCTATCGCCGCGCACAGACATACCCCGCAATCGCCGCCCGGCTCGCCGCCGGCATCGCGCTGTCCCGCGCCGCCGCCCGCCGCGCCGTGGCGCAGTCGAACCACACATAGTTGACGCTGGGATCGACCAGCACCCGCCCCGGGGTCCGCAGCACCGCCAGGAACGGCGTGGTCGAATTCCAGCCCAGCGCCACCTGCGCCGGGTGACGCGGATCGATCTCCGCGGCGCCGGCGGCCAGATGCGCATCGACCAGCGCGAGGTAGCCGCGCCATTCCCCCAGGAACCGCGCCGTCTGCGCCGCATGCGCCACCCCCAGCACCGCGACCGCGCCCAGCAGCATCCCCCGCCCCGGCAAGAAGCCCCAGCGCACCGTGGCCGCCCCCAGCAGCATCAGCCCCGGCACCCCCGCGAACAGCAGCGTGCGGGCGTGGTAGCGGTCCCAGGCATGGAGCGGAAACCCCTCCAGCAGCGGCACCAGCGCCACCGCCAGGCCCAGCCAAACCCCCCAGCGCGGAACCGCCGCCAGCATCAGCGCCGCACCCGCCAGCAGCGCCAGCGGCAGCGCGACATTGCCCGGGCGCAGGAAGGTGCCGGCATTGTGCGCCATCACCGCCGCCGTATAGGCATCGGGCGGCAACCCCCACCGCACCGCCGCCCAGACCGCCAGCGCCCCGCCCAGCGCCGCGCCATGCCGCCCCACCTTCAGCCGCGCCAGCCAAAGGGCCGCCACCGCCGCCACCGCCCAGACCGCCCCGGCCTCGTGCGACAGGCAGGCCACCAGCAGGAACCCCCAGCCCGCCACCGCCCGGCCGGGCGCGGCCATCAGCGCCAGCGCCGCCCAGATCGCGCCATGCGCCACCCACATCTCGGTCGGAAAGCCGAACACGAACGGCAACAACCCGATATGGGACAGCACCGCCGCCCGCCCCACCCAGCCCGGCGCGCCCGCTCGGGCTACCACCGCCAAGGAAACCAGCGGCCAAGCATAAAAGAGCAGCACATACGCCGCCTCGGCCACCGCCACCCGCCCAGTCCAGGCCCCCAGCCATTCGGCCGGACGCAGCACCAGCGCCCAGACCGCCGCCCGCCCGGCGATGTTGTGCCAGTGATGCCCCCAGGAATCGCCAACCCCCACGGCATAGGTGAACAGCGCCCCGTCGGCGAACAGGTTCACCCGGAACCCCAGCGCCAGCCCCGGAAACGCCAGCGCCCACGCCCACGCCCCCCCCCAGGCCGCGCGCCAGGGATCCGCCCGCAGCCCCGCCAATGACGCCACGCGCCCGCTCCGCTAAACCGGCACCAGCATAGGCTGCCGCAGCACAGGGAACCACCCGCATGCCCCCCATCGAACTGCCGCCCGTCGAACTGCCCCGCGCGCCCTCGTTCCGCCTGGACGGCCGCCACGCCCTGGTCACCGGCGCCGGGCGCGGCATCGGGGTGGCCATCGCCGCCGCCCTGGCGCAACAGGGCGCCCATGTCCATCTCGCCGCGCGCAGCCTGGCCGAGGTGGCCGCCGTCGCCGAAGCCCTGCGCGGCGCCGGCGGACAGGCCAGCGCGCTGGCGCTGGACGTCACCGACCCCGCGGCGGTGCAGGCGGCCATGGCGGGCCTGCCGGTGCTGTCGGTGCTGGTCAACAACGCCGGCACCAACCGCCCGAAGCCGATCGGGGAAGTGACGCTGGCGGATTTCGACGCCGTCTTCGGCCTGAACGTGCGCGCGCTCTATGCGGTGACGCAGGCGGCCGTCGCGCGCATGCTCGCCGCCGGCGCGCCGGGCTCGGTGATCAACATCTCCTCGCAGATGGGCCATGTCGGCGGCCCGAACCGCAGCCTGTACTGCGGCAGCAAGCACGCCGTGGAGGGCATCACCAAGGCGCTGGCCGTCGAGCTCGCCCCGCGCGGCATCCGGGTCAACAGCATCGCCCCCACCTTCATCGAAACCGCGATGACCCGGCCGTATTTCGACGTGCCGGGCTTTCGCGAGCAGGTGCTGGGCAAGATCCCGGCCGGGCGGCTCGGCCGGGTCGAGGACCTGATGGGGGCCGTCGCCTACCTCGCCTCCGATGCCGCCGCCCTGGTCACCGGCACCGCGCTGGTGGTCGATGGCGGCTGGACGGCGCAGTAGCATGACCCGCCCCACCCCCCACCCGTCCGAACAGCAGCTGGAGGCGTTGCGCCGCGCCCGGCGCAACCAGCGCGAAGGCCAGGTCGCGCCACCGCCGCTGACCCGCGGCCAGCACTTCGCCGATACCGTCACCCGCCTGGTCGGCTCGTGGCGCTTCATCATCGTGCAGTCCACGATCCTGATGCTGTGGATCGCGGCCAACATCACCGCCTGGATGGCGCACTGGGACCCGTACCCGTTCATCCTGCTGAACCTGGCGCTGTCGTTCCAGGCGGCCTACACCGCGCCCTTCATCCTGATGAGCCAGAACCGCGAGCAGGAGATCGACCGCCAGGCCGCGCAGGAGGACTACCGCATCAACATCAAGGCGGAGCTGGAAATCGAGCTCCTGCACCACAAGATCGACGCACTGCGCGAACAGGAGGTCCTGGCGCTGACCCGCGCGGTGGCGGAGCTCACCGCCTTGCTGCGCGCGCAGGATGGCGCCGCGCGATAGAGACTAGGCGCGGG
>JBIPLY010000417.1:0-3777 GCA_044369385.1 Acetobacteraceae bacterium | reverse complement strand
ATGGCCGACTATTCCGGCCATTGCGCCGATTGGTATCGCGCGCGGGGCTGGCCGGTGGCCGCGCGCCAAACCAAGACTCATACCAGCCCGCGTTGACCCATTCTTCATGGGTCAACATCAAGGCGGGTTGGTATGAATCGGCTGGCCTGGGGGCGGTTAGCTCAGCGGTAGAGCGTCTCGTTTACACCGAGAGGGCCGGCGGTTCGAACCCGTCACCGCCCATTCTCCCGGGCATTGGCCGGTTTTTCCGATGGGGTCGATTCAAGGAGTGGTTTTTCCCGGAAATCGACCCTGGCTTGGTTGACGCGGCGTCCGGCAACCTCTACATGCCGGGCCTCGCTGATGCGGGCGTAGCTCAGTTGGTTAGAGCGCCGGCCTGTCACGCCGGAGGTCGCGGGTTCGAGCCCCGTCGCTCGCGCCAGTGAAGGCTCCCTTGGTGGAATCTTCACTGCGACGCGCAACAAAACGCCCCCTGGCCCCCCGCCCGGGGGCGTTTTGCGTTCGCGACAAGATTTGCCGGTTAAACTTGAATTTGGCCCCCCGCCCCCTATGGCCGTGGGCATGGGTTGACTGTAATGTCCGGCCGCGTCGCGCCGTGGTTTCCCGGGGCGATGGCCGTCGTGCCGCTAGGAAGGACAGGGATTCGCATGGCTCCGGTGCTGGTCGAGTATTTCCCCATCCTGGTGTTCATGGGCCTGGCCGGGCTGATCGCGATGGCCATGGTCGGCGGTTCGCTGCTGGCCGCACGGCAGAAGCCCTATGCCGAGAAGCTGTCGGCCTATGAATGCGGGTTCGAGGCGTTCGACGATGCCCGCCGCCGCTTCGATGTGCGGTTCTACCTGGTGGCCATCCTGTTCATCATCTTCGACCTGGAAGTGGCGTTCCTGTTCCCCTGGGCGGTCAGCCTGTCGGAGATCGGGCTGTTCGGCTTCCTGTCGATGCTGGGCTTCCTGGGCGTGCTGACGGTCGGCTTCGTCTATGAGTGGCGCAAGGGCGCGCTGGATTGGGAGTGACGAGCATGAGTGCCACGCAACCCGACCTTTCGGCCGTGCTGCGCCCGGGCCCGGCCCAGGATGCGGCGATCGCCGGCATCACCGGCGAGATCCAGGACAAGGGCTTCGTGGTCGCCAACCTGGACAAGCTGGTGAACTGGGCCCGCACCGGCAGCCTGTGGCCGATGACCTTCGGCCTGGCCTGCTGTGCCGTCGAGATGATCCACGCCTACATGCCGCGCTACGACCTTGACCGCATGGGCGTGATCCCGCGCGCCTCGCCGCGCCAGTCCGACGTGATGATCGTCGCCGGCACCCTGACCAACAAGATGGCCCCCGCGCTGCGCAAGGTCTACGACCAGATGCCGGAGCCGCGCTGGGTGATCTCCATGGGCAGCTGCGCCAATGGCGGCGGCTACTACCATTATTCCTACTCGGTGGTGCGCGGCTGCGACCGCGTCGTGCCGGTCGATGTCTACGTGCCGGGCTGCCCGCCAACCGCCGAGGCGCTGGTCTACGGGATCATGCAGCTGCAAAAGAAGATCAACCGCACTGGGACCATCCTTCGTGGCTGACGAACCCCAAGCCCCCACGGCCGCCGAGTCGCTGGCCGCGATCGTCGCCACCCTGCCCGGTGTGACCGCGACGCGCATCGACCACGGCGAAGTGGTCGCCACCGCCGTGCGCGACGCCGTGTTGCCGCTGATGACCGCGCTGCGCGACCATCCCGGCTGCGCCTTCGAACAGGTGATGGACATCTGCGGCGTCGACTGGCCGCAGCGCGCCGAGCGCTTCGACGTGGTCTACAACCTTCTCTCGGTCGCGCTGAACCAGCGCGTCCGGGTGATCATCACCACCGACGAGACCACCCCGGTGGCCTCCGTCCACACCATCTGGCCGGTCGCCACGTGGTGGGAGCGCGAGGCCTGGGACCTCTACGGCATCATCTTCTCCGGCCAGCCCGACCTGCGCCGCATCCTCACCGATTACGGCTTCGAGGGGCATCCGCTGCGCAAGGATTTCCCGCTGACCGGCTATGTCGAGGTGCGCTACGACGCCGAGCGCGGCCAGGTGATCTACGAGCCTGTGAAGCTGACCCAGGATTTCCGCAATTTCGATTTCCTGTCTCCCTGGGAAGCCATGACCACGCTGCCGGGTGACGAGAAGGTGGGGGGACGGTCATGAGCGAAGCCCCGGAAAAGACCACCAAGACGGTCGAGATCGACAGCCACGCGATCAATTTCGGCCCGCAGCACCCCGCCGCCCATGGCGTGCTGCGCCTGATCCTGGAGATGGACGGCGAGGTGGTGGAGCGTGCCGACCCGCATATCGGCCTGCTGCACCGCGGCACCGAAAAGCTGATCGAGTACAAGACCTACATCCAGGCGATGCCGTATTTCGATCGCCTGGATTACGTCAGCCCGATGTGCCAGGAGCACGCCTTCGCGCTGGCCACCGAAAAGCTGCTGGGCATCACGGTGCCCGAGCGCGGGCGCTGGATCCGCACCCTGTTCAGCGAAATCACCCGCATCCTCAACCACTTGCTGAACCTCACCACCTATGCGCTGGACGTCGGCGCCATCACCCCGTCGCTGTGGGGGTTCGAGGAACGCGAGAAGCTGATGGAGTTCTACGAGGCGGCCTCCGGCGCCCGGCTCCATGCCAATTACTTCCGCACCGGCGGCGTCGCCCGCGACCTGCCGGCCGGGCTGGAAGCGCGCATCGGCGAGTGGCTGGAAGGCTTCCCGAAATTCGTCGACGACCTGGAAGGCCTGCTGACCTCCAACCGCATCTGGAAGCAGCGCACCGTCGATATCGGCGTGATCGGCCCGGAAGACGCGCTGGCCTGGGGCTTCTCCGGCCCCTGCCTGCGCGCCAGCGGCGTGCCCTGGGACCTGCGCCGGTCGCAGCCCTACGAGATGTACGACCAGGTCGAGTTCAACGTCGTCGTCGGCCGCAACGGCGATTGCTATGACCGTTACCTGATGCGCATCGCCGAGATGCGCGAAAGTGCCAAGATCATCGCCCAGTGCCTGGCAAAGATGAAGCCCGGCCCGGTCAAGACCGAGGACAACAAGATCACGCCGCCCTCGCGCGCCGAGATGAAGCGCTCGATGGAAGCGCTGATCCACCACTTCAAGCTGTTCACCGAGGGGTATCACGTGCCCGCCGGCGCCACCTACACCGCCGTCGAGTCGCCGAAGGGCGAGTTCGGCGTCTACCTGGTGGCCGACGGCACCAACCGTCCCTACCGCTGCAAGATCCGCTCCACCGGCTTTGCCCATCTGCAGGCCACCGAATTCCTCAGCAAGCGGCACATGCTGGCCGATGCCGTGGCGATCATCGGGTCGCTCGACATCGTGTTCGGCGAGATCGACAGGTAGTCACATGGCCGAAACCCCTGCCGCCGTCGTGCAGCCCGCGAGCTTCGCTTTCGATGCCGCCAGCGAAGCCGAGATCGCCGCCACCATCGCCAAATACCCGCCGGGCAAACAGGCCAGCGGCGTGCTGCCGCTGCTGTATATCGCGCAGCGCCAGATGGGCCGCCTGACCGGCAGCGCCTGGGTGCCGGTGAAGGCGATGGACGAGATCGGCCGCATCCTCGGCATCGCCCCGATCCGCGTCTACGAGGTCGCCACCTTCTACCTGATGTACAACATGGCCCCGGTGGGAAAATTCCACCTCCAGCTCTGCACCACCACGCCCTGCTGGCTGCGCGGCTCCGACCAGGTTGTCGCTGCCTGCCGCGAGGCGACGGGCCTCAAGGGCTGGAAGGAGATAAGCG
>JBIPLY010000416.1:0-3797 GCA_044369385.1 Acetobacteraceae bacterium | reverse complement strand
CCCGCTCGGATTGCGAGCCGGCGCTGTGGCGCTACCTGGCCGACGGGCCGCACTTCGCCGATGCGCTGCGCGGCATGTATGCGATCGCGATCCATGACACGATCCGCGACCGGCTGGTGCTGGCGCGCGACCCGTTCGGCATCAAGCAGCTCTATTATCTGCAGGACGCGCGCGGCTTCTTCTTCGCCTCGGAGCCCCAGGCGCTGCTGGCCGCTGGCTTGGTCGCGCCGGCGGTCGATGCGCGGGCGCGCGCCGAGCTGTTGCAGCTCAAGTTCACCACCGGCGCGAACACCATCTTCCCCGGCATCATGCGCCTGCTGCCTGGCGAGACCATCGTGGTGGAGCGCGGCGCCATCGTCGCCCGCCATGTTCGCCCCGCGCTGCCGCCCGGCCCGCCGCGGCCGCTGGCCGGCGACGGGCTGGCAGCGCTGGAGCGGGTGCTGCTGGACAGCGTCACCGCGCATCTGCAGTCCGATGTGCCTTATGGCCTGTTCCTGTCCTCGGGCATCGACAGCGCCGCGGTGCTGGCGCTGATGCACCGCGCCACCGGGCAGCGCATCCAGGCGCTGACCTGCGGCTGGGACGGCGTCGGCGTGGACGAAACCGCCGAGGCGATGCGCCTGGCCCGCATCCAGGGCGCGCGATGCGAGCGGGTGGCGATGGGGGAGGCGGATTTCTGGGCGCTGGCCCCGCGCATCGCCGCCGCGATCGACGACCCCACCGCCGATGCCGCGGTGCTGCCGAGCTGGATGCTGGGCCGCGCCGCACGGGCCGGCGGGCTGACGGTGACGCTGTGCGGCGAGGGGGCGGACGAGCTCTTCGCCGGCTATGCCCGCTACCGCAAACGCATCGCCCCCTGGCGCTGGATCGCCCGCCCGCCGCGCAGCCGGGGCGTGCTGGGCGACATGCCCGGCCTGGCCGGGTGGCGCGACGGGCTGGCGGCGGCGGAGGCGGCAGCCGGGCAGGGGCGTTCGGCGGTGCAGGCGGCACAGGCGGCCGACATCGCCGAATGGCTGCCCAACGACCTGCTGGTGAAGCTCGATCGCTGCCTGATGGCCCATGGCGTGGAAGGCCGCACGCCGTTCCTCGACCCCGAGGTGGCGGCCTTTGCCTTCACGCTGCCGGACCGCGCCAAGGTGGGGTTGCGCTTCGGCAAGACGCTGCTGCGGCGCTGGCTGGCCGGCGCCTTCCCCGAAGCCGGCGCCTTCGCGCGCAAGAAGGGGTTCAAGCCGCCGGTCGGCGCCTGGATCGCGCGGCGGGCGGCGCGCCTGGCGCCGCTGCTGGCCGCCCAGCCCGGCCTGGCCGAGGTGGTCGGCGGCCCCGAGTTGTCCGCCCGCCTGGCCCGCGCCGAGGCCGATCCGCAGCCGGCCTGGAGCCTGCTGTACTACGGGCTTTGGCACAGCCGGCACGTGCTGGGGCTGGATGCGCAGGGCGATGTGGAGAGCGTGCTGCGCGCTTCGGCGCGGCACTGAGCACCCGGGGGCTTGCGCTGCCGGAACGGAACCCCATTCTACAGCCGGGGGCCGCGGCGCATGTCGGGCCGAATGCAGGGATCCGAACCATGACCATCAATCGCCGATCCGCGCTGACGCTGGGCGGGCTTGTCGCCGCCGCCGGCCTGGCCGGGGCGCCGCGCGCCGCACAGGCCCAGGCCCAGACCGTGGCCAATTCCTCCGCCTATCGCTTCAAGGTCGGCGACGCGGTGGTCACCGCGATCCATGACGGCGTCGCCAGCCGGCCGCTGGAAGGCTTCATCCGCAACGCCTCGGTCGACGACCTGAAGGCGGCGCTGGCGGAAAACTTCCTGCCGACCGACAAGTTCACCATCCCCTTCACCACGTTGGCGGTGCAGAGCGGCGGCAAGCTGACCCTGCTCGACACCGGGCTCGGCGAGTTCGGCCCGCCCACGGCCGGGCTCTGGATGGCCAATTTCCGCGCCGCCGGCTTCGATCCCGCGCAGGTCGACACCGTGGTGATCAGCCATTTCCACGGCGACCACATCGGCGGCCTGCGCAACAAGGACGGTGCCGCCGTCTTCGCGCGCGCCGAGGTCAAGGTGCCGGCGCCGGAATGGGATTTCTGGATGGACGAGGCCCGCGCCGCCGCCGCCCCGGACGCCATGAAGCCGGCCTTCGCCAATGCGCGCCGCGTCTTCGCGCCGATGGCCAAGGACGTCACCCGCTACCAGTGGGACCAGGAAGTGGCGCCGGGCATCGTCGCGGTCGCCGCCGCCGGCCATACGCCGGGCCACACCGCCTTCGCGATCACCTCCGGCGGCGGCCGGCTGCTGGTGATGTCCGACACCACCAACAACCCGCAGGTCTTCGTGCGCAACCCGGACTGGGCGGCGATCTTCGACATGGACGCCGACGCCGCCCGCGCCACCCGCCACAAGCTGCTGGACATGGCCGCCAGCGAGCGCATGCAGACCAGCTTCTACCACGCCCCGTTCCCGGCCACCGGCTTCATCGCCCGCGACGGCGAGCGCCGCTACCGCATGGTGCCGGCAAGCTGGTCCGCGGCCGGCTGAGCGACCCCGCCTACTGGTCCCCTGGCTCCCGGTCGCTGACCGGGGGGCGGGCGAACAGCGCGTCATAGAGCGCCACATGCTCCGCCACCGCCGCCCGGCAGTCCGCCGGGGGGCGGATGGTGGCGCGGATGGCGGCGAGCTGGGCGGGATCGGCGGCCAGGCTGCGCAGCAACGCTGCCAGTTCCGGCGCGCTGCCGACCGGGATGTGCCAGCCATCGATGCCGTGGGCGACCTTTTCGGCCGCGCCGCCGATGTCCGAACAGACGATCGGCACCCGGTTGCGCCGCGCCTCCTGGATCACCACCGGCGAGTTCTCCCACCAGATCGAGGGCGCGAGCACCACGTCGCAGCCCCGCATCAGGGCGTCGACGCGCTGGTTGTCGTAGGCGCCGTGGAAGCGGACATTGCGCCCGGCCTTGGCCAGGCTGGCCAGGAACTCCTCCTGGAACTCGTCGGGCTGGCCGGTGTGATCGCCGTGGATGTTGATCACCACGCGGGACTCGCCGTCGTCCTCCAGGATCGCGGCGGCGTCGAGCAGCACCTGGATGCCCTTGAGGAAGCTGATCTGGCCGAAGAACCCGGCGCGCAGCACCGGCCCGGGCGGGCGGGCGGGCGGCGTGGGCGCGGCGATGGCGGCCGGGCTGGCGTCCGCGATCACGTTCTCCACCACGCTCATCCGCTCGGCCGGCAGGCCCCAGGCGATGTAGCGCTCGGCCAGGAACCGGCTCGGCGCGATGAACCGGTCGACCAGGGCCAGGAACCGCTTCACATACTGCTCGCGCAGGAAGAAATCGGCGCGCCCGTATTCGGGGAAGCAGCGGGTGCAGTCGCGCGCGCTGGCCTGGTAGCACAGCGAGCGGGACTGGCGGGTGACCATCTGGCCGTAATGGTGGCAGATCGCCTGGAACTCGTGCAGCGTCAGCACGATGCGGCAATCCGGCAGCGTGCGCTTCGCGATCAGAAGGGCTTCGGCGCCGAAGTTGCAGTAATGGTGGAAGTGCAGCACGTCCGGGCGGGTGCGGCGCAGCAGATCGGCGAAGTCGCGCGGGAAGCGCTCGTCATGGTTGGCGAACTTGAACCAGTCATAGCCGGCCATGGTGTAGAGGTAGTCGTCCTCGCCGAAGGGCTGGGTGATCGAACGTCCGGCGCGCCCGCCCCCGGGCTCGCGGCCGCAGCCGAGGAACTGGGCGGTGCGGTCGGAATGCGCGCGCAGCCCTTCGAACAGGCGCAGTGCGGCCAGCTCGGCACCGCCGCGGGTGATGGCCGG
>JBIPLY010000088.1:0-11966 GCA_044369385.1 Acetobacteraceae bacterium | reverse complement strand
ATGGCCGCCGCCCTGCGCCGGATTCGGGTTCCCTATGCCGTGGTGGTTCACGATGCCGACCTGCACCCCGGCGACATCCACCGGCTGCAGATGGTGCTGCAACGCCGCCTGGTCGCCGGGGCGGCGGCCACCATCGCGCTGAGCCGCCATGTCGGCGATCGCCTGGTGGCCCAGGGACTGGTGACCCCCGACCGGCTGGTGCTCGCCGAACATCCGCCGCTGTCCTATGCCCCCGCCGCGCCGCCGCCCCGCGCCCATGGCGGCCGGCTGCGGCTGTTGTTCTTCGGCCGCCTGCTGCCATACAAGGGGCTCGATCTGCTGGCTGACACCATGGCCGCGCTCGGTGCCGATCCCGGGCTGGAGCTGCGCGTGGTGGGCAGCGGCCCGGACTCGCCGGAGCTTGCCCGGTTGCGCGCCCTGCCCGGCGTCACGGTGGAGAACCGCTGGGTGCCGGAGGACGAGATCGGCGCCCTGCTCGCCTGGTCCGACGCGCTGGTGCTGCCCTATCGCGAGGCCAGCCAGAGCGGCGTCGCCGCCATCGCCCTGGCGGCCGGGCGCCATGTGATCGCCACCGAGGTCGGCGGCATCGCCGAACAGCTCGGCCAGGCGCCGCTCGCCCGGCTGGTGCCGACCGACGTCGCGGCGCTGGCCGCAGCCCTGCGCGCCCTGGCCGCCGCGCCGCCCTCGGCCGCCGCGGCCCCGGCGCCCGACCGCTGGCCGGACGTGGCCGGGGCCATGGTGCGCGCGGTGGCCGCGGTGCTCGGCGCGCGCTGATGCCGGTGGCGGCGGGCGGGTTGGGATCAGTCCGCCGCCAGCCGGTCGAACCGGCCCCAGGCCCGCCGATACCCCGGCCGGATGCCGTCGCAGGCCAGCCCGCTGGCGCGCGCGGTCCAGCGCGCCTCGGCGGCTGCGGCATCCGTCCAGCACGCTTCGGACACCAGGCGCCGCGCCCGCGTGCCCTCCGCGCCCGGCACGGCGATCACCGCTTCCACCCGCGCCCGAAAATCCGCTTCCAGCGCCGCGCGCTCCGGGGCGAACCAGGCCATGGCGGCGGCGTAGTCGCCCTGCACCATCGACCGGTGCAGCCGCTCATGGCGCCACCACAGCGTGGCGGGATCGGCCCGGTCGCCCGGCCGCGCGCCCTGCGCCGGCAGCCCGGCATCGATGAAGACCGGCTTGAAGACCGAGGTGCAGGGCGCGGAGGTGCCGGTGACCCACTGCACCGCGCCGCCCGCGCGCAAATCGCTGACCATGGCCGCCACGCTCTGTCCGCGCCGCGTGCCGTCGGCGGCGTGCATGCAGATGGTCACGCCCTCGATCTGCTGCGGGTGGAAATCTTGGCACCCCTCCGCCGCCGCGCCGTGGTCGCGCAGGTTGGCCATCATCGCGGCGGCGTCGATCCCGCCGGTCTGGCGCGCGAGCAGTTGCGTCGCCCGCGCGCAGCGCCCGATCGCGCCGGGCAGGCCGGGATTGGCCGGGTTGGTCACCGCGGCGGCGAAGTCGAACGGGGCATTGCCGGTCCACCAGCCCTGGGCGCGGGCGAACGCCTCCAGGTCGGCGCTGCCAGCGGTGACCGCGGTGCCGATGGTGTAGGTGTTGGAGATCGCCCGCGTGGTGCCCGCCCGCTCCACCGCCCAGCGCCGGCCGATCGTCTCCAGCACATAGACCTCGTCGCGGTCGGCGATGATGAAGGAGTTGTCGTAGTATCGCCGTGACATGTGGCCGCAGGAGCCGCCCTGGCCGTGCGCCTCCAGCAGGCCGGTGATCACCGCAACCGCCTCCGCCGCTGTTGCCCCGCGCTCCAGCCCCAGGCGCAGCAGGTCCATGCCGATCAGCGTCGGCTTGCGCTGCGGGGTCTGGCGCGGGTGCACCGCCTCGTTGCCGATCACCACGCCGTGCTCGTTGGCGCCCATCTCGGCGCCCCAGATCCAGAACGGCCGGCTCAGCAGCACCGCATGGGTGCGCGCCGCCTGCGGGATGGCGACATAGGTGCAGCGCACCACCGCGCCGCGGCCATACTCCTGCGCCGGCAGCAGCTCCAGGAACTGGGCCTCGTTGCGCTCGCGGTCGCTGTTCTTGGCGAACAGCGTGGTGCCGGTGACGGTCGCCGCGCCGCGCGCAGCCATGGTGTCGCACATGGGTGGGGTCCTCCTGGCGCAATTGCGCCCGAAGCTGGCCCCCAGGTCAACGCCGCGCGCGATCGTCGGAGGCGAAACCGCCGGAGACGTGAATCGTCCGCTCAGGCAAGCGCCGCGGCGATCGTGCGGGCGTTGTGCCGCATCATCGCCAGATAGCTCCCGGCCGGCCCCTCCGGCGCGCTCAGCGCATCAGGATACAGCGTGCCGCCGATCGCCACCCCGGTCTCGGCGGACAGTGCGCGCAGCCCTGCCCCGCTGCCGGCGCGCTCCAGGAACAGCGCGCGGATGTTCTGCTTCTTCACCTGGGCCGCCAGCGCCGCCAGCTCCCGCGCCGATGGCTCCGCGTCCCGCCAGGCGCCGGCCACCGCCAGCATCTCCACCCCATAGGCATCGGCGAAATAGGCGAAGGCGTCGTGGGAGGTCACCGCGCGCCGCCGCCCGGCCGGGATCGCCGCGAACAGGGCGCGGATCTCCGCATCCAGCGTGTCCAGCTCCGCCAGGTAGCGCCCCGCCGCCGCCGCATAGGCCGCCGCGCCCCCGGGATCGGCCGCAGCCAGCCCGTCGCGGATGTTGCCGACATAGCGCTTGGCATTGCCCACATCCTGCCAGGCATGCGGATCGAAGGCGCCATGGCTGTGCGCATGGCCCTTGCCGCCATGGCTGTGGCCATGGCCGTGGCCGGCCTTCAACGCCGCCACGCCGCGGGTGGCCACCACTGCCGTGCCCTTGAACCCGGCCGACTTGGCGATCCGCTCCGCCCAGCCCTCCAGCCCCAGCCCGTTGATCACCATCACCCGGGCCTGCGCCACTGCCTGGATGTCCGATGGCCGCGGCTGGAAGCCGTGCAGGTCCTGGTCCACGCCGGCCATCGCGCGCACCGCGACCCGCCCTGCACCGACCTGCGTCACCATGTCGGCCAGGATGGTGAAGCTCGCCACCACCGGGATCGGCCCGGCTTGCGCCCAGGCAGGCGCCGCCATCATCGTGCCCAGCAATGCCCGCCGCGCGATCCGCATGCTCAGAACTCCATCCCCAGCTTGAACTTCAGCATCTGGCGCGGGAAGTTGCCCAGGTCGTAGGTCTCCGACACGCCGCGCTCGCGCCCGGCGATCTGGAACGCATAGCTCGCCGACAGCCAGGTGCTCTCGCCAAAATGCCAGAACAGCGTCGGCCCGGCGAACACCGCCCAGCCGCGGAACCGCTCCAGCGCCAGGCCCTCATGCGCGCGGAGGTAGCGCAGGTCGACGCCCAGGAACAAACCCGGCCGGACCTGCCAGCTCAGCGCGCCGGACAGGCCGGAAGTGGAGGCCCGCTCCTGTGCCGCGCCCTTCGGCCGGAATGCCTCGATGTCGTAGATCAGGTTGGCGGCGGCGAACAGCTTGTCCGGCACCAGCGCCGCATCGACGATCAGCCGGTTCTCGAAGGCAAAGCCCAGCCCGCGCTCCCCGGTGCGCTCGTCGGTGACCCGCAGCGACGGCTCGATGTGCAGCGTCAGCCCGACCGGCGCCACGCCGCGCTCCAGGAACCGCCAGCGCAGCTCGCCGCCGACCCCGTCGAAGGCGAGCGCGTTCAGGTTGGACTGCCCCGGCACGTTCGAGCTCGACCGCCAGCCGCCCAGCAGGCTGCCCGCCACCGCCAGTTGCTCGGTGGCGCCATAGGCGAATTCCAGCTTGGTGCCGAACGCGGCATAGCGCCCGGCCCGCGCGCCGAGCCGGCCGGCCACCTCGACCGCCACCGACCGGCTGCCTGGCCCGTCGATGTCCGAGCCCAGGGTGAAGCCGAACAGGTTCTCGCTCTCGATGCCATGCCCGGCCTGGGCCGCCATCGCGGGGTTGCGATGGGCGCGCGGCTCCACCTTGCCTTGGTCGAACACTTGCGCGGCGGCCGGCAGGGGCAGCAGCAGGGCAGCGGCAATGGCGATCCGGAGCATCATGGTGGCCTCGACGAAAAGCGTTATACTATAACGTCACATCAATGGCCGCAGATCAACCCTACCCCCCGCCCAGCTCGCGCACGATCTCCGCGAACAGCCGCGCCGGCAGGCCGCCGCCGGTCACCTGGTTCATCGGCCGGTTGTCGTCATTGCCCAGCCAGATGCCGATCATCGATCCCCCAGGGCGCCCGCCCGGCGGCTGGCGCCCGGCATCGACCCAGCCGACGAACCAGGCATCGCGGTGGTCCTGTGTGGTGCCGGTCTTGCCCGCCACGGCGCGGCCCGGCACTGCCGCCGGCCGCCCGCTGCCGCGCGCCACCACGGCGGCCAACATCCGCGCCATCATTGCGGCATGGTCGGGATCGACCACCCGCGCCGGTGCTGCCCGCGTCACCGCCAGGGTGCGTCCCTGGGCCGCCACCGCCTCGACCCCGCTCGCCGCCACCGCGCGCCCGCCGTTGAAGAACGTGGCATAGGCGGCGGTCAGCTCCAGCAGCCCGACCTCCGCGGTGCCCAGCGCCAGCGATTCATTGGCCGGCAGCCGATCGGAAATCCCCAGGCGCCCGGCCACCGCCGCCACCGCCCGGGGCCCGCCGCCCTGGATCAGCAGCCGCACCGCCGCCGTGTTCACCGAGTGCGCCAGCGCCTCCTCCATCGTGATCTCGCCGCGGAAGCGCCCGTCGAAGTTCACCGGCGCCCAGGTGCCGCGGCGGATCGGGGCATCCAGCACCAAATCGTCCGGCCGCACCCCCGCCTCGATCGCCGCCAGCCACACGAACGGCTTGAACGCCGAGCCAGGCTGGCGCCGGGCCGCGACGGCGCGGTTGAAGGGCGAGCTGCGATAGGCCCGCCCGCCGACCATCGCCCGCACCTGCCCGCCCTGCGCGTCCAGCACCACCACGGCCCCCTGCCCCACCCCCGCCTCCGCCCCCGGCCCGTCCAGCAGCGCCGCGAGCCGCGCCTCCACCACCGCCTGTACCCGGCTGTCCAGCGTGGTGCGCACGATGGCGTCGGCCCCGTCCGGCAGCAGCGGCGCGGCCTGCTCGGCCACCCAGTCGCCGAACCAGCCCGCGCCCTGCGAGGCGCGCGCGGCAAACGCGATCTGCCCGGCGGCCAGCCGCGCCGCTTCCGGCGCCACCGCCCCGGTCTCGGCCATTGCCGCCAGCACCTCGCGCCCGCGCGCCGCCGCTGCCTCCGGGTTGTTGCGCGGATTGATCCGTGATGGCGCCCGCGGCAGCCCGGCCAGCACGGCGGCCTGCCACAAATTCACCTGCCGCGCGGAGACCCCGAAATAGACCCGCGCCGCCGCATCCATACCGAAGGCGCCGGAGCCCAGGTAGACCCGGTTCAGCCAGATCTCCAGGATCTCGCGCTTGCTGAATTCCCGCTCCAGCCACAGCGTCAGCAGCAGCTCCTGCACCTTGCGGCGGAAGGTGCGGGCGTTGGACAGGAACAGGTTCTTGGCCACCTGCTGCGTGATCGTCGACCCCCCCTGCACCACCGCGCCGGCCTGCAGGTTGACCCAGGCCGCCCGCGCGATGCCGATGGCGTCCAGCCCGGAGTGGCTCCAGAACCGCCGGTCCTCCACCGCCACCGCCGCGGCCGGCAGATGGGGCGGCATGTCGGCCAGGCGCAGCGGCTCGCCCACCAGGTCGCCATAGGTCGCCACGATCCGCCCGCCGGCATCCGTCAGCGTGATGCTCGCCCGCCGCGTGGTGTCCAGCGCCGATTGCGGCCGCGGCAGGTCCCAGGCGAACACCGCCAGCACGCCGGCCACCATCAGCCCGCCCCAGACCAGCAGCACGATCGACCAGCGCAGCATGAACCACAGCCAGCTGCGCCGCCGCCGCGGCTTCTCCCGCGGGGTGCGCCGGTCCTCGGGATCGAGGCGTGGCGCCTGGCCCGCCGTCATCCTTGCCCGATCCCCGTCCGCAAGGGCACCATCACCGCCGCACCCAGCCGGAGAACGCACGCATGCAGGGCCTGTTCGTCGACGCCACGGAAGACCTCGCCGCCATTCTCCGCCACGTCATGCTGCCAAGCGACCCGCAGGTGGGCGTGAACCTCCAGGACGAGGTCACCCCCGTCCAGCTCCCCGCGCTCCTCGCCGGCCAGGATTTCGTCCTCAACGACCGCACCTACATGCCCACGGAATGGATGGCCCGCTGCCCCGGCCTGAAACACGTGATCTTCCTCGGCACCGGTGCGCGGAGCTACATGAACCCCGAGGAACTCGCCACCCTGGGCATCCAGGTCCATATCATCAAGGGCTATGGCGACATTGCGGTCGCCGAGCATGCCATCGCGCTGATGTGGGCCGGCGCGCGCGGCCTGGCCGCCATGGACCGCGGCATCCGCGCCGGCGGTTGGCCGCGCCGGGAGGGCCGCCAGCTCACCGGCAAGACGCTCGGCCTGGTCGGCTTCGGCGGCATCGCGGCCGAGGTTGCCCGCATCGCGCACGGCTCCGGCATGAAGGTCATCGCCTGGAACCGCAGCCCCAAGACCGCCCCCGGCGTCACCTTTCTGCCGCTCGATGAGGTGCTGGCGCAGTCCGACGTGCTCAGCCTGCACCTGTTGCTCAACGACGAAACCACCGGCCTGATTTCGGCCGCCCATATCGCCCGGATGAAACCCGGCGTGCTGCTGGTCAACACCGCCCGCGGCGGGGTGATCGACGAGGCGGCGATGATCGATGCCCTGCGTACCGGCCAGATTGGCCACGCGGCGCTGGATGTGTTCGCGGAGGAACCGCTGCCGGCGGGCCATGCGCTGGCGGGGCTGGAGAACGTCACCCTCTCGGCCCACAGCGCCTTCATGACGCCGGAAGCCAGCGAAACCCTGCTGCGGCGGGCGTTGGATATTGCTGCAAAACTGTAAGCGAAGACTGGGCTTCGCCCCCGCGACGCGAAGGCGCGTCGCATCACCCACCAGGGGGCCAAGTCCCCTGGACCCTTAAATTGTAAGGTCCAGGGGCTTGGCCCCTGGTGGGGTCTGGGGCAAAGCCCCAGCCTTGCCTTTTCTTGGGAAAACTCCATGCGCAATCTTCTCACCGACATCCCCGGCATCGCCGTCGGCCATGCCACCGATCTCGCGGTCGGTACCGGCGCGACGGCCATCATCTTCGACGAGGGCGCCACGGCCTCGGCCTCCATCCTCGGCGGCGCCCCTGGCAGCCGCGACACGGCGTTGCTGGAGCCGGAGATGACGCAGCAGAAGGTCAACGCCTTCGTCCTCTCCGGCGGCTCGATCTACGGGCTGGACGCCGCCGGCGGCACCCAGGCCTGGCTGCGCGAGCAGGATCGCGGCCAGCGCCTGCGCACCGCGCTGATCCCGATCGTGCCGCAGGCGATCATTTTCGACCTGCTGAACGGCGGCAACAAGGAGTGGGGCCGGTTTTCCCCGTACCGCGACCTCGGCTACGACGCGGCCGTCGCCGCCAGCCATGGCGACTTCGCGCTGGGCAGCATTGGCGCCGGCGTCGGGGCGACGACCTCGACGGTGAAGGGCGGCCTCGGCTCGGCCAGCATGACCCTGCCCGGCGGCTATATTGTCGCGGCCCTGGCGGTGGTGAACGCGGTCGGCACCGCGACGATCGGCGACGGCCCACATTTCTGGGCCGCCCCGTTCGAGGTCGGTGCCGAGTTCGGCGGCCTCGGCTGGCCGGCGCGCATCACCGCGCATGACATCGCCCCGCGCATGAAGGGCCTGCCGGCGCCGGCGACCGCGACGACCATCGGCGTCATCGCCACCAATGCGACCCTGACCAAGGCGGAGTGCAAGCGCCTGGCGATCATGGCCAATGACGGCCTGGCCCGCGCCATCCTGCCGGCCCACGCGCCCGGCGACGGCGACACGGTGTTCGCGGCGGCCACCGGCGCGGTGCCGATGGCCGATCCGCTCGACCTCGGCCTGCTCGGCCACGCCGCCACCCAGGTCTTCGCCCGCGCCATCGCCCGCGGCGTGTTCGAGGCGACGCCCCTGCCGTATCCGCCCGCGCTCAGATCCTGGAAGCAGCGCTGGGGCTGATCTTCACCCCCGCCGCACGTTCCAGAACAGCGAGTAGCCGTCCAGCACGCCGACCAGTTCCTTCTTGTAGGCCATCGGGCCGAACATCTGCCCGAGCGGGATATAGGGCACCACGCGGAACGCCTCGGCCTGGATCTCGCGGGCGATGCGCTTCTGCGTGGCCTGGTCCGGGGCGGCGAGCCATTCGTCGCGCATCGCCTCCATTTTCGCGCTCTCGGGCCATCCGGCCCCGCCGGCGCGCCCCAGCGTGCGCAGCGAGGCGTTCACCGCCGGGTCCCACTGGTCCACCCCGGACCAGTAGGAGTGATAGACATTCCACCCGCCCTGCTCGGACACGTCCGGCCGCGTCAGCCGCTGCACCAGCGTGCCCCAGTCCATGAACTGCGCATCCACGTTCATTCCGGCGCGCTTGAGCGTGTCCGCCCCCACCTCGGCGAGCGACTTCAGGCTGGGCACGTCCGACGGGATCAGCACCACGACCTTTTCGCCCTTGTAGCCCGCCGCCACGATCGCCGCGCGCGCGGCGGCCACATCGCGCTTGGAGGTGAACGCCTCCATCCCGGCATCGTTGGCCATCGGCGAGGACGGGCAGAAGAAGCCGATCGGCGTATGGCGCAGCTTCGGGTCGTCACCCGCCACCGCCTGCATGAAGTCTTCCTGGTCGATCGCCCCGAACAGCGCCTGGCGGATCGCCGGATTGTTGAACGGCGCGGCCAGATGGTTCAGCCGCATGAACCCCATGAACCCGGTCTTGTCGTGCGGCGCCAGCGTCAGGCGGGCATTGGACCGGATCAGCGGGAACAGGTCAGCGGACGGGTTCTCCCACCAATCCACCTCGCCGGCCTGCAGGGCGGCCGCCGCGGTGCCCTGGTCGGGGATGATGTGCCACTCGACCCGGTCGAAATGCACGATCTTCGGCCCGGCGGTGAAGCTGGGCGTGCCGCCCTGGCGCGGCACATAGGCCTCGTTGCGCGCATAGACCACCCGGGCGCCGACCACCCGCTCGGCGGCCACGAAGCGGAACGGGCCGGAGCCGACCACCTCGGTCACCGGCTTGTTCGGGTCCTGGGTGGCGATCCGCTCCGGCATGATGGCGCACACCGCCGAGCCCGGCTTGCCCAGGGCGGCGGACAGCAGGGCGAAGGGGCGCTTCAGCCGCAGCACGATGGTGCGATCGTCCGGCGCGGTCATCTCGTCGGTCACCGCGATCACCGAGCGGCCGAAATTGTCCCGCCGCCCCCAGCGCGCGATCGAGGCCACGGCGTCGCGGCCGCGCACCGGCTCTCCGTCATGGAACTTCAGCCCCTCGCGCAGCGTCAGCTTCCAGGTGAGGCCGTCGTTCTCGACGGTATGCCCCTCAAGCATCTGGTGCGAGACCGCGCCGGCGTTGTCGGTGCCGAACAGCGTATCGAACGCCATCATCGCGTGGTTGCGGGTGATGTATGCGGTGGTCCAGGACGGGTCGACCACGGTCAGGTCGGCATGGGGCACGAACTTCAGCACCCGGCTGCCCTGGGCCGAGGCGATGCGGGGTGCTGCCAGGGGGGCGGCCAGCGCAGCGGCTCCACCCAACACGGCACGACGGGAAAGGCGCATGGCGGGATCTCCGTTTTTGTGCAGGTGCGAAGGCTAAAGCCGGGCGCGCGTCGCGGTCAAACGGAACCGCCAACCCCCAGCACCGGCCCTACTTCCAGAACTGGCCCCACTCCCAGAACTGGCAGCGTCTGGAATTCCAGCATGTAGCCGTTCGGGTCCTTCGCGATGAAGCCGCGCACCTGATAGGCCTCGCTGAACCGCACCGGCCCCTCTGGCGTCAGGCCGTTGGCCACCAGATGGGCGTGCCAGGCATCGGGGTCCGGCGTCACGAAGCTGACGATCACGCCCTTCGGCTCCACATGCCGCCCCGGCCGCACCTGGCAGACGCCAAGGTAGCTGGTCGGCCCCTGCTGGAAGATGCGGCACCCGCCGCCATTCTCCCCCTTCTGCTCGGCCTTCAGCTCCAGCCCCAGCACCTCGGCATAGAATCGCGCGGTGGCGGCCAGGTCCGGGGTATAGATCCAGGTGATCGAGCGGGCGACGGGCGGGTGCGGCATGGCGGGCTCCTGCGGACGGTTGGACCGCAGGCTAACACCGGCTAGGCTGTGCCCCAAAACGCGCTCGCCAGGAGCATCGCCATGCCCACCCGCCGCGCCGTTCTCGCCGGCCTTGCCGGCACCGTGGCCGCCCCTCCGCTCTTCGCCCCGGGCATCGCCCGCGCCGCCGGCGATACGCTGGTGTTCTCCCCGGTCACCGACCTCACCGGGCTCGACCCGTTCTTCTCGGCCACCGACATGACCACCCACCATGTCGGCCTGGTCTACGAGACCCTGTTCGCCATGGACGCCAATCTGGCGCCTCAGCCCCATCTGGCCGAGGGGGCGACGATTGACGATGACGGGAAGCGTTGGACCATCACCCTGCGCGCCGGCATCACCTTCCACGACGGCGAAGCCCTGCGCGCCGAGGACGCCGTCGCCTCGATCCAGTCCTGGATGAAGACCGGCGACGCCTTCGCCCGCAAGATCGCCTCGATCACCGATGAGCTGCGCGCCACCGGTGACCGCACCCTGGAATTCCGCCTCAAGAAGCCCTTCCCGCTGCTGGCCCACGGCCTGGCCAAGCCGGCGAGCGTGATCCCCTGCATCATGCCCGCCCGCATCGCCGCCATCGCCGGCAGCGGCAAGCCGATCGAGGTCATCGGCACCGGCCCGTACCGCTACCTGCCGGCCGAACGCCTGGTTGGCGCCCGGCTCGCCTATGCGCGCCACGACCGCTACCTGTCGCGCGCGGAGCCCTCCAGCTACATGGCAGGTGCCCGCATCCCGCATTTCGGCCGGGTCGAGTGGCACATCATCCCCGATGCCTCGACGGCGGCAGCCAGTCTGCAGAAGGGCGAGATCGATTGGGTGCACGACCTGCCCGCCGACCTCGCCCCGTTGCTGAAGCGCGACCCGCGCCTCACCGTCCAGGTCCAGGACTTCATCGGCGGCGAACTCTATTTGCGCATGAACGCCCTGCACCCGCCCTTCGACAACCCCGCCATCCGCCGCGCCGTGCTGGCCGCCATCGACCAGAAGAGCTTCATGCAGGCGGCGTTCGGCGACGACACCAGCCACTGGAGAACCCCGGTCGGCGTCTGGAGCCTGGGCAAGCCGATGAGCACCGATGCCGGGGTGGAGGCGATGGCCGGCGACCTGCCGCGCGCGCGCCGCCTGCTGGCCGAGGCCGGGTATCGCGGCGAAAAGGTCGTGGTGCTGCACGCCGGCGACTATCCGATGATCTCCGCCGTCGGCCTGGTCGCCGCCGACATGCTGCGCCGCATCGGCATGAACGTCGACGTGCTGACGCTGGAATACGCCGCCATCAACCAGCGCCGCAACAGCCGCAACCCGCCCGGCCAGGGCGGCTGGAACGTCTTCTTCGGCCCGTTCAACGGCTACAACCGCTACGACCCGGCCGCCCATGTCGGCATCAACCCGGCCTTCTCCGGCTGGATCCCGCTCGACGAGATCCAGGCGCTGCGCGAGCAGTGGTTCGACGCTGCCGACCTGGCCACCCGCCAGGCGATCGCGCGCCAGATCCAGATGCTGGTCTGGCGCGACGTGCCCTATATCCCGCTGGGCAACTACTCGCCGCTCACCGCGTTCCGCGGCTGCGACGATCGGCTTTTTCCCGCGCGCGACAAGGGTGCGATAGACCTCGGCTAGGCCCTGTGGACACTTATCGAAGCCATAGGACGGTAGCTGCGAGTTTGACAACGGCGAGGTAGTTTCTGGCTGTCTTTTCGAAGCGGGTTGCGACGCGCCTGAATTGCTTGAGCTTCGAGAAGC
>JBIPLY010000608.1:0-3807 GCA_044369385.1 Acetobacteraceae bacterium | reverse complement strand
TGTGAATTCACTTGTTTGCGCAATAATCCCTACTACCAATTCTTTTAATCTTGTTTTTGCTTTGCCTGAATAAGAATTGCCCTCACTAATAGTTACGCTATTATTAATACCAACCGTAAGGCAAGTAGCGTTATCGCAACTATACATACTGGTATTTGTTCCGCCGTTAATATGAGCGTTCCAGCTCTCCGTATCATTAGCAAGGCTTGGATATGGTATTACTATTGTGTCCCTAACAACAATAGTC
Organism: Acetobacteraceae bacterium; assembly: GCA_044369385.1. Taxonomy (GTDB): domain Bacteria; phylum Pseudomonadota; class Alphaproteobacteria; order Acetobacterales; family Acetobacteraceae; genus CAMDGX01. The sequence goes on along the minus strand of JBIPLY010000608.1, from coordinate 3,560 downwards.
CCAACCATTGACATTAATTGCTCATGCATCTCTTTTGGTATACCAACGGCAGTTGCGGCCTTTATAAAGATATTGTAGTTATCCATCATTATTTCAGGGTCTTTTTTTTGCTTCGCATCTACCGCCGCTTTTTGCTTTAAGAAATTATTGCATTTCTTCCGCTGACCGCCCAGATCAACAGACCCGTCAGAATTGGCCATTTCTTGACATACTGTTTCATACATTGCAGAGCTTTGAGGGGTGAGGGCAGCAAATGCGGATTGCGCAGTTGTGCATTGCCCTATTCCATGTTGAGTTAATGACATTGATAAATCACGCAAAGTGGTCAATGTTTGTTCTATTTGAGGTGCATAAGTCTTTAAGCCCAAATGAAAACCATACGCCACAACATCAGTTCCTATATTATTTGCAACGTTAACTATCTCCCCGCCGGAAATCATTGAGAACGATCCTAAATAAACATCTATACCACCACATCCAGTACTCAAAGATGGCGGCGTCATAGATAATGGATTAATAGCTGTGTTTTTGGTTCTAACAGCCATTCCACCACCACTATAATAACCGGCCGATGCATCTTGAAAATTACCGGGAGCGGTGGTATTAGTATGCAAATTTTTAAATACATCGCCCAAAGCCCAGCCCGTAGCATGACTTGCACTTAAAGAAATGCCCAAAAACATAATTAATGCTACCAGCTTTACCGACTTTAAAATAGTTTCCATTAAAATAGCCTCTTTATATGCTTATCAATATTCTTGATGTTAATTAAAATTTGATCGGCACTATTAATACCTCTTGATATAGGAAATACTTCACGGCCATTACTTTTAATTAAATATAATAAAGGGGTTTCTCTAGTAGGATTGAACATTAACATCTCACCATTGTCAGTAATTCCTTTGATCCCTTTGAAATCCACACCTTTTTTGTTTGCAGCAAGTAACTGAAACCCATATTTCCGGGCAAATTCCAATACTATCGGCGCAAATGCATGGCAATGTGGGCAATCTTCTGATACTTGTAGAATCAAACCCCATTCCTGACTTAATTTTGCTAGTTTCTGATGCATCTCTTTGTCTTCAATCTCTTCTTGAACTCTCTTATGCAAAACATTGCTATGTGCTTTCATATCCGTGAATTGACTACTCATCATCGCTAGCGCAACTCTTCGTTCCCCGTAAAGTTGTGCTTTTCGCATCATTTCTTTTTCTATATACATCTCTGTTAGAATATTTTCAGTTGTTGGATTATCCAGTGCTTGGCGATGAGCTTTTCTATGCCTTTCTTGCAAGGAGCGGATATTCTTCTCATAAACAGGCAAGTCCTCTACCGGCGCAGTTTGAGCGGTGTCCTGTTTTTGTGTGTTTTCAACTTTTTCCTTTTTTGGTTCCAGTTTTTCATTATACCAGTTAAAACCCTGTAAAGGTTTAATGCGGTCAGATCCAAAACTGATATTTGAGTTAATCACCAAGGTTACCATTTGCAAAGCAACAAAAACGATTAACCAACTGCGAATGTTATTTTCTCTTTTCATATTTCCGGTACGGTTACAGTTTCATCTTCTAAAATTATTACTGAAATGGCCTTGGAATAAAATGATATGGAGGAACAATATCAATTCCATACCTGCTAATAGCAGTATTTGCAGTATAATTCGGGTTATTTATATATTCCTGTGGCGTTATACCAAAAAATTGATACCACAATCTTTGTGTAACGTGCGTTGGATTACGTGCTGCGTTCATATTTGCTATATAATTATTATACCATGCCTGTTTTTCCTGACGCAGTCGTGCAAGCTCATTCTGCTTATGCAAGGCTAGCGCCTGCTCCCGTTTAATACGGTTCTCCTCGGCAATCCTTAATTGTTCCTGTTGCTTCCTGATTCTTTCTTCTTCTAATAATTTTTCACGTTCCTCCCTTACTCGCACCTCCTCTGCCAACCTCGCCTTTTCCTGCTGCGCTTTAAGGCGAGCCTCTTCTGCCAACCTTTTTTCTTCTTCCTTCGCCCTGCGTGCTCTTTCTTCTTCCTCTACTTTGCGTCTTAAAATATCTCTTTTCTCTGCAGGAGTAGTATTCATATGCTCTTGTTGGAGTTTCGGTAATGTCTTAAGGTTTATGCTTGGAAAAGTTTTAAACATATTGCTCTTGCCTTTAGCAAGCATAGCCCCAAACAATTCTTCCATATCAAATTTGGAATAATCTAATTTTGTTAATTCCTCTAATGTAAGAGGGCGACAATTTGGAAACTCACTACTACCCCAATCAATATTTAACTGACTTCTTCCCTGCTCGTGAAATATCCGAGCAAGTTTTGAGTTAAAACAACAAAAGTTTGTTCTCTTAACAAGGCAAACCTTTGTGACAGATTCTCTCGTTTCGCAATATGTACCTACCATATGACATAAACCCTTGCCACGCTTTAATGCCAATCCTTTTTCCTCAGGACTGCAACTTGATAGTTTCATATCCTTGCCCCAGCCTTTGTTTGCAGAACAACAATTGATAAAACCTACAATCGCTTTATCACAACCATTAGCTTCACCGGCAAATACCGTAATAGGGTTCTTACAGATTCCGCTACTTTCTTTATCACAATCTTTTTGAGCTTCATTAATGGCGGCAAGATATGCTACATTGCTAAAATCCTGATTTTCTTCAATAGTTGGGGTGTGACAATTACCACCAAGACAATAAATAGAGGAATCAGCTAAAGAATAATTCATTTCTTTTTTTGTAATCGGGCAAGTAAAGTTTCTTTTCCACCTAAGACATATACTACCAATTCTATGCTCGCACTCGGAATCGACTAAACGACAATTTTCTTTTGTTAAATGAGCGCATCCATCTTTTGGCTTTGAAGTACATTGATAGCTAATCTTTTCACTCCAACAAGGGCGATTAATATCATATTTACCGAAAAACTTTTTAATTCCTTTTCTAGTGCAAACTCTTGCTGTTTCGTAACATTCGTTTTCTTCAACTAATTTCTCAGCCGGAGCTGTTGCTACTTTCCAATATTCGCCCGTTTCAATAAACTTTTTTCTTATTTCAAAGGTGCTATAATATAAGATCACTGTAACTTGATTATATGCTAAACGGGCTAATTCTGCTGCAGAAGTCCGATACTTGATTGCGGGATTTCTAAAAATTTCTGCTCCCATTGGAATTATCACATTGTTTGAACCGGGATAAAAAATAAATACGTTCTGCGATGGAAGCTCAATAAATTCAGGAGATAAATTCCCTACCGATTGACTGATTGCTTCCTTGATTGCGTTATGAGCTTCCACGGTATTTGATAATACGTACTTTACCCCGTTCATTAGCTCATTATCGGTAGTCCTGTAGTTCTCAGGTTTCTTCTCCCAGAATATCTCCGGTATTTTTTTTGCCGGAATATTGATACTTGTTTGAGGCTTTCTGATTATCTCTTCCTTCTCCTCTGCATCTAGAACCAGTTCCAAACCAACATCAACATTAAAATCTACTCCCTCAACACAACTCTTATTAATAAAGCTAGTAGTACTAGTTTCACTAGCAATTAAAGACCCACC
>JBIPLY010000415.1:0-3817 GCA_044369385.1 Acetobacteraceae bacterium | reverse complement strand
GCCGGGAAGCGGCGCGTGGGGATCGTCGGGCTGGGGCGGATCTTCGACCTGAATGTGCGCGGGTATCTCGGGCATGCGGAGGCGGAGGTGGTGGCGCTGTGCGATGTGTCCGAGGCATGGCGGGCGAAGCGGGCGGCGGCGTTTCCGGGGGCGTTCGTGACGGATGATTTCGCGGCGTTCCTGGCGCGCGATCTCGATTTCGTCGAGGTGCTGACGCCGCATCCGCTGCATGCGCAGATGGCGATCGCCGCACTGCGGGCGGGGGCGGATGTGTCGGTGCAGAAGCCGATGGCGATGAGCCTGGCGGAGTGCGATGCGATGATCGCGGCGGCGGCGGCGGGCGGGCGGCGGCTGAAGCTGTTCGAGAACTTCGTTTTCTATCCGCCGCTGGTGCGGATGAAGGCGCTGCTGGCCGAGGGGGCGATCGGGCGGCCGGTGCATTTCCGCATGAAGGTGGTGCTGGGGGATGCCAGCCAGGCCTGGGAGGTGCCGGTGGCGAGCAATGCGTGGCGCCAGGCGGTGGCGGCGTCGGGTGCTGGGGGGCCGCTGGTGTTCGATCATGGGCATCACATGATGGCGGTGGCGCTTTGGCTGTTCGGGGATGTGGTGGACGGGTTCGCGCGGATCGACTCGACGGTGCTGCCGAGTGGGCGGGCGGTGGATGCGCCGGCGTCGCTGATGTGGCGGCATGGTGCGCGCGACGGGATGGCGCCGGTGCATGGGGTTTGGGATGTGAGTGCGGCGCCAAGGATGGCGCTGCGGACCGATTACTATCCGGACAACGAGCGCTTCGAGATCCAGGGCGAGGAGGGGATTCTCCAGGTGACGCGGTGTTCGGACCGGTTGCTGGATGAGCCGGTGCTGACGCTGTATCGCGATGGCGAGGTGCGGAGTTTCCACAATATCGAGGCGGACTGGGGCAACTCGTTCCGGCTGTCGACGCTGCATACGCTGGATGTGCTGGCGGGGCGGGCGGAGCAGATGGTGTTCACCGGGGAGCAGGGGCGCGCGGTGCTGGCGATGCACGACATGTTCGCGCGGGCCAACGCGTCGGGCAGCGTGGCGCGGATCGGCTGAGGCGGCGCTGATGCAGGTCAAGGGCGGGTGGCGCGGCTGAGGTGACGGATCGGCGCTTGTCCGGGCGGGGGCGTGGGGCGAGATTCGGGGCATGACCAACTATAGCGGATCGTTCTGGCTCACCTTCAGCGGCAGCATCAGCGGTGGCGGGTGGTTCAACGCCAGCTTCGCCGGCAGCCTGACGCTGCAGGGCATGATTCTGGGCGGCGGGATGCTGTCCGGGACCTCCTATGGCGGTGGGACGTTGTCCATCTCCGGGTATTCCGAGATCGATGGCAACTTCAGCGACAGCGAGGCGATCAGCTTCGGGCCGAGCGCGGTTTCCGGGCCGCTGGGGCAGTTCGGGCTGCCGCTGCGGCAGACGCTGCCGGAGTACGGCTTCGTCTGGAGCGAGACCAGCAGCTTCGACGCGCTGCGCACCAGCCTGACCATGTCCGGCAGCGGCAGTTTCGATGCGGTGATCGAGGGCTACCAGGTGTTTGGCACGGTCAGTACCGGCGGCAGCGTGGCGGCGACCAGCAGCGCCTATTCCATTGCCGCGCTGGAGGCGGTGGGCGGGGAGGGGACGGGGCTGGGCGGGGCGTTCAGCTTCACCGTCGCGCGGCTGGGCAGCAGCTCGGGGGCGGGCAGCATTCTGTGGCAGCTGGCCGGCAGCGGCGATCATCCGGTGGATGCGGCGGACTTTGCCGGGGGCTTCCTGCCGTCCGGATTCGCCAACTTCGCGCCGGGGGAGACCAGCCAGGTGATCACGGTCACGCTGGGCGGGGACAGCGGGTTCGAGGCTGACGAGGGGTTTGTGGTTACGCTGGACAACCCGATCGGGGAGGTGATCGCGGTGACCTCCACCGCCGGCGGGACGGTGCTGAACGACGACACCACCGCCGTGGTGGGCATCGTGGCGCTGGCGGCCGACAAGCCGGAGGGGGTGGAGGGCACCACGAATTTCTTCTTCGAACTGACCCGCGGCGGCGGGATGAGCGGCAGCGCGGTGATCGCCTGGCTGGCCGAGCCGTTCGGCATCCGGCCGGCCGATGCGGCGGATTTTGTCGGCGGGAGCTTTCCGGTGGGCAGCGTCACCTTCGCGCCCGGGGAGACCAGCAAGACCATCGCCGTGCCGGTGGCCGGCGATGTGCTGCGCGAGGGACACGAGGAATTCCAGGTCTCGCTGATCGGGTTGTCAGGTGCCGATCTGTCCACGCCGTTTGCCCAGGGTACGATCCGCGCCGACGAGGCGATCGAGGATATCATCGTCGTGGACGCCGCGACCGGGCTGGCGCTGCCGGCCACGCCCAGCTTCTACAGCGGGCCGGTGGCGGGGCTGGAGCGGGAGTTGCTGGCCATCGTGGCGCAGAACGTGACCGCGATTGCCAACGGGCCGGGCTGGTTCATCCATAGCGGCGCCGGCGACGACGCGCTGCGGGCGCTGATGGGGCGCAATGTGCTGGATGGCGGCACCGGGTCGAATTTCCTCACCGGGGGGAGCGGGGCGGATTCGTTCTTCCTGGACGCACGCGGGCAGACGGTGCCGATCTGGAGCACGCTGGTGGATTTCGCCTTGGGCGACGATGCCACCGTCTGGGGCATCGCCGCGGCGACGTCGACGCTGATCTGGCAGGAGAATGCCGGGGCGGACGGGTTCACCGGGCTGACGCTGCATGCGGCGCGGCCGGGGGTGGATTTCGCGTCGCTGACGCTGGCGGGCTATACGCGCGCCGACCTGGATGGCGGGCGGCTGGTGGCGGGCTTCGGGTTTGATGCCGGGAGTGGAAGCGACTATCTTTACTTGCGGTTGGCTTAAGAAAGAAGCAAAAAAACTTCATCCGTTCGCATTCGGGAGCGAGTGCTTAAACGGGAAAAGTTTTTTGGTTCTTTTTTTCAAAAAAAGAACTGCTTGCTTTCTTTCTCAGCCCGCCCCATCCCCCCGCAGCACCCGCGGATCCAGCCTCCATTCGCCGGCCAGCGCCGCATCGATCTCCTCGTCGATCCCGCGCTCCCAGGCCGCGTGGCGCAGGGCCGGATCGCGCGATGCCGCGGTGCTGAGCAGCGCATCCAGCGGGCGGCGGCCGATGCGGGACAGGTCCAGCCGGTCGGCGTCCCAGCAGCAGCCGATCGTCGGGTCGGGCGAGGTGCCGCCGTGCTCGTGGCGGGCGCAGGCCGCGGCCAGGAGGTCGCGGCGGGGCGGGGGCAGGGCGAGCTGGCCGGCGTCGCACAGGGCGGTGGCGAGGAAGGCGGCGCGTTCGCCGTGCTGGGAGTCGCGGCCGTCATTCTCGCGGCAGCAGTCGTGCAGCAGGGCGAACAGCTCGACCACCTCGCGATCGGCGCCCGGGGTGTTCCGCGCCAGCACCCGGCCGTTGGCCAGCACCCGCAGCCAGTGGCCGGGGCCGTGCAGCCCGGCCAGGTGCAGCCGGTATCCGCGCAGCACGGCGGCGATCAGCGCGGGGGCGAGCAGCGTCATCGCGGCGGCCCGGCTCAGGCGAACGCGCGGGCCAGGGCACCGACCTCGGCCAGGCGGCTGGCCACGCGCTCCGGGCGCTGGCTGCCCAGGTTCACCACCAGGCGGTGGACCCCGGCATCGGCGTATTCGCGCATCGCGTCGATCGGCATGTCGGCGGGCGGGGTCATGATGATCTGGAATTCCGGCCCGCGCACCCGCCCGGCGCGGGCGAAGGCGGCATCGAGCCGGGCGATCATGGCGCGCGTGCCGGCGGGGTCGCGGCTGAAGCCGTACCAGCCGGCACCG
>JBIPLY010000413.1:0-3840 GCA_044369385.1 Acetobacteraceae bacterium | reverse complement strand
CGCCGCCGACCGATGCGAGGTCTTCCGCCCCATCACCTCCTCCACCCGCAAGATCTCGGCGCGCAGTTCGCCGATATACGCCTGCAGTTCCTCCACCCCCCACATGTCCAGCACCGGCGGGGTGAGCCGGGCGGGTTTCGGGCGGGGCAGGTTGTCGTCTTGCTCGCGCATCGGTGCATCCTTTCGACGAATCCGGGCATTGCGGCGCTTGACCGGCCGAGGCCCTGGGGTCCATATGCCCGGCTTTCCCGCCTCTCGCACCCCTGCTTTGGCCGCCCTGGCCTGGCGATGGCTGCACCCAAGGTAAAGACGCCATGACCCTGCCGCTGATGCCCAAGGCCACCGCTGTCTGGTTGATCGAGAAGACCGCGCTGACCTTCACCCAGATCGCCGATTTCTGCGGCATGCACCCGCTGGAGGTCCAGGCCATCGCCGATGGCGAGGTGGCCGCCGGCATCGTCGGCTACGACCCGATCGCCAACAGCCAGCTCACCGCCGCCGAGATCGCGCGCTGCGAGAAGGACGCGGAGGCGCGGCTGAAGCTGCTGCCCGCGGCCAATCCGGCCAAGAAGCAGAAGGGCGCGCGCTATACCCCGGTGGCCAAGCGCAACGACCGGCCGGACGGCATCGCCTATCTCCTGCGCAGCTATCCGCAGCTGACCGATGCGCAGATCGGCAAGCTGATGGGCACCACGAAGGACACCATCGAGAAGGTGCGCAGCCGCACCCATTGGAACTCCACCAACATCAAGCCGCGCGATCCCGTGATCCTGGGCCTGTGCACCCAGTCCGACCTGCATCAGGCGGTGATGACGGCCAATGACCGGCTGACGCGCGAGGGTCTGGCGGTGCCGGCCCCGCCGAGCCCCGAAACCGACGCAGCGGCCTGAGGCGCGCACGCCCCAGGCAGCCGAGCCGATGCACCTGTCAGTTCGCGGGCGCGCGCATCCGCTCCATCTCCTCCTTCAGGCGCAGTTTCTCGCGCTTGAGGCGGGTGAGGGTGGCGCTGTCGGGCATGGGTCGCAAATCCTCCTCCGCGATGCTGCGTTCCAGGGTGGCATGCCGGGTCTTGAGGCTCTCCAGGCGGGATTGCAGGCTCATAGGACCTCCAGTTGGGTGGTCGTCCAGGGCCGGCGCGGCACGCAAGGGCAGGCCGCCCCGGCGCAGCGCCGTGCGCACAGCGTGCACCGGCATCTGCAAAGAAAGCGTATCAAAGCCACCCCTGGCCGCGCTACTTCAATCGGGCTGCCAATCGCCGGAATCGGGCCCCCCCGCATCATGCCGAACGCCCCATGCTGAACGATCACGACTCCCTGCTGCGCCGCCTGCATGAGCTGCGCAGCGAGCATCGCGATCTGGACACCGTCATCGCCCGGCTGGCGGATGGCGGGCCGATGGACCAGTTGCACCTCCAGCGCCTGAAGAAGCGCAAGCTGCTGCTGAAGGACGAGATCGCCTGGCTCGAATCCCGCCTGATCCCCGACAACATCGCCTGAGCCGCGCCGTGACCCAGCCCCCCGCGCCGCTGGTCGGCATCATCATGGGCAGCCAGTCGGACTGGCCGACCATGGGCCATGCCGCCGAGATGCTGGACAGGCTGGGCGTTCCCTTTGAGGCGCGCATCACCTCCGCGCACCGCACGCCGGACCGGCTGCGCGACTATGCCACCGGCGCGCGGGCCCGCGGCCTGCGGGTGATCATCGCCGGCGCCGGCGGGGCGGCCCACCTGCCGGGCATGGCCGCTTCCTGGACCAGCCTGCCGGTGCTGGGCGTGCCGGTCGAATCCCACGCCCTGCGCGGCCAGGACTCGCTGCTGTCGATCGTGCAGATGCCGGCCGGCATCCCGGTGGGCACGCTGGCGATCGGGCGCGCGGGCGCGATCAATGCGGCCCTGCTGGCGGCGTCCATCCTGTCGCTGGCCGATCCCGCCCTGGCCGCCCGGCTCGATGCCCATCGCGCGGCCCAATCGGCGGCCGTGGCCGAGGCGCCGTCCGACACGCCCGCATGACCTCGCTTGCCCCGAATGCGACCATCGGGATCGTCGGCGGCGGCCAGCTCGGCCGCATGTCCGCGCTCGCCGCGGCCCGGCTGGGCTATCGCTGCCACATCCTGAGCGACGCGGCCGACAGCCCGGCGGCCCAGGTGTCCGCCGGCGTCACCCTGGGCGATTACGACGACCCCGATGTGCTGCGCGATTTCGCCGCCCATGTCGATGTGGTCACCTTCGAGTTCGAGAATGTCAGCGCCGCCGGGCTGGAGCTGCTGGCCGCGCTGCGCCCGGTGCGCCCCGGGCCCGCGGTGCTGCGCATCAGCCAGGACCGCGCGCTGGAGAAGGGTTTCGTGAACGCCGCCGGCATCGCCACCGCCCCCTGGCGCCTGGTGGAGAGCGCCGCGGACCTGCACGAAGCCGCCGCCGCCCTCGGCCTGCCGGCGATCCTGAAGACCACGCGGCTGGGCTATGACGGCAAGGGGCAGATGCGGCTCGATCCCGGCTGCGACCTCGATGCCGCCTTTGCCGCCCTGGCCCCGCATCCGCTGGTGCTGGAGGGGCTGGTCGATTTCGCCTGCGAGATCTCCGTGGTGGTCGCGCGCGGGCTGGATGGCACCATCAGCACCTTCGATCCCGTCGAGAACCGCCACCGGCACCACATCCTGGACCTGACCCTGGCCCCCGCCCGCATCCCCGAAGCCACCGCCGCCCAGGCGCGCGACATGGCCGCGACCATCGCGCGCGAGATCGGCCTGGTCGGGCTGCTGGCCGTGGAGATGTTCATCGACGCGAAGGGCGCGGTCCTGGTCAACGAAATCGCGCCGCGGCCGCATAATTCCGGCCACTGGACCATCGATGCCTGCCCGGCCAGCCAGTTCGAGCTGCATGTCCGTGCGGTGGCCGGCCTGCCCCTGCCGCCGGCGGTGCGGCACAGCGATGCCGTGATGAAGAACCTGGTCGGCCCGGAGGAGACCGCGCTGTGGCCGGAAATCCTGGCGACCCCCGGGCTGATCCCGCACCTGTATGGCAAGGCCGAGGCGCGGGCCGGGCGCAAGATGGGGCATGTCACGCGGCTGTTCCCGCGCGGCGGGCTGCCGGGGGCGTTCGGGGTGGCGGATGCGCTGGGGGTGCTGGGGAAGGGTGAGGGGGGCGAGGGTTAAGAGAAGAAAGAAAGAAAGAAAGCGGCCACAAAGACACAGAGGCACAAAGAAGCAAGGCAAGTGAGAAGAAAAATCAGAATAGCGTTAGGTTTCTAAAGCCCCCTCTCCGTGACGATGCGTCGCTGCGCTTCTCTTTTTCTTTTCTTCTTTGTGTCTTTGTGTCTTTGTGGCCGCTTGCTTTCTTGCTTTCTGTCTCCCTCGCCCTCCCCCCTATTCCTCCGGCTTCCGCAAAGCATCCCGCAGCCTTCGCCGCCCCAAATCGCGGATTTCCACATGCGCCGGCACCATGGCCCGAATGCGCGCCTGGAACGCCGCGCGCTGTTCATGGATGCTGACCAGCGCCGGCCCCATCGCCACGCCGACATCCACCAGCACCGCCTCGCCCAGTTGCAGGCTGGCCTCGATCGTCTCCGCGACGGCATCGGTCGCCCCCAGCGCGTAGAGCCGCGCCGCGTGGCGGTCGTCGCGGGCGCGGGCGATGATGCGCAGCCCGGGCGCCAGCTTTCGCGCCTGTTCCACCAGCGCGTCCGCCGCCTCGGGGTTGGACATGGTGACCACCAGCGCCAGCGCGTTCTGCACATGCAGCCGCGCCAGCAGCTCCGGGTTGGACAGGTCGCCCCAGAACACGTCCCGCCGCCCGCGCGCGCGCAGGTCGGCCACCTCGTCGGGGTCGGCATCCAGCGCCAGATA
>JBIPLY010000412.1:0-3864 GCA_044369385.1 Acetobacteraceae bacterium | reverse complement strand
CCTCCAGCCCATTGCCGGTGTAGTCGACATGCTCGGCCATCACGTTCAGCAGCCCGCCGGTGTCCGCATTCTGGAACCCGCCGACGCTGCCGACGATATGCCCGCGCATCCGCCCACTCTCGGCTGAGAAATCCAGCACCGCGGTATCCTCGCCGTCCTGGCCGGACAGCGTGTATTGCGCATCCGCCGGCAGCATATAGGCCGCCCCCAGCCGGTCATTGCCCGAGCCGCCCCAGAGCTGGGCAAAGGCCTCGATCCCCATGATGTGGCCATGCGGCACCCCGCCGACCAGCGGTGTCGCGCCCGGCTCATGGGCCACGTAGTCCACCGGCAGCGTCGCGTTGAGGAAGAACACGCTGGCCGTGTCGAACCCGTCGCCCCCGAACAGCATGTTCGCCGCCGACGTGCCGATCAGCCGGTCATTGCCCGGCCCGCCATCGAGGAAATTCGAGTCCTCCCCCTCGGGGTAATAGGCATTGCCGTTCAGCTCGTCGTCGCCGTCGCCGCCGAACAGATAGTCGAATTCCTCGCCGCCGTTGAGATAGTCGTCGCCCTCGTCGCCGGACAGGAAGTCGGTCCCGCTATCCCCGGCCCAGGCGCCGTCGCCCTGCAGGATGTCGTTGCCCGGCCCGCCATGCAGCGTGTCGCTGCCGTCGCCGCCGCGCACGATGTCATTCCCCCCGCCGCCCCACAGCACGTCGCCGAGGGTATAGCCGTCGATCACATCGTCCCCGTCCAGGCCGAAGATCTCGTCGGCGGTCTGGGCATAGACCCACAGCCCCAGCTCCGCATTCCATTCGATGTCGCCAGACAGGGTGTTCGGGCCGTCGGTGCCGGTGATGGTCGTCATGTCGGTCTCCCCTGCGCGCACGGCGCCATTGTTAAGGAAACCCGAATATGCGCCCGATGCCCCCGCCCCGCCTTGACGGAAGTCAAACCCGCGGCCTACGCCAGCGCATCAAGCCGGGGGAGGCGCCAATGGCCTACGAATTCGTCCGCGTGGAGATCGAGGGCCCGCTCGGCACCCTGGTCTTCAACCGCCCCCATGTCCTGAACGCCTTCCACAACGAAGCGATGGACGAATGCCGCGCCGCCCTGAAGGAACTGGCCGACAACGACCAGGTCCGCGCCGTCCTGGTCCGCGGCGAGGGCCGCGCCTTCTCCGCCGGCTTCGACATGAAGGCCTCGATGGAGCGCGACCAGTCCACCGTCGACCTGGTCCGCAAGCAGATGGAACGCCAGTTCGACTTCATCATGGCCTTCTGGGACTGCCCGAAGCCCACCATCGCGCTCGTCCACGGCTTCTGCATGGCCGGCGCCTTCGAGGTGGCGCTGGCCTGCGACATCACCATCGCCGCCGAGGGCACCCGCTTCGGCGAGCCGGAGGTGCGCTTCGGCACCGGCATCGTCGCCATGCTGCTGCCCTGGGCGGTGCTGCCCAAGCACGCCAAGGAGATGCTGCTGACCGGCAACGACAAGATGGACGCCGCCCGCGCGCACGCCATCGGCATCGTCAACCACGTCGTCCCCGCCGAGGAGCTGGTCCCCTTCGGCCGCGCCATGGCCATGGACATCGCCGCCGCCGCCGGCCCCAGCGTCTTCTTCACCAAGCGCGCCATGAACCGCACCTACGAGATCATGGGCATGCGACAGGCGCTGCTGGCCTCGCTGGATATCGACATCATCCTCAATTCCACCCCCAGCGTGGAGAAGGCCGAGTTCCTCCGCCTGCGCCGCGAACAGGGCCTGAAAGCCGCGCTCGCCTGGCGCGACGCCCGCTTCTCCGACGGCAGGGCGGAATAAGCCGAAGCAAGCAACTTCCACATGGAGACGGAGAGACGAAGCGATTCAATGCTGCTTTCTTCTCTCCGCCTCGCCGTCTCCATGTGAATCCTTCTTGGCTTCCTTCCCCCACCCCCCCATCCTTCCCTTCCCCCGCCCCGCGGTGTATCCCACCGCCGCATGAGCACCGATGCAGCCCCCGCTGAAACCCTGGGCGAGATCGCCCGCCGCCGCACCTTCGCGATCATCTCCCATCCCGACGCCGGCAAGACCACGCTGACCGAGCGCCTGCTGCGCGCCGGCGGCGCGATCCAGCTCGCCGGCAACGTGCGCGCCAAGGGCGAGCGCCGCCGCACCCGCTCGGACTGGATGGGCATCGAGCGCGACCGCGGCATCTCGGTGGTCACCTCGGTGATGACCTTCGAATACCGCGACTGCGTCTTCAACCTGCTCGACACCCCGGGCCACGAGGATTTCTCCGAGGACACCTACCGCACGCTGACCGCCGTCGACGCCGCCGTGATGGTGATCGACGCGGCCAAGGGCATCGAGGCCCGCACGCGCAAGCTCTTCGAGATCTGCCGCATGCGCGACATCCCGATCCTGACCTTCATCAACAAGTTCGACCGCGAGGCCCAGGACCCCTTCGCCCTGCTCGACGAAGTCAGCAGCGCCCTGGCGCTGGACACCGCCCCGGTCACCTGGCCGATCGGCCGCGCCGCCACCTTCGCCGGCACCTACGACCTGCGCAACCGCCGGCTGAACCTCGACCCGCCGCTGCCGCAATCCGACCCCCGCATGGCAACGCTGGGCGAGGAGCTCGAACTGGTCCACGCCGCCCTGCCGGAGTTCGACGTCGAAAGCTTCATGGCCGGCCACCTCACCCCGGTCTATTTCGGCAGCGCGATCAAGGAGATCGGCGTCTCCGACCTGCTCGACGGCCTGGTCGAGTTCGGCCCCCGCCCGCGCGCCCAGCCCGCCGACACCCGCATCGTGCAGGCCACCGAACCCGGCCTGACCGCCCTGGTCTTCAAGATCCAGGCCAACATGGACCCCAACCACCGCGACCGCATCGCCTTCGCCCGCGTCTGCTCCGGCCGCCTGGTGCGCGGCATGCGCCTGAAACAGGTGCGCACCGGCAAGCTGATCCCGCTGCACGCCCCGCAATTCTTCTTCGCCCGCGAACGCCAGACCGCCGACGAGGCCTTCGCCGGCGACGTCGTCGGCATTCCGAACCACGGCACCCTGCGCATCGGCGACACGCTCTCCGAAGACGAGGAGATCAACTTCGTCGGCGTGCCCTATTTCGCCCCCGAAATCCTGCGCCGGGTCCGCCTGGACGACGCCATGAAGGCCAAGAAGCTGCGCCAGGCGCTGCAGGAACTGGCCGAGGAAGGCGTCGTCCAGCTCTTTCGCCCGCAGGACGGCGCCCCCCCGATCGTCGGCGTCGTCGGCACCCTCCAGCTCGATGTGCTGGTGTCGCGGCTGATGGGCGAATACGGCGTGAAGATCGGCTTCGAACAAACGCCCTACTCGCTGGCGCGCTGGATCTCCGGCGAGAAACTGGCGCTGGCCAAATTCATCGCCGACAACCGCAGCGCCATGGCCGACGACGTCGACGGCGACCCGGTCTTCCTGTCCAGCTCCGCCTTCATGCTGCGGCGCACCTCGGAACTGAACCCGGGGCTGGGCTTCCGCGATATCAAGGACTTCAAGGCCGCACGGATCGCGGCGGAGTAGGCCGCGGAAGCGAAAGCAAGAATCCTCTTTTTGTGAACAAAAAGAAGCAAAAAAACTTTTTTACACCGCCAGCCCCACCACCCAGACCCCTTCTCCCTTGCCTTGCTTCTTTGTGTCTTTGTGTCTTTGTGTCTTTGTGGCCGCTTCCTTCCTTCCTTCCTTCCTTCCTGGGCTTCCTTCCTCGCCCCGCAAAAAAACCTTTTGCAGCGGCCCAGCGGTTAGAGTAAATTTCTAACTATGACACATGTGCAGGAGACCTCCCCCCTCGCCCAGGCCTTCGCCGCGATCATCGCCATGCTGATCGCCGCCATCGCCGAACACGCCCGCGAGCACCCCATGCTC
>JBIPLY010000087.1:0-12169 GCA_044369385.1 Acetobacteraceae bacterium | reverse complement strand
ATAAGGTCCAGGGGCTTGGCCCCTGGCGGGTCCGGGCAGCGCCCGGCCTTGCTTTCTTCCCTTCGAGGCACCCCATGAGCGGCGGCTGGCAACGAACCAAATCCAACGCCCGCCGCGTCCTGTCCCACCCCGGCGCCCTGATCTCGGTCGCCTACCTCGCGCTGACCATCTTCGTCTCGCTCACCGCCGAATTCCTCCTCCCCATCGACCCGCTCTACCAGGACCTCGCCTTCACCCTCGAACCCCCAGGCGCCGCCTACTGGTTCGGCACCGACGAACTCGGCCGCGACATCCTCGCCCGCGTCATCTACGGCGCCCGCACCTCGCTGCTGACCGCCGCCGGTGCCGTCATCATCGCCGCTGCCATCGGCGTGCCCATCGGCCTCATCGCCGGCTATTTCGGCGGCTGGCGCGACGCCATCCTGATGCGCATCGTCGATGTCCTGCTGGCCCTGCCCGGCATCCTCTTCGCCATGGCCCTGATCGCCGTCCTCGGCCGCAGCCAACTCGCCGCCCTCGTCGCCGTGGGCATCACCGGCATCCCCAGCTTCGCCCGCATCACCCGCGCCCAGGTCCTCTCGCTCCGCCAACGCGACTTCGTCATCGCCGTCGAAGCCCTGGGCGGCTCCGCCACCTACAACATGTTCCGCACCGTCCTGCCCAACGCCTGGTCCCCCATCCTGGTCCAAGTCGTCATCCTCTCCTCCGTCGCCATCCTCCTCGAAGCCGCCCTGGCCTTCCTCGGCGTCGGCATCCCACCCCCCACGCCAAGCTGGGGCGAAATGCTCCGCACGGGAAAATCCTTCCTCTACGAAGCCCCAACCTACGCCGTCCTCCCCGGCCTCGCTTTGACCCTCACCATCCTCTCGCTCGACACGCTCGGGCGGACCCTGGCCCGGGTGCTTGAGGATCGTCGCGAGGAGGCGGAGTGATGAAGACAAGCGGAAGTCTTCTTTTTGTGAACAAAAAGAAGCAAAAAAACTTCATCCATTTGCTTCCACGTCGTAGGGTGGAATGCGCTTTGGCATTCCACCACGTCACCAGCCAGCATTCCATCATTGCGCCCGGCCCCATCGGACAAAGTTTTTTTGCTTCTTTTTGTTCACAGAAAGAAGACTCTTCCTGTGCTTCAGGCCCCCCGCCATGACCTCCTACATCCTCCGCCGCCTGGCCCAACTGATCCCGGTCCTCTTCCTGGCCTCCCTCGGCATCTGGGCCATGGTCTATGCCGTCCCCGGTTCCCCCGTCGGCGCCATCGTCGGCGAGAACGCCACCCCCGAACAAATCGCCGACACCATCAAACGCCTGGGCCTCGACCGTCCGCTTTACGAGCAATACTGGTCCTGGCTCCGCGGCGCCGTCGTCGGCGATTTCGGCCAGTCCATCCAGAGCCGCGAGCCCGTCCTCGACCTGATCATGACCCGCGTCCCCGCCACGCTCCAGTTGGGCCTGGCCGCCATCATCGTCGGCCTGGTTCTCGGCGTCCCCGTCGCCATCATCTCCGCCCTGGTCCCCAATAGCTGGATCGACCGTGCGCTGAGCGCCTGGAGCGCGCTCGCCCTGGGCGTGCCGACCTTCTGGCTCGGCATCCTGCTGATCCTGCTCTTCGGCGTCCAACTGCGCTGGCTGCCCGCCGTCTCCACCTACATCTCCTTCTTCGAAGACCCGCTCGGCGCGCTGCAGAACATCCTGCTCCCCGCCCTCACCCTGGGCACCTACGTGTCGGGCATTTTCGCCCGCTTCCTGCGCGCCTCCCTGCTGGGCGAGCTGAAGGCCGATTACGTCCGCACCGCCCGCAGCAAGGGCCTGCGCGAGCGCGATGTTGTCGGCCGCCACGTCATGCGCAACGCCCTGCTGCCCTTCGTCACCATTGTCGGCCTGATGCTGGCCGCCTTCGTCGGCGGCACGGTGGTCACCGAGGCGGTCTTCACCTACCCCGGCATCGGCCGCCTGCTGATCCAGGCGATCGGCGTGCGCGACTACCCGCTGATCCAGGGCTGCATCCTGTTCGTGCTGGTGATCTACGTGCTGATGAACGTGCTGGTCGACGTGCTCTACGCCTACATCGATCCGCGCATCGAATACCGCTGACCGGTTGCGTTTTCCGCCCGGCGCCCGCACATGAGGGGGATGGGCATTTCCTTCGGACTGGCGGGACGGCGGGCGATCGTCACCGGGCATCGTGGCGGCATCGGCGGCGCGGTCGCCGCGTGCCTGCAAGCGGACGGGGTGGAGGTGATCGGCCTCGACCTGCCCGATTTCGACCTGTCCGACACCGCCACCATTGAGGCGCGGGCGACGGCAGCCATCGGGCCGCGCGGCGTGGACATCCTGGTCAACTGCGCCGGCACCACGGTGCTGGGCAGCGTGCTGGAAACCGGGCTGGACGAGCTGGCCCGCGTCTTCGCGATCAATTTCGTCGCCCCCTATGCCCTGATGCGCGCCGTCCTGCCCGGCATGATCGCGCGCCGGCGCGGCGCCATCGTCAACGTCGCCTCCGACCAGGCGCTGATCGGCAAGCCGCTGTCCGCCGCCTATGGCGCCAGCAAGGCGGCGATCGCCCAGCTCTCGCGCTCCGCCGCCCTGGACTGGGCGGCCCACGGCATCCGCGTCAACGCCATCGCCCCGGGCAGCACGGATACCGCGATGCTCGGCCAGGTGATCGGCGAGCTGGCGGCGAAGTATCCGGACAGATTTCCCTCCTCCTCGGCCAGCGCCTACACCGACGCGGTGCCGATGAAGCGCTTCGCGGCGCCGGCGGAGATCGCCATGGCGATTGCCTTCCTGGCCTCGGATGCCGCCAGCTTCGTCACCGGCGTGATCTTCCCGGTCGATGGCGGAACCACAGCAGCATGAACGGCCCCACCACCCGCCTGGCCGTGGTCACCGGCGGCACCCGCGGCATCGGCCTGGCCATCGCCCGGCGCCTGGTGTCCGACGGGTTTGGCGTCATCGCCGCATCGCGCTCGCCCGCCGACGACCTGCCGTGGGGGGTCGAATACCGACCGCTGGATGTGACCGACCGCGCGGCCGTGGACAGGTTCTTCGCCGCGCTGCCGAAGCTCGACCTGCTGGTGAACAATGCGGGCCTGGCCGGCGCGCAGGACGATGACGACGACGACGCGCTGTGGCATGCGATCCTGGCGACGAACCTCACCGGCGCCTGGTATTGCTCCCGCGCCGCGCTCAAGCGCCTGCCGGATCGCACCGGGCGGATCGTGACCATTGCCTCGGTGCTCGGCCTGCGCGGCGTGCCGGACCAGCCGGCCTATGTCGCGGCCAAGCACGGCGTGATCGGCCTGACCCGCGCCATGGCCATGGCCGCCGCCCCGCGCGGCATCACCGTGAACGCGATCTGCCCGGGCTGGGTGGATACCGCCATGGCCGTCCAGCGTTACGCCGAGATCGGCATCACCGCCGAACAGGCCGCCGCCGGCGTGCCGGTGGGGCGCGTCGCCTCGCCGTGGGAGGTCGCCGACCTGGTCGCCTTCCTCGCCCGCGCCGGCGCCGGCAGCATCACCGGCCAGGCGATTCCGCTGGATGGGGGAGTGACCGCCCGTGCCTGAACCGCGGGTCAAGGCCGGCATCTGGGTGGCGATGGCGCTGCGCCTGGGCAACAGCAGCGGACGCTACGGCGCGGTGGTGCGCAAGGGCGATCCGGATTCCGGCGGCATCCTGGTGGTGCTGCGCGGACGCAAGGGGACCGCCGTGCTCAGCCAGATGCGTGCCGCCAGCGGGGAGGCCGCGTGGATGCGCGCCACCGGCCCCGATCCGGTCGACGAGGCGACGGCCGATGCCTATGTCGCCCGCCAGACCGGTTTCGACCCCGATCTGTGGGTGCTGGAATTCGAAAGCCCCGACCTGATGCCGCCCTTCGAGGGCAAGATCGTTTAGAGCAATATTCGACCGGATGGAATCATCCGGTCGGAAGATTTGCGTTCTTGAACAAAAATCTAGAGCGGAGGCCGTGCGTCTATCAGCACGGCTTCCGCTCTAGGTTTTGCGCCCCGCCAGCGCAAACGACCCACCCGCCAGCACCGCCGTCAGCGAGGTGCCCCAGGCCAGGTCGACCATGGTCACCAGCCACGGCCAGTCGCGCAGCGTCGCCTGGTTGGTCAGGTCATAGGTGGCATAGGCACACAGGCCATAGACCGCTCCGCGCCAGGCCGCCTCGCGCCAATCCCGCGACGGAAGCAGCACCAGGACCAGAACCCCGAAAAGATACAGCACGTAGAACAACGCCGCCGCGACCACATCGAAGCCGTCCGGGCGCATCAGGTGCCCGATCAGCGGGCGGTACAGCCGGTCGATCGCCAGCGTCAGCCACACCGCATCCAGCACCAGCATGATGCCGCCGGCGAACAGGAACAGCCGAACCATGCGTCCCATCACGCGATCTCATACTGGATGATCGAGCCATCGCGCCCGGCAAAGCGCAGCCCGATCCACCCCGGGGTGGCGTCGTACCAGGTCTCCATGTCGACAGCCCCGCTCATCACCAGCCGCTCGCCGCGAAGCTGCGGTGCCCAGGGCAACGCCTCGGCGCCGGCCGAACGCACCTCCGGGCGCATCAGCTCGCCGGTCTGGGTGTTGACGAACGGCGCCTGCAACATGCGCCGGTTCCAGTGTGTGGCCGGCAGCGCGCCCTCGGGCGCCAGGTAGGCGCCGGAGGTGGTGCTCTGCACCGCCAGCCGCGCCCCTTCGCGCCGCATCGAGACAGTGCTGCGCGTGCCGTCATCGTTGGTCTCGCCATCGAACGCGGTCACCTCGCCGCCATCCCACGTCTCGCGGGCGCGATGGCGATAGCGATACAGCGTGATCGGCCCAAAGGCGACGACAATATCCACCTCCACCCGCACCACCAGCCGGGCGCCCTCGGGCTCGAAGAACAGCCAATGCTGGCCGATCCGGCTGCCATTGCGCACCACGCCAAACCCCAGCCGCCGCCCCGCCGGCACGGGCAGCGCCGCCGCCGGCCAGGCCATCGCGGCCATCACCCCGCCCAACACCGCACGCCGCGCGATCATGCCGCCATCCCCGCATGCCGCAGCCGGTACAGCCCGACATCGATCGCCCCGGCGCGGAACCCGCCCTCGCAATACGCCAGGTAATACTGCCACAGCCGCAGGAACCGCTCGTCATAACCGAGCCGCAGCAGCGTCGGCCTGGCATCAAGGAACCGCCGCTGCCAGTCGGCCAGGGTGCGGGCATAGCTCGCCCCGAACCGCTCCTCATGGTCCAGCCGCAGCCCCGCCGCCGCCGCCTCGCGCCCGATGATCCCCACCGTCGGCAGCATGCCGCCCGGGAAGATGTGGCGCTGGATGAAATCCGCCCCGCGGCGATAGGCGGCAAAGCGCTCGTCGGCGATGGTGATCACCTGCAACACCGCGACGCCGCCCGGGGCCAGCCGGTCGCGCAGGGTGCGGAAGAAGACCGGCCAATAGGCCTCGCCCACCGCCTCCAGCATCTCGATCGACACGATCCGGTCGAACTGCCCGGCCACATCGCGGTAGTCCTGCAACAGCAGCCGCGCCGCATGCCCGCCATCCGCCAGCCGCGCCCGCGCCCAGGCCAGCTGCTCCGCCGACAGGGTGATGCCGGTGAAATCGACGTCGTGCCGCGTCAGAAGATGCTCGGCCAACCCGCCCCAGCCGATGCCGATCTCCAACACGCGCTGCCCCGCCGCCGGCGCCAGCAGCGCTGCCGCCCGCGCCTGCTTGGCCGCCTGCGCCTGCTCAAGCGTGGTATCGGCATCGTCATGGATGCCGGAGGAATAGGTCATGCCGCCATCCAGCCAGGCGGCGAAGAAATCGTTGCCCAGGTCATAGTGGGCGATGATGTTGCGCGCCGCGCCCTCGCGGGTGTTGGCCCGGCGCAGATGCCCGAACCGGTTGGCCAGCCGCCACAGCAGCGTCGCCCCCACCCGCCGGTCGAACGCCTGGCCGTTAACCCCGGCCAGTTCCACGACCGCCGCCAGATCCGGGCTCGACCAGTCGCCATCGCCATAGGCTTCGGCAAACGCCACGTCGCCGCCCAGCACCAGCCGGCGCAGCGCCCGCCAGCGATGCAGCCGCACCACCGCCTCCGGCCCCGGGCGCGCCGCGCGGTGCACCACCCGGCGCCCGTCCGGCATCGTCACATCCAGGCTGCCATGCGTGACCCCGGCCAATACCCGGCGCAGCGGGAGGGTGCGCCAGCCATGCAGCTCCGCCGGCGCGGCTTCCGGGTGCTGCAGCTTCATGGTCGAGCTCATCGCTCGCCCCCCGCGACGCTCACCGCATCGGCCGGCGGTGCTGGCCGGGGCACCAGCCGCAGCCCGCGGCGCCACAGCTTCAGCGCTTCCCAATGGATGCCGGCCAGCACGCGCAGCGCCTGCAACGGATGCGCCAGGAAGGCGGCAAACAGCGCCCGGTCGGACAACTCCCGGCGCTGCCCGGCAAAGGCGGCGCTCAGCATCGGCCCGCCGGCGCCATGCACATCGATCGCCAGGCTCAGCCGCGCCCCCGGCAGGGTCAGCCGAAACGCGTAGGCCAAATCCATCTCCATGAACGGCGAGACATAGAACCGCTTGTCGCAACGCTGGCGCAGCGTGTCGCCGGCCATGTCCCGCACCGGGATCAGATAGGCGTGACGCTGCCCGAAGGTATTGTTCACTTCGTACAGCACCGCCTGCAAGCCGCCATCGGCGCCGTGGCAGAAGAACACGCTGATCGGATTGAACACCATGCCCAGCACCCGCGGCATGCACAGCACCCGGATGCGCCCGCCCGCCGGATCGATCCCGGCCCGGCGCAGATGCGCCTCGACCTGCGCGCGCAGGGGGGTGGCCGAGCCATCGCCATGGTCGGCGTCGCGGAAGGCCAGCAGCGCGCGGCGGTTGTGCCCGAACAGCCGCAGCCTTGCGTCCAGCGCCGGCAGCTCGTCCAGGTCCAGCAGCATCATCAGCATCCGATAGCGCAGCCGATGGCGCACCGGCCGCAGCCGCGCATGCACCACCGCACCGGCATACAGCGCCGATTCCGTCATGACACCACCGCCTCGGCCGCCGACGCATGAATGCGCGCATTGGCGCCCGCCACCTGCCATGGCCGGCGCAGCTCGCCGAGCTGCTCGGCCACGGCAAGTCCCGCCTGCAACCCGTCCTCGTGAAACCCCGCCCCGAACCAGGCGCCGCAATACCAGGTCCCGCGCGTGCCCTGCAGCGACCACAGCGCCCGCTGCGCCCGGATCGCGGCGGCATCGAACTGCGGGTGGGCGAAGACCTCCTCGTGCAGGATGGCGTCGGGCTCGATGGCCGGGTTCAGCGTCACGAAATGCGGCCCCGATCCCGCCGGCAACCCCTGCAGCCGGTCCATCCAGTAGCTCACGCACAGCCCCCCATCGGCGGTCCCGACATAGTTCCAGCTCGCCCAGGCCGCCCGCCGCCGCGGCATCAGCCGCGCGTCGCGATGCAGCACCACCCGGTTCGCCGCCGTCCGCATCGCGCCCAGCAGCGCCCGCTCGCTGTCCGAGGCATCCTCCAGGAGGGCGAGGGCCTGCGGCGCGTGGGTGGCGATCACCACGTCGTCGTAGAGTTCGTCGCTGCCATCCGCCGCCCGCACCCGCACCCCCTGCGCCGTGCGACGAATGCCGATCACGCCGCAGGACAGCCGCACCCGATCGGCAAACGGCGCGCTCAGCCGCGCGACATAGGCACTGCTCCCGCCCACCACGGTGCGCCAGACCGGCCGGTCGGACAGCCGCAGCAGCCCGTGGTTCTCGCAAAAACGAATGAAGGCGAAGGCCGGATGCGCGCCCACCTCGGCCGCCGGCGTCGACCAGATCGCGGCCGCCATCGGCAACAGATGGTCCTGCACAAAGCCCGGCCCATAGCCGCCGCGGCGCAGATAGGCGTCCAGGCTGGTCAACTCGCGCTCCAGCCCCGCCGCGTCGCCCGGTGCCTCCCGATAGAAGCGCAGCAGGTCGCGCAGCATCGCCCAGAAGCGCGGCCGCAGCAGGTTGGAAGGCTGCGCCAGCAGCCCGCGCAAATCGGTGCCGGCATATTCCATCCGCCCGCCATCCATCGACACCGCGAACGACATGTCGGATTCCCGCGTCGGCACGCCCAGATGGCGGAACAGCGCCACCAGGTTCGGATAGGTCGCCGCGTTGTAGACGATGAAGCCCATGTCCACCGCAACGCCGCCGACCTGCACCGTGCGCGTATGCCCGCCCAGCCGCGCCGCCTGCTCGTACACCGTGACGTCATGCGCGCGCGACAGCAGCCAGGCCGCCGAAAGCCCCGAAATCCCGCTGCCGATCACCGCCACGCGCTTGCCCATGCTACCCCCATGCGACGCCGTGCCATCAACGCCACGGCCAACAGTGCAATAGAACGGATGATCCGCCGCTTCGGATCACCATATCCGCGAGTGATCCGATCCGCGCCGCGCACCGTTATGGAGACATGATTGAGCTGTTCCCCCTACAGGCCCGCACTGCCGGCCGCGCGAAGGTGCCCATCGAAGCGATGACGCGCGAAGCGATGACACCCGCCGACGCCGCGCGTCTGCTCGCCGCCATGGCGAGCAGCGGCGACCGCGCCGCCTTCGCCGCGCTGTTCGCCCATTATGCGCCGCGGGTGAAGGGCTACCTGCGGCACCTCGGCCTGCCGGACGCCCAGGCCGAGGAGCTGGCGCAGGAGACCCTGCTCGCCGCCTGGCGCCGCGCCGACTCGTACAATCCCGCCTTCGGCTCGGCGTCGGCCTGGATCTTCACCATCGCCCGCAACCTGCGCATCGACGCCGCCCGGCGCGACCGCCTGGCCCCGCGGCTGGAGCTGATAGCCGAGGAGCCGGACCCGCCGCCGCCCGCCGACGGCCTGGTGCAATCCGCCCAGCACGCAAGCCGCGTGCAGGCCGCGCTGGCCAGCCTGCCGCCGGACCAGGCCGAGGTGATCCGCCTGTCCTTCTTCGACGAGCGCCCGCACAGCGACATCGAGCGTGCGCTCGGCATCCCTCTCGGCACCGTGAAATCCCGCCTGCGGCTCGCCATGGCACGGCTGCGGGCGCTGTTGGACGACATGCGATGACCTCTCCACACCTGCCCCAGGTGATGAACCACCACCTCTCCGAGGCAACGCTGCTGGCCTATGTCGCCGGCACCCTGCCCGTGCCCCACGCCATGGTCGCGCGCACCCACCTGGCGCTGTGCCCCGCCTGCCGGGAGTCCGTGCGGCTGGCCATGTCGATCGGCGGCTCGCTGATCGAGGCGGCCCCCGTCGCGCCGCTGGCCGCCGATGCGCTGGCCCGCACCCTGGCCCGCCTGGTCGACCCGGCGCCGCCCGCGCCGCCCGCCCGCGTGCCGGTCACGGTCGCCGATTTCGCCACCGGGCGCTGGTGGTGGATCGGGCCCGGCATCCGGATGATGCCCCTGATCCGGCGCGACCGCGACGACGCAAGGCTCGACCTGATCCGCGTCACCCCCGGCACCGCCCTGCCCGGCCACGGTCACACCGGCAGCGAGCTGACCTGCGTGCTGGCCGGCTGCTTCGCCGACGAGACCGGCGAGTACTATCCGGGCGACATCGCCGAGGGCGACCCTGCGCTGGATCATTCCCCGGTCGCGCGCCGCCATGGCGACGGCGATTGCGTCTGCCTGATCGCCACCACCGGCCGGCTGCGCGCCCATTCCTGGCTGGCGCGGCTGATCCAGCCGATGGTCGGCATATGAGCTTCATGCTCCTCATCCCCGCCGCCCTGTTCCTGTCCGCCGTGATGGCCGCGGCCTGGTGGCAGCAGCGGCGGCTGCGCAATGCCGGCTGGGTCGATGCGTTCTGGACGTTTGGTACCGGCACCGCCGGCGTCGGCGTCGCGCTGCTCAGTGGCGAGGGACCGCGCCGCCTGGTCGTCGCCGGCCTGATCGCGCTCTGGGCACTGCGCCTGGGCGCCCATATCGCCGCGCGCAGCCACGGGGCGGCCGAGGATTCGCGCTACGCCAATTTCCGCGTGGAATGGGGTGCCGGCTTCGAGCCGCGGATGTTCGCCTTCCTGCAGATCCAGGCCGCGGCGGCATTGCTGCTGCTGTTGCCGATCCTGGCCGCCGCCGCCCCCGGCCCGCTCGGCTGGCTCGACGTCCTGGCGATCGCGCTCGCCCTGGCCGCCCTGCTCGGCGAGGCGATCGCCGACCGCCAGCTCCAGGCCTTCCGCGCCAACCCCGCCAACCGCGGCGGCATCTGCGAGCGCGGGCTGTGGGCCTTCTCGCGCCACCCCAACTACTTCTTCGAATGGCTGCACTGGTGCGCCTATCCGCTGCTGGCGCTGGCCGCCGGCTGGGGCGCGTTCGCCGTCGCATTGATCGGCCCCGCCTTCATCTACTGGCTGCTGGTCCACGTCTCCGGCATCCCGCCGCTGGAGGCGCAGATGCTGCGCAGCCGCGGCGCAGCCTTCCGCGCCTATCAGCGCCGGGTCAGCGCCTTCTTTCCGCTCCCCAGGGGACCGACGCCATGAACCTCGCCGCCGCTGCCGCCCAGGCCGCAGAACGCCTGCCGATGCCTGATGTCATGACCCGCGCCGGCATCGCCGCCCTGGTCGGCCACACCGCGCGCCGCCTGCGCACCGCGCCGCCGGATGCGGACCCGGACTTCGCCGCCGCGATGCAGGCCCACCCCATCGCGATGTTCCCCGAAGACGCCAACGCCCAGCATTACGAAGTGCCGCCGGCATTCTTCGCCGAAGTGCTCGGCCCGCGCCGCAAATACTCCTGCTGCCTCTACCCCACCGCCACCACCACCCTGGCCGAGGCCGAGGAGCTCGCCCTGGCCGAAACCGCCGCCCATGCCGACCTGGCCGACGGGCAGGACATCCTGGAACTCGGCTGCGGCTGGGGCTCGCTCAGCCTGTGGATGGCGGAACACTTCCCCGGCGCCCGCGTCACCGCGGTCTCGAACTCCGCCCCGCAACGCCGCCACATCGAAGCCGAGGCCGCCGCCCTCGGCCTGTCCAACCTCACCGTCGTCACCGCCGACATGAACAGTTTTGCCACCGACAGGCACTTCGACCGCGTCGTCTCGGTGGAGATGTTCGAGCACATGTCGAACTGGCCGGCGCTGCTGGCGCGCATCCACACCTGGCTCAACCCGGATGGCCGGCTGTTCCTGCACGTCTTCAGCCACCGCGCCACGCCGTACCGCTTCGACCACACCGACCCCGCCGACTGGATCGCGCGCCACTTCTTCACCGGCGGCATCATGCCCAGCCACACCCTGATCCGCCACGTCGCCGGCCCCTTCGCGCTGGAAGCCGAGTGGCGCTGGTCCGGCACGCACTACGCCCGCACTGCGCGGGACTGGCTGGCCCGCATGGATGCCCGCAGCGCCGCGGTCGAACCGGTGCTGCGCGCGACCTATGGCGCGGACTGGCAGCTCTGGCGCCGGCGCTGGCGGCTGTTCTTCCTGGCCACCGCCGGGCTGTTCGGCGCTGCCGGCGGCGCGGAATGGGGCGTCAGCCACTATCGCCTCAAGCCGCGGTGAAAGCGCTCGCCGCCTACGCCGACCACCCGGACCCGACCACCCGCCTCTGCAACTCCATCGCACTCCTGGTCGGCGCCAACGGGCCGTTCTACCCGCTCTATGTCTGGTGGCTGGTGCCGGAGGCCGGGTTTGCGTCGCTGACCACCATGGCCGCCAGCCCCGGCTTCCTCGCCATTCCCTGGCTCGCCCGCCACCGTCCCTGTCTGGCCCGCGCCGCCCTGCCGCTCCTGGGTCTCGCCAACACGCTCTGGACCGTGGCCCTGCTCGGCCCCGCCACCGCCGCCGCCGCCTTCGTCGCCCCCTGCCTGATGCTCGCCGGCTTGTCCTGGCGCACCCCGCGCGCGCTGCTTGCCCTGCTCGGCACCAGTCTGGCCGTGCTGCTCGCCGCCCTGAACTGGCCCCTGTCGCCCCTGGCCGGACTCGACCCAGCCCAACACGCCGCACTCGCGTCCATGAACACCATCAGCGCCGCCGCCCTGCTCGCCTACGCCGTGATCGTGGCGGCACGGGCGATGCGAGGAGGGTAGGAAGCAAGGCTGGGGCTTCGCCCCAGACCCCACCAGGGTCCGAGACCCTGGACCTCATCCATTTCGCCTTCGGCGGGGTGGGGCCGTCGAGGCCAATCGGACCGTACGGACGGCCCCACCCCGCCGAAGGCGA
>JBIPLY010000086.1:0-12193 GCA_044369385.1 Acetobacteraceae bacterium | reverse complement strand
CCAGCGTCGGCGAAGACACCCAGAACGGGTTGCTGTTCTTGAAGTCCAGCAGCTCGCTGTCCGGCTTGAAGGTGGTGATCCCCATCCAATAGAACGGGAACAGCAGCACGAACAGGAAGATCAGCAGCGGGATATAGACCACGACCACGCGCCGTGTTCGGCTGTCCCACGACATGAACTGCGGCCCTTCGGCCTCGGTCACGCCGCCCTGGACCTCGGAATCGACCCGCTTGTTGAGCGCGGAGCTTTGGACGTCAGTCATTGTCCGACCCCTGCTGCCATTTGCGGTTGCCCAAGGCGTAGTAGCTGAACAGCGTGGCGAAGACGAGGAACGGGATCATCGCCACCGCAATGGCCGCGCCCTCGCCGAGCTGACCGGCGGGAATGCCGCGCTGGAAGGCCAGGGTCGCCATCAGATGCGTCGAGTTGATCGGCCCGCCGCGGGTGATGGCATAGACCAGCTGGAAGTCGGTGAAGGTGAACAGCACCGAGAACGTCATCACGATCGCCAGGATCGGCATCAGCAGCGGCGCGGTGATGCGGCGGAAGCGCTGCCAGGGCGAGGCGCCGTCCAGCATCGCCGCCTCGTAGAGCGAGGGCGAAATCGTCTGCAACCCCGCCAGCAAGGTGATCGCCACGAACGGGATGCCGCGCCAGATATTGGCCACGATCAGGCTCCAGCGCGCCGGCCAGGGCGCGCCCAGGAAGTCGTAGTATTTCTCCCGCAGGCCGAGCTGGTCGACCACCACGTAGGAGATGATCGAGAACTGCGGATCGTAGATCCACCACCAGGCGATCGCCGACAGCACGGTGGGCACGATGTAGGGCAGCAGGATGATGGCGCGGATCGCGGACTTGAACGGGATGTTGTCGTTCAGCAGCAGCGCCAGCCACAGCCCGAGGGCGAACTTCCCGACGGTGGCGATCGCGGTATAGACGAAGGTCCACCACACGCTTTGCAGGAAGATCGGGTCCTCCATCAGGTCGATGAAGTTCTCCAGCCCCACCCACTTGCCGTTGCCGCCGATCTGCGTGTCGGTAAAGGCCAGATAGACGCCCAAGCCGAGCGGATAGGTCAGGAACGCCACCAGCAATCCCACCGCCGGGAACAGGCAGACGGCGATCAGGAATGGCTTGTAGTCGAACAGCCGGGCCAGCGCGCTCGGCGCGGGGCGCTTTGCCACCCAGGTGGAGGCGTCCATGGTCATCCTTTCGCGGGCGCTTGTAGTCATGGGCGCCGCCAACCGGCGGCGCCCATGCTCGCGATCAGCCGGCGGCGCGGCGGTAGATGCGGGTGATGCGGCGCTCGGCTTCCTTGGCCGCGTCCTGCGGCGTCGCCTGGCCGGAGCACACGCTGGCGAACATCTGCACCAGCACGTATTCGGCATCGACGGCGCCCGAGGCGGCCGAGATCGGACCCTTGTAGCCGATCCAGTACGGCATCTTCTGCGCGTCGCGGAACGGCAGGATCTTGGCGTCGCTCTCCCAGGCCTGGCTCTTGTCGAAGGCCAGCAGCGGATGCGCCCAATAGCCCAGGCACTTGGTCAGCCAGGGATCGTACTGCTCCGCTTCCATCATGAAGCGCAGGAACTCCTTGGACGCGTTCGGGAACTTGGTGTGCTTGAACACCATGGCGTTCAGCACGTTGGCGGTTTCCGGATAGCGCGTGCCCTGCGCGCCGGGCAGGCGGGCGTGCTGGGTGTCCTCGGCGATCTTGGCGTATTTCGGATCGCTCTTGAGCACGAAGTAGACCGACACGCCGTTCGGGGTGATGCCGACTTCCTCGGCGATGTACGCCTTGTTGTTCGACGGATCGAGCCAGCTCAGCGTGCCGGGGATGAAGGTCTTGTACAGCTCGGCGGCGTACTTCAGCGCCTCGATGGTCTGGCGGCTGTTGATGGTGACCTTCCCGGCCTCGTCCACCTGCGACGCGCCATGCGCCCACAGCAGCCAGGTGGCGGTGCCGTTGCCGTCGCCCACCGCATTGCCCAGCGCGAAGCCGGCGGGGTGGCCGGACTTCTGCATCTTGCGGCACAGGTCGAGGAACCGGTCCAGCTCGTTCGGGATGCCGGCATAGCCCACGGCATTGACCCACGACTTGCGATAGACCATCGCGCCGCCGCCGCAGCCCATCGGGATCGACAGCCACTGGTTGGTGCCGAACTTCTTGCCGAAGCGCTCCGGCAGCGGACCCCAGCCGCCGTATTTCTTGCCGAGGTATTCGGCGAGTTCGGTCATGTCCAGGATCTTGTCGGCATACAGATGCGGGTCCGCCGCCCAGCCGGCGACGACATCCGGCCCGGCGCCGGTGCGCGCGGCCACGGCGACCTGGGCGCGGATATCCTCCCAGCCGACATAGTCGGTGCGCACCTGCACGCCGGTGGCCTTGATGAACTTGGCCTGGTTCTCGTTCCACACCGCCTCGTCGGCCTCGACGAACTTGCTGGGGCGGATCACCCGGATGGTGGCGCCCGCCTCGATCGGCTGGTTAGGCGCGGGCACGTTGGCCATCGGAATCCCGGCCTGGGCCGCGGCTTCCGGCGCCAGGGCGGCGGTGCCGAGGGCAGCGCCCGCTCCCATCCTGAATGCGTCGCGTCGCGTGAAGCGATCCATCATCGAAACCTCCCGTGTGGCGGCCTGTGCCGCTCGTTGCAGCGAAATCAGTTCAGCCGGGTTCCCGTCGCCTCGTCGAACAGATGCACCAGGGCGGGATCGGGTGCGATCAGCAGGTTCTGTCCGGGCTTCTCCGCGATGCGCTCGCGGAACGCGCCGACCACCTGCGTGCCGGCGAGATGCATGATGACCTGGGTCTCGGAGCCGGTGGGCTCGGTGACATGAACGGTGGCGGCCACCCCGGCGGGATCGAGCCGCAGATGCTCCGGCCGGATGCCATAGACCACCCGCCGCCCCTCCAGCGCCGCCGTGCCGGGCGGCAGGGGCAGGGCGATGTCACCGGTGGAAAAGCTGCCGCCGGCGATCGTGCCGGTCAAAAAATTCATTGCCGGCGAGCCGATGAAGCCGGCCACGAACAGGTTGTTCGGCCGGTCGTACAGATCCAGCGGCGCGCCGATCTGCTCTACATTGCCGCCGTTCATCACCACGATCTTGTCGGCCATGGTCATCGCCTCGATCTGGTCATGGGTGACATAGATCGTGGTGGTCTTCAGCCGCTGGTGCAACTCCTTGATCTCTGCCCGCATCTGCACCCGCAGCTTGGCATCGAGGTTGGACAGCGGCTCGTCGAACAGGAACACCTGCGGATCGCGCACGATGGCGCGGCCCATCGCCACGCGCTGGCGCTGGCCGCCGGAAAGCTGGCGCGGATATCGCTCAAGATAGGGTTGCAGGCCGAGGATGGCGGCGGCGCGGCCGACCTTCTCCTCGATCACCTGCTTGGGCGCATTCAGCAGGGTCAGCGAAAAGGCCATGTTGTCGCGCACGGTCATGTGCGGATAGAGCGCGTAGTTCTGGAACACCATGGCGATGTCGCGTTCCTTCGGCGCCACGTTGTTCACCACCCGCCCGCCGATGGCGATCTCGCCGCGGGTGATGTTCTCCAGCCCCGCGATCATGCGCAGCAGGGTGGATTTGCCGCAGCCGGAGGGGCCGACGAGGATCACGAACTCGCCGTCATCCACCTCCACATCCACGCCGTGGAGGATTTCGGTGCTGCCGAACGCCTTGCGCACCGCGCGAACCGATACTGTCGCCATGGGCCTGGACGGGCTCCCTGCATCGCCGGGCGTTTGCGCCCGTTTCTTTCCGGCCGAACGACCGGATGACCGACATGCCCGCGTCGCGGCCGTTTGGCAAGCCGAACCTTTGGGGACTGTGTCAGTCCGCCGCGGCGGACAGCCGCGCCGGGCCGGCCAGGCGGGCGCGCACCGCCTCCCCGAACAGCTCGAAAATGGCGCGTGACACCGCATCACGCTCCCAGTCGTATTCGGGATGCCATTGCACGCCGATGGCAAAGCCGGGCGAGGTGGCATGGACCGCCTCCACCGTGCCATCCGGGGCCGTCGCATCGGCGACCAGGCTGGGGGCCAGGCGGTCCATGCCCTGGTTGTGCAGCGAGTTCACCGCGATCGCGCTGCGCCCGCTGATCCGGTGCAGCCAGCTTCCGGCGGCCACGCGCACGGCATGCGACTTGCCGGTGCGCACCCGGGGGTGGGGCGACATCGGGGTGGAATGGTCGATGCGGTCCGGCAGGTCCTGCAGCCGCTGGTGCAGGCTGCCGCCGAGGGCCACGTTCATCTCCTGCATGCCGCGGCAGATCGCCAGCACCGGCAGCCCGGCTTCGATCGCCGCACGGATCAGCGGCAGGGTGACGCCGTCGCGGGCGTGGTCTTCCGGCGTGCCCTCGGCATGGGGCGGGCCGTCATAGTTGGTCGGTGCCACGTTGCTGCGGCTGCCGGTCAGGATCAGCCCGTCCAGCCGCGCAACCAGGGTGGCGATATCGGCCAGTTGCCCGTTGGCCGGCACCAGCACCGGCACGCCCCCCACCACGTTGTCGGTGGCGTGGACATAGGTGTTGCTGGCGGCATGGTTGGCCATGCCGAAGGCGCCGAACTGCTTGACGCAGCAGGAAATGCCGATGAGCGGTTTCATGGGGCCCGTTGCAATGACGTCGAGCCGTCATGATCGGCGATCCCGGCGGCAAAATGAACACAAACCCGCCCATGCGACCCATGCGCGGCGCGCGCAGCCGGGTCGCTGTGGCTGCGGTGCCACAGGACGCCCACGCGAAACCTACTCGCGCAGGCGCGGGTCCGCCGTCTCGAACAGCTTCTGGTCGAACTGCCCGCCCAGCGTCATGTTGAACAGCGAGACCGAGGTGTCACGCAGCTGCGGATCGGTGATCACCCATTGGCGCAGCGACAGCGGGTTGTCGGCGAAAACCAGGGTCAGGCTGCCTTCGCCCG
This sequence comes from Acetobacteraceae bacterium, assembly GCA_044369385.1. GTDB lineage: Bacteria > Pseudomonadota > Alphaproteobacteria > Acetobacterales > Acetobacteraceae > CAMDGX01. Next base: position 7,271 of record JBIPLY010000086.1, on the reverse strand, counting down.
GGGCGGCGGTGCGGAACATCGAGACATGGATCTGCCCGGGCAGCCGCTCGACCCCGCTGACCGTCACCGCGCCCTGCAACCGCAGGTTCTCCGACAGCAGGATGCCCAGCGGCGTGGAGCTGAGCGGAAAATACGTCACCTGCTTCAGCGTCTTGTCATGGAACATGCCGTTGCCGCTGCCGGCGACCAGCACCAGCGGCGAGGGCGGGTCGTATTCGAAACGCATCCGCCCCGGTCGCTCGATCCAGGCCTGGCCCTCGGTGATGGTGCCGTCCGGCGCCACCTGCAGGAAGCGCGCGCGCAGGGTGCGCAGGCCGTTCAGATAGGCCTCGATGCGGGTCAGGTCGGCGCGGTCCTGCGCGGTCAGCGCGGCGGGGGCCGGCACCGGGACCGCCGGCGGGGGCGCGGCGGGCGGGCGCTGCGCCAGGGCGGGGCGGGCGAAGGGCAGCAGCGGGAGAAGAAACAGGGCGCGGCGGTTCATGCCCGCAACATGGTCATGCCGGGCGGCGAATTCAAACCGGCGCCTATTCCGCCGCCACCGGCCCGGCCGCCGGGCGCGCGGCGGGCTGCGCCCACAGCTCCGGGTTCAGCTCTTCGCGCCGGTTGGGAAAGAACCAGGCGCAGGCCAGGGTGATCACGGCAAACCCCGCCAGCACGGCGATGCAGGCCGCCTGGCTGCCGGTGCGCGCATACAGCGCCGCGATCAGCGGGGCGGAGATCGCGCTGCCCAGGAAGCCGACGAAGAAGCGGATCGAATACATCCGCGTGCGCAGCGCCGGCGAGATGTAGCGCGCCGTCATCGTCTCGTTCACCGTCACCTGCCCGAACAGCACCGCGGCCACCACGCCGGCCACCGGCACCGCCAGCCACCCGTCGACAAAGGCCAGCGCCGCCAGCGCCGGGGCCAGCACGACGGCCATCGGCAGGAACATCTGGCGCAGGGTCGTGCGGTCGATGAACCGGCCCACGGTCAATTGCGTCACCGCGCCGCACAGCGTGGCCACCGTGGCCGCCACCCCGGCCAGCGGCAGCAGTGCCGCGTCATGGGCCAGCCGCTCCTGCATCAGCTTCGGCAGCAGCAGGGTGAAGGCGTTGAACACCAGGCCCGACACCGCGGCGACCAGCAGCAGCACGATCACCGCCCGGCGCACCAGCTGCGGCGGGATTTCGGGAAACGGCTTCCCCCCGCGCCGGGCGGCGACATCGAATACCGGCTCGCGCATCCAGGCGAGCCCCGCCAGGGTGCACAGCACGCCCGGGATGATGAACGCCCAGTGCCAGCCCCAGCGGAACGCCACGAAAGCGGTGACCATCGGCGCCATCGCCACGCCGATATTGCCGAACACCCCGTTCAGCCCGATCGCGCGGCCCGGCTTGTCGCCGGCGACATCGACCAGCAGCGCGGTGCCGATCGGATGGTAGATCGCCGCGAAGGCGCCGGTCGCCGCCAGCGCCACCGCCAGCCAGACCGGGCTCGGCGCCAGCCCGGTGCCGATCATCGACAGCCCGGCGCCGAGGAAGAACGCCGTCATCAGGTTGTGCCGCCCGAACCGCGCCGCCAGCGCGCCCTGCGGCAGGGAGAGCAGCCCGTAGAGCACGAAGCCGCCGGTCGCCAGCGGCAGGATCAGCTCATAGTCGTCGCCGAACGGCCCATCCGGCATCAGCACCATCGTCAGCACGGCGGTGGGCAGGATCAGCAGGCAGTAATGGGTGAAGGAGTGGGCCAGGTTGACGAACGCCATCTGCCGCGCGGCGGGGGACATGCTGCTCTCCTGGCAATCCTCGACGTGATCAGCCTGCGCCGGGCACGCCGGCCGGTCAATTCATTCCAGCCCCGCCAGGAACGCCGCCGCATCCCTGGCGACGGCCGCGCGGCGCTCGGCGGACAGCGCGTCATAGGTGCGCCAGACCGGCCCCAGCCGCGGGTTGCGCCCCAGCACCGCGCGGTTGCGGGCCAGGAAATCCCAGTAGAGATAGTTGAACGGGCAGGCGCCCGGCCCGTTCCTTGCCTTCACATCGAACCGGCAGCCGCCGCAATAGTCGCTCATCCGGTCGATATAGGCGCCGCTGGCGGCATAGGGCTTGCTGGCCAGCACCCCGCCATCGGCGAACTGGCTCATGCCCAGCGTGTTGGGCAGCTCCACCCATTCATAGGCATCGGCATAGACCGCCAAGTACCACGCGTGGACCTGCTTCGGGTCCACCCCCGCCAGCAGCGCGAAATTGCCGGTGACCATCAGGCGCTGGATATGGTGGGCATAGGCCTCTTCCCGCGTCTGCTTCACCGCCGCGGCGACGCAGGCCATGTCGGTCTGCCCGGTCCAGTAGAACGCGGGCAGGTCGCGCGTGGCGCCCAGGGCGTTCTCCTCCACGTAGCCGGGCATCTTCATCCAGTAGATGCCGCGCACATACTCGCGCCAGCCCAGGATCTGGCGGATGAAGCCCTCCACGGCGGCCAGCGGGGCGCGCCCGGCGCGGAACTCCGCCTCCGCCGCCTGGCACACCGCGCGGGGATCGAGCAGGCCGCAGTTCAGGTACTGCGCGATCACGGCATGGAACAGGAACTTTTCCCCCCGCAGCATCGCGTCCTGGAAATCGCCGAAGCGGGGCAGGGCGTGGCGCAGGAAGGATGCCAGTGCGGCCTCGGCGTCGACGCGCGTCACCGCGAACCAGAACGGGGCGAGGTCGCCGAAGCGGTCGGGGAAGCGCTGCGCCACCATGTCCAGCACGCTTTGCGAGATCGCATCCGGGGCGAAGCGGGGCACATCGGGCACCGCCATGCCTCGCTTCGGCGGCTTGCGGTTCTCGGCGTCGAAGTTCCACTGCCCGCCGGCGGGTTCGCTGGCGTCCATCAGCAGCCCGGTGCTGCGGCGCATGTCGCGGTAGAAGAACTCCATGCGCAACTGCCGCCGGCCGCGCGCCCAATCGGCAAACGCGGCGCGGGTGGCGAAGAAGCGGTCATCCTCGTGCAGGACCACCTCCACCCCCAGCGCCGCTTCCCAGCCGCGCATCATCGCCTCCACCCGCCATTCCCCGGGCAGGGTGGCGATCACCCGGGCGCCACCATGCCGCGACACCGCACGGCGCAGCTCGCCGCCCAGGCTGCCGGTGTTGGCCGGGTCGTCCAGCGTCACGTAGTCCACCCGCCAGCCCCGCGCGCGCAGCTCGGCGGCGAAGTGGCGCATGGCGCTGAACAGGAAGGCGAGCTTCTTGCGGTGATGCGGCACATAGTCCGCCTCCGCCGCCACCTCGGCCATCAGCACCACCGACGCCGCGGGGTCGGCGGCGCGCAGGGATGACAGGGTGGGGGTGAGCTGGTCGCCCAGGATCGGCACGATCGTCGTCGATGGCATGGCGCTGCACATGGCCCCGTCCCGGCGATCCGAAACCCCCCGTTGCGCGCGGCTGGAAGTCATGAAATGTTATAGTATAGCATTTCGGATTGCCCCCATGCCCGAGCCCCGCCTGCCCGTCACCGTCCTCTCCGGCTTTCTTGGCGCCGGCAAGACCACGTTGCTCAACCACGTGCTGGCCAACCGCGAGGGCAAGCGCGTGGCCGTCATCGTCAACGACATGAGCGAGGTCAACATCGATGCCAGCCTGGTCGGCAACACCGGCCAGCTCTCCCGCACCGAGGAGAAGCTGGTGGAGATGTCCAACGGCTGCATCTGCTGCACCCTGCGCGAGGACCTGATGCAGGAAGTCGCCAAGCTCGCCGCCGAGGGGCGCTTCGACTATCTGCTGATCGAAAGCACCGGCATCAGCGAGCCCATGCCGGTGGCCGCCACCTTCGATTTCCGCACCGAGGAGGGCTTCAGCCTCGCCGACAGCGCCCGGCTCGACACCATGGTCACCGTGGTCGACGCCGCCGCCTTCCTGCGCGATTTCGCCAGCACCGACAGCCTGGAGGACCGCGGCGAAACCTCCGGCGAGGGGGATGGCCGCATGCTCGTCGACCTCCTGGTCGAACAGGTCGAGTTCGCCGACGTCATCGTGGTCAACAAGACCGACCTGCTCGCCCCCGAAGACATCGCCCGGCTGCGCGACATCCTGGCCACCTTCAATCCCGGCGCCGAGATCGTCCTGGCCAGCCACGGCGCGGTGCCGATGGACCGGATCATGGGCACCGGCCGCTTCGATTTCGAGCGCGCCCAGCAGGCCGCCGGCTGGTCCAAGGCGCTGGCCGGCGACCACCTGCCCGAGAGCATCGAGTTCGGCATCACCAACTTCGTCTACCGCAACCGCCGCCCCTTCCACCCCGCCCGGTTCTACAAATTCCTCGCCAGCGACATGGCGGGCGTGATCCGCGCCAAGGGGTTCTTCTGGCTGGCCAGCCGCATGCGCTGGGCCGGCTCCTGGCAACTCGCCGGCGCCGTCGGCCGCCATGAGGCCGCCGGTTTCTGGTGGGCGGTCGTGCCGCCGGCCAACCGGCCGCAGGACCCGATCTGGCAGGAGACGATCCGCAAGACCTGGCACCCGATGTACGGCGACCGGCGCCAGGAGATCGTGTTCATCGGCATCGGCATGGACGAGGCGGCGCTGCGCCTGGCGCTGGATGCCTGCACGCTGACCGACAAGGAGATGCGCGCCGGCGCCAAGGCCTGGGCCAACCTGCCCGATCCGTTCCCGGTCTGGCGCCAGTCGGAGTAGGCGTGCGGCTTGACGGTGGGGCGCCCGGGTTGTTACAGAATGGCGGTTGTTTTCCGGCCTGTCATCCTTACCGCCTGGCGCGTTTTTCCCCTTCCGGAGTATTGCCGATGCCGCATTCTCTCGCCCGTGCCGCGCTTGCGGTCCTGCTCGCCGCCGCACCGGCCAGCCTCGCCAGCGCCGCCCCGGTGTTCTGGACCGACTGGACCGGCTCCTCGGCCGCGGGCGGCTTCACCGCCAACGGCACCATCACCACCGGCAGCAGCACGGTTGCGGTGACCTACAACAACCCGCAGGGCATCTCCTTCATCCAGACCGCCGGCGGCACCGACTACTGGACCGACATCATCGGCAACCGGAACAACGCCACCTCGCCCTTCACCAGCCCCCTGGTGGACAACATTCCGACCGGAACCGACATCATCGCGCTGAACCAGGCCGGGTTGCAGACCCTGTCGTTCAGCGAGACGATCGCCAATCCCGTGTTCTCCTATGTCAGCCTGAACGGCAACGGCTATGCCTTCGACCAGGATTTCGACATCCTGAGCTTCGGCAACGGGACGCCGGCCGACCAGTGCGGCTACTGGGGCTGCGGCACCTCGTCCAAGAACGTGGTCGATCTCGGCGGCGGCAATTTCGAATACCAGCTCGTCGGCACCGGCGAGCCGCACGGCACCATCCGCTTCACCGGCGCCTTCGACACCGTGAGCTGGCGCAGCCTGAGCAACGAGGACTGGAACGGCTTCACCGTCGGCGTCCAGGGCACCGCGATCGAGGTCTTCGCCACGCCTGAGCCGGCCTCGCTGGCGCTGTTCGGCATCGGGCTGATGGGGCTTCTCGCCCGCCGCCGCGCCTGATCGCGCCGCCGTGTCGGGCTGGCCGGTGTCCGGGCGTGCCGAGTTGCCGCCGCGCGCGGCGCTGGTGCTCGGCGCGGCCGGATTGCTGCCCAGCGTCATCGCGCTCGGCGTGCTGCTGCTGGCCGGGCCGGCGCATCGCGACCTCGCCTTCCGCGCCGCGGGCAGCTATGGCGCGGTGATCCTCAGCTTCCTCGGCGGCGCCTGGTGGGGCATCGCCGCGCGGGGCGGGCATCCGCGCGACCTTCCGCTGTGGCTCGGCCTGTCGGTGCTGCCGGCGCTGGCGGCCTGGCCGGTGCTGGTGTTCCTGTCGCCGCTGTCGCTGGCGGTGCTGTCGATGCTGTTCCTGGCCACGCTGGCGGTCGATCGCGCGCTGACCCGCCGCTTCGTGGCGCCGGAGTGGTGGCTGTCGCTGCGGGTGCCGCTGTCCTTGTGCATGGCCGGGCTGCACATGATGATCGCCGTGGTGCGGGTGGTGCGGTCGTGACGCCGTTGTCGCTGCCGGAGGGCGTGCGCAGCCGGATGGTGGCGGACGTCAACGGGCTGGCGATGCATGTGCTGGAAGCCGGGCACGAGAGCGCCGGCCGGCCGCTGATCCTGCTGCTGCACGGGTTTCCCGAACTCGCCTGGTCCTGGCGCAAGCTGCTGGCGCCGCTGGCCCGGGCCGGGTTCCATGTGGTGGCGCCGGACCAGCGCGGCTATGGCCGCACGACGGGCTGGACCGCGGAGTACGACGGCGACCTCGCCCCGTTCCGCATGGCCAACCTGGCGCGCGACGCCTTTGGCCTGGTGCGCGCGCTGGGGTATGCCGAGGTGGCCTGCGTTGTCGGCCATGATTTCGGCGCCTCGGTGGCGGCCTGGTCGGCGCTGCTGCGGCCGGATGTCTATCGTTCGGTGGTGCTGATGAGCGCGCCCTTCACCGGGCCGCCCGCGCTGCCGGCCGCCCCCGCCGCCGATATCGATGCGGCCCTGGCCGCGCTGGACCGGCCGCGCAAGCATTACCAGCACTACTATTCCACCCGCGCGGCCAATGCCGACATGCTGGGCGCGAAGGCCGGGCTGCACGGCTTCCTGCGCGCCTATTACCACCACAAATCGGCCGACTGGGCCGCCAACCAGCCTTTTCCGCTGGCCGGCTGGACCGCCGCCGAGCTGGCGAAGCTGCCGACCTATTACGTGATGGACCGCGCCCGCGACATGGCCGAGACCGTGGCCCCCGAGATGCCCGGCCCGGCGCAGATCGCCGCCAATGCCTGGCTGACCGAGGCGGAGCTGGCGGTCTATGCCGCCGAGTTCGCCCGCACCGGGTTCCAGGGCGGGTTGAACTGGTACCGCTGCCGCTTCGACCCCGCTTTGGTCGCCGAACAGCAGATGTTCGCCGGGCGCCGCATCGACATTCCGGCGCTGTTCCTGGCCGGGCGGCAGGACTGGGGCATCCACCAGTCCCCCGGCGCGCTGGAACGGATGCGCACCCACGGTTTTGCCGATATGGCCCCGCCGATCCTGGTCGACGGCGCCGGGCACTGGGTGCAGCAGGAACAGCCGCAGGCGGTCACGGCGGCGCTGCTGGCGTTTCTGGGGCAGGTGTCGGCGCTGCGCTGACCACGAAGCGCCGAAACACCGCCCCCAGCCCGATCAGCGCCAGCCCCAGCCCCAGGAAGGACAGCACCCGCCACAGCCCGACCAGCGCGGACATGTCGAGCAGGAACACCTTGGCCACCACCACCGCCAGCACCGCCAGCGCCGCCAGCCGCACCGCGCGCGCAGCCC
>JBIPLY010000574.1:0-12197 GCA_044369385.1 Acetobacteraceae bacterium | reverse complement strand
GGGATGCCAATGGCGCAGCATCCGTAATCCCATATCCAGCTAATGTCGTGGGGTTGGTTCCTGCCGTCGCTCGACCATAGGTATCAATAGTTAAAGAGCGATAGGTTCCTCCTGCAATCCCAGTTGTGGCTAGATCGATATTATCAGGATTAACTACAATTCGGCCTGTGGAAGCTGTACCAACATCAATTGAGTTTCCGGTCTTAGTTAAACCTGTACCAGCAGTGATTTGTCCTACTGCTGATTGAACAAAAGCCGTTGTTGCTAATTGAGTCGTATTTGTCGCTACAGTAGCAGTAGGAGCGGTTGGGGTTCCTGTTAATGCGGGGGATGCCAATGGCGCAGCATCCGTAATCCCATATCCAGCTAATGTCGTGGGGTTGGTTCCTGCCGTCGCTCGACCATAGGTATCAATAGTTAAAGAGCGATAGGTTCCTCCTGCAATCCCAGTTGTGGCTAGATCGATATTATCAGGATTAACTACAATTCGGCCTGTGGAAGCTGTACCAACATCAATTGAGTTTCCGGTCTTAGTTAAACCTGTACCCGCAGTGATTTGTCCAGCACCACTAAATTGAGTCCAAGCTAAAGCAGTGGTATCAAGAGTAATTGGAGCATTTGTCGTTAAAACAAATCCCGCATCTGCATTGGTAGTCCCTTCCGAGACAAATGCGAAAGTTCCCGTAGGCAATTCACTACTTAAATTCGCATCAGTAGCACGGGTTAAAGTCCAGGCAACTGCTCCCGAACCCACTGCTGTTACGATGTAAATTCCATTCTGACTAGCGGTGGTTTGATCTTTAACTAAAACTCGATCATTAAGGGCTAAAGTTACCCCATCTAGTACCAGAGCAGCTAATGTTCCGGTATTTGTAAGAATCTGAGAAGCGTAGGATGCAGTTAAATTAGCAGTTGTAGCAACTCTAGTCGCATCTTTTACGCTTAATCCCTGTCGAGCAGCGTCAGTCGCGGCTTGGACAAAAGCCGTTGTTGCTAATTGAGTTGTATTTGTCCCGGCAGTAGCAGTAGGGGCAGTGGGGGTTCCCGTCAATGCGGGGGATGCTAATGGTGCGGCATCCGCAATCCCATATCCGGCCAGTGTTGTGGGCTTACTTGCTACTTCCGCAAACGCAACATCTCCCCAGGTAATCGATCCTGCTGTTGCGCCAGCCTTTAGAACCTTGAGATTATTACCTGTTCCCGTTGCTGGGACATGGAGGCTACCATCTGTCGTTGGGTGAACATAATTGTTGGCGTTTACTGCAATCCCATCAATCTTCGATTTATCAGAAGCAGATAAAAATCCCGATACTCCTGTTGTTGCATCACTATGGGAGTGAATTGCATCAGCTTTACCAGCTAAAGAAACTGTCAAGTTAGAAACGTCAGCGATCGCGTGAACGTGGGTTGCTTTTGCTAAAGCTGTTCCCCCTGGAGTTGTCCCATCGTGTACGCGAACGTTTTTAACATCTGTGTCAACAGTAATTTCTCCCGATTGACCCGTATAAACATCGTTCTTTGCGGTCGTCCCCCGCTTTAGAAGAATTGTATTCGGCATAATTAAAGTAATCCTCCGTCTAATGTTTGGTGTGTTAAATAAAACTCAATATTATTTACGTCTCCAATTTCATGAGTGTGAATAATATCAGCTTTTTTGTTCAATTCTTCCTGCAATTTAGCGATTGTTACTACATTATTTGGATCAGTCCCCTGGGAGACATTGAGAATTGTATTTTGACTTAAATCTAGGTTCGATAAAACTCTAATTGACATAAGTTTCACCTGTTTTATTCCAAGAATTTGACTAAGTTTTCTGGTCAAATTCTTGAAATATATATCCAGAACTAATTACGCGGCTTTATTAACAGCGACCATCACAAGTTTGTATGCGTTAGAGGCAGGAGCAGAACCAAAGGTTACTGAAACTGCATTAGCAGACACTCGTTTAATTTGTGCTTGAGCAAACTCACCGTCAGACACACGAATCAGGGCAGGCATGGCAGCTAAGTCAGTGTTTAAGTTATGAGTAACGGTATAGGTTGTATCCACGCCGTTGCCAATTAAAGCAGAATATTCTTCGGCAGCACCCAAGGTTTTACGAGCTTGAGCAACACTGGCGTATTGAAGAACGCCTCCTCCAGTCAATTCCAGTCCCGTTGCACTGGCAACGGATAAATCGTGAATTGAACGAAACTTCTGAAAGGTTAATTCAGTGGTTCCAAGGGAAATTGCGTCTGCTGTAATCAGCATCCAAACCACTTGATTCAGTAAATCGCCTCCGGTGACACCAATCAGCATCCCGTTAGTAACTTCAGAATCGGCATTGGCATCTTCCGAACGTTGCAAACCAACTCCGGCTGCAACCACATAAATACCATTCTGAGATGCGTCAGTTTGGGCGGTTAGCAAAACCCGAACTCCGGCACTCAAGGTAACACCTTGAATAGCAGTTCCGATTAATGCTACGCCAGAAGCTAAGTTCACATTAGCGGTCGCAGCAACTTGAACGGAGTCCTTAAAATCGCGGTTGTTAACAGCAGCTTGAACTTGTGCTTCTAAAGTTGCGATCGCATTAGATAAGTTGGTTTCAACGGTATCAACACGACCATCAACAGTGTCAATACCAGTTTGAAGAATACCAGTTTCAGTGTCTAATTTTGTTTTTGTGATCGCAGAAGTAGGATCAATGGAATCAACAACTCCCACAATGGGGTTGCTAGACATATCAACACTGTTCTGAAATAAAATAGCCATATATCTTCCTTAAACTTAGGTAAAACAATTGTTGTAGGATGGACTCACTGCTCCTAAAATCGAAACCGCAATTGAGTTAAGAGCAGGAGGAGCAGAAAATTCAACTCGGATAGTATTTTCGTCAATCGGATACTCCTCAGCAAAAATTGTTGATTGAGGGTGAGTCCGATCAAAGACCTTAACAAATGGATACAATTGACCTAGATTGTGTTGAAAAAGAAAAGATGTTTCGATCCCGTCCCCAACATAATCAAAAGAAATTTGTTCCACACATCCAAGATTTTTTCGAGCAGTTCTTGGGTTGTCTGCGCCCGTCCCACCCTTACAAACCGGAAGGATTGCAAAGGTGCTGCTTACTCGTTCAAAGGTAAGAACACTCACTCCTAGAACAATCGGGTTAGGCGCATTGGTGAGTTTCCAGACACCAGGATAATCACCTTCCATTACTTCGATTTCCATACTTGGAAATTCAGAAGGTTCGTTGGCATCAACGGCTCGTTGCCACGCCCCATTTGCTACGACATAAATGCCATTGTTTGCACCGTTAGCTGTTAGTAAAACGCGATCGCCCACCACTAAACCCACACCCTGAACAGCAATCTGCCCACCCGTCTGAATACTGATGGGTTCTGTTATTGCTAGAACAACAGGTGCTTTTTTGTTCTGTTGGGAAATTGTTGCTTTTAAAGCCTGGATTTCCTGATTAACAGCATTCAGAAGTTGAACATAATTCAACATCTGAATTTGTGCGGATTCCAATCGGGCTTCTAGTGCTGTTATGTAATCTAATCGGACAGCATCGGCGGGTTGGGATGCGATCGCAAGATTACTAATTCGGTTATCATTGGCATCTAAATCAGAAGCAAGACGTGGCATACAAGAATCCTATTTAAGATTGCTTTCTAATACCGAAATTCTGGCGATTAACGCTTCATTTTGCGCGGATAATTCTTGAACCGCTTTAATTAGTGGAGCAATAAATTGGTCGTAACCTAAACTCAAAACATCATCCCCACCAGATATAGAATGATCTTGATACCCCCCAAAATCAATTCCTTTTTGAGTTAAAACTGCCTTTACTTCTTGAGCAATCAAACCATGATGGAAGCGATTCCGTTTTTTTGTTCCATTGTGAGTAATATTTTTTAATTTACAATTTTCTAACCAGGTTTTTATATCAGATTGATATCTTGCTTTCTGTTCATCTGTAGCATCTATACCCGGATCTTGCGGTGCGACAGGTTTGTAATCTTCTCGCATATCCCATCGGTAATCAACGGGTCTGAGGGATTTTATAAAATCCAAACCTAAAATCGTATTCCGAACATCTGTTTTATCTCGAACATCCGAACGGTTCTGAACAGTTCCGAATACATAAGTTGTTGTCGAAGAATCTCCCAATTGGACTTGATTCGATCCACTAACTGCCGCACCATATCCTATTGCAGTACAGTTAGTTAATCCATTTTGATTTAAAGAACCAAAACCTACAGCAGTATTATTATTCCCTTCTGTATTTTGAGATAAAGACAACACCCCTATTGCCACATTATTATATCCAATGGTGTTTGTAGTTAACGAATACATTCCAACAGCAACATTGTTTCCTCCTGCTGTATTTGCCCTGAGTGCCAATGTGCCAACCCCAGTATTTTGACTTCCTGTGGTATTAGACGAAAAATTGCTAGCACCTATACCAACGTTATAACCACCAGTGGTATTGGATGTAAAAGTATTACTGTTCCCTAGTATTATATTGTGCTGCCCGTTAGTATTCACGCCGGGATTACCATCACCCATTATAATAAAAGAATTATTGCCTTTGTTTCCAACAACAAGCTGACCGCCTAAGATCATAAACCCTGAATCATTAATATAAGACGATGATTGCTTGAGTCCTCTGGTTGTGCTATCAAATAAGGCAAAGCAATTATTGGTAGCAGTCGCAGGCTTTGATATTACCGTCTCTTTGAAGACTGCATTTTCTGTTCTAACATTATTTAATTCTGTATTAACAACAGTAGTTAAATCTGTTGTTGCGGTAACTAAGGATGCTACTTGTTGTTCTAATGTCATGATAATTTCTGTAAGATAGTTTTAATTTACAATTAAGATTGCTTGAGTTCTAATAATTGAAGCAGCAAACGAGCAAATTAATTCTTGTCGTTTTCTGATTTCAATATCAGTTTCATTCCGTTGATCGAACAAATATTTGACTTTTTGGGTTTGTTCTTTGATAGCTGAAACTGCAAACTGACAAATTATTTCTTGTCGTTTTCTGTTTTCAATATCAGATTCACTCCGTTGATCAAATAAATACTTGACTTTCTGAGTTTGTTCTTTGATCAAGGAAGCAGCCAATTCGATTGCCAATCCCCGCACTTCAATAAATTCACACTTTAGCTCCCCAATTTCTTGTCGAACCTCCAAAAGAGTAGAAGTGACCTGAGCGGAAAGGGCTGCGATCGCACCCGGCAAAGAAACTGGATTACTAGAGTAGCCAGAAAGAGGTAATTCACAAGGTAATGGCATAAATCTCCTCAAACAGCAAAACCCCTGGAAAATTAATTCTCCAGGGGTTTTGGGTCGAATATTGAATTGAATGGTGCTTCAGTTATCTAAATCATAGCACCTCCAGAATAAGATGACAAGTCTAGTTTTTGTTAGTCGCTACAAGGCGCGACTACACTATTCGGGACTATAGGCTCTAACGTTGCCGACTGCCAAGACTGAATATGGGCAGCTAAGCAAGTAAGACTTGCTAGTAACTCATTGTATTGAGCCATTGTAACCAATTCCGTCCCAGACAGTAACTCGTCAACACTAATCGCAGTCAGTGGAGATGGTAGTCGTTCTAACTTAATTAAATTCGTGTTGGCAGCCGCAATCAAAGCTTTTTCGGCTTTTTGTTGGGCTGCAAGGAATTGGAGTTGGGTATCCGACCAACGTTCTTCTAGGTGATTGAGAAGATCGGAAGGATCGGGCAGTAGATTTTCTTGGGGAAAATCCAGGGGATAATAAACGGGGTTAGAGTAACTGCTCATAGGACTACAACCAACATAGGAACAACGGTTACGGGATGGGGATTATTGTTTCTCAGTGCAATCCCATCTGTAGCTAGTAAAAATACTTTAACACCGGGAACGGGATGCAAGAATTCTACTCGATAATTATCAGTTGGAATCAAGGTTTCCCCCGAAGGAGTTGGCTGGGCAATAATCATCCCAACTTCCAATAATTCCAGTGTGCTTAGGTAGATTAGTTTATTGACGGGGTTAATCCCTGCAACTCTAACTGTCCGAATATTTCTACCATCCGGCGATCGCACATAAGCATTTCCTTCAATAAAAGAAATACTTGATGTTACTCGAATCGCGTTACTTGCTGGGATTAATTCTTCGATGACAACTGGATCTATGGCACGGAACGGAAACCGGACTTCCGCATACCCAGGGGCAACCATTCCTGTTACCGCATCTACTTGAGATGCAGGAATTTTAACTGAATCTGTTACAAATTTTTGAGGAGCAGAAGTTAGGAGTTCGGGAGGGATGAAAAACTTAGTAAATAGATCCCCGACTTCTCGTAGGGCAACTTGACCAACATCAATTAAACCGTCTTCAAGGTAGGCATTGGTTGTGGCAATCAAACTGTAAACCCTAACTCCCTTTGTAGTTAGAAGCATTGGCCCTGGGGCTAACCGATAAGTTCCGGTTCCGAGCGATCGCTTCCAAACCAAAATTCCATCAATATAAACATTGATCGACTGGGTTTCAGTGGCAATCTGAACAAAGCAGGCGAATTTTTGAGGTAAGTCTTGTTCTATTAGGTAACGCTCATTCCCTTTAGTAACAACCAATTGGTTTGATTCAAGGGAAATTTTGACATCTCCCGATTGAATAATATTGCCATTACCTCGCCAACCAACAACTCGAAAGAAAATCCCAAAACTCCCCAATCCTTCAATTGGAGATTGTTGGTAATAGAGAATTGATTCCGCGACCTTCTTGATTTCATTGTCTTGATAGACAAAGAGACTTCTGAAGTCGCGTTTTTCTAGTTGTAAACCAGTTATATAAAGGGTACAGGAATTTTCAATGTACCATTCAATGTGAATTTCAATAGGTTGCCCAATTGATACTAAGTCGGCAGGTAAACTAAATTGAACGTCAACAGGGTTGTTCTGGTTGAGAACCAATTTAGATTCTAAATTCGTCGAAGCCAAGATAGAACCGTCTGCTAAAGCAACTCGAAAAACGTCATTCGCACCTAACACCCCATCACCCAATCTCAACAGAGTCCATGCGGTATAGGTTGAGTTATCGTGGGGTATGCTAATTACCCGTCGAAAGATTTGCCCTTTTTCATTACCAGATTGTCGCGCACCCACAACAATTGCATCAGCTTCTTGACGTAGTTCTACCGAACCCTTGTCAATATTGCTTCTTACAAAGACATTAGATCCCCGCACCCATCCCTCTGCATTTAAGCGATCGCTATTTGGGATTAAGTTTTCAATCCCAGGAGCAAGCGCAAAACTGCCATCAGGGTAAATAGCAGGGTCATTAGAAGATATGGGAATTAAATCTATTGAGTTGTTATTGTCCCGCTCAATAAAGATTGGAGTTGGGCGGATAAATGTCGGGAACAGGCTGCCAAAACCACGGCTGCTATACAGGTTTCTGAGCGTTCCCTTAATCGCAAAGTTAATTTTATTGCTCATTTTTAAGTTAAGTCGAATAAATCAAACGCAGTGGACTTGCTGGAATCACAGGTAACAATCGCTCCTCCAGGCCCATTATGACAAGCAATAAATAGACGAATTTTGTCATCTTGCTTGATCAAGAAGGAAATCACTCCCTGACAGGGGGATTGATGGGAAAGGTGAGGGATACGCCACCCCAGGGGTTTATCGTTAACCATCACAGTTCCACGAATAGAGCGATCGCTAAAGAAGTGATGTTCTGTCCCAATAAATAAACTGAGCTTTTGCCCAACCATAGGTTGCACCATCATAGAAGCAGGGGAAACAGGGACACGCAACGCAGTAATAGGGCCTGGGTAGGGTTCATTAATTAAATGAATTGGCCCCTTTAATTCCCATGATGGGATTTGAAACCGTCCGCCTAGTGATGGCAGGTATTTGGCAATAGGAGAAAATCGTAACGATTCTTCCCCTCGAAAAACTAGGTTCCCACCCCCTTGTGTGTGAATGAAAAATATTGGGTCTGAGACGATTTCGGCATCTGTAATCAAACCTGCTTCACCTGTCCCTAAATATCTTGGGTAATTCAAAAGGAATTGCCAGTATTCTTCGGGAATCGGGGGATGGTAACAAAGGGTTCGGTAACTGGTATTGGGGCGTAATCCCGTAACTACAGGAGAATTGATTCGACCAGAAACACCTTCAATAAAAGCAAATACCCCATTAGATTCAGGAGGGACTGCTAAAATTCCTTCAGAAGATGAGGTTAAAATAACTTCTTGGTAAATATAGAGAACCCCTGACCGTTCCCGTGCTGTAATTACGATAAACGGAATATTGCCAGCAGGCGACTCATATTGTTGGATATCATTCTGCCCTCCTTCCCGAATATTTACTTTAGGAAGTTCTTGGCCACGAACGAAAATCTTTTCACAGGATCTAAAAGGAATCTTGAATCCAGATCCACCGGGATAAACAATTGACGGTTGCAGATAACATTCATCGCCTGGTTTGATTGTCGAACCTTCGGAACCCACCCAAGCAATCACACTTCCCTGTAATCGTGTAAAGCGACCTAAGTTAGTTTGGTTTTGACCTTTTAGATCGAAAATCCTGTGACCCCCTTCTGAGAATTGGGTTCCAAATGGGAGGTTAGGGCGCAAGGTCAGGCTAACTAGAGGGCGATCGCCTTCTGTGTTTTCGGCTCTAACTTTAAAAGCAGAAAAGGTATCTGCAATTTCCTGATCAAAGAAAATCATCCGTTGACCATTGGCAACCATGTTACTGTCATTGGTTGCGATCGCAGCTTCACCTGGCATTGCCGGATTAATTGAAAAACTTCCCAGTCCCAAGTTCAAGACTGCTTTTCTGTAGGCTTGATCAAAACCCGTAAAAATATCAATTAATTTCTTCCAAACAACCACATCTAAATCATCTTTAGTTAGGCTGCCTTGAAGGATTAAATCAACGATATCAACGCCTGTATCAATTATCCCTCCGCTATTTGAGTTAAGAGTTCGTCTAATCTTACAAATGGGGAGGGGATCGGTATATTCGGGATAAATTATATAAGACTTACCCTGCTTCCAATTAATATCCATCGGCCAGACATGATAAAGTCCCAAGGGAAATCCATCAACACCTAGCTTTGTAATCGTAATCCGATGATGGGCGGGGTAATCGGTAGTTGTGGGGACATCAAAAATAGCATTAACGTCTTTTTTTGTTAATGGCTCAGGGGTCAGGATAGCGAAAACATAACTCCGAAGTCTACGGGAGTTTTCCCCCGTCATTTGCTTAATCTCAATTTCCTGGGTTGTTTCGTTACGCTCTCGATACTGGAAAGATAATTCTCCCAACACAGGATCTTGTTCTGCCCCAACCTCTACACCAATTCCAATCAAATATAAAAAATCTTCTCGATCAATACTGCTATTTGGATTTCCTTTTAACAAGGGGATGTTAACGGGAAAATCAATTTGCAGATTATTGGCGGGAAAAATAGGTAGGTAAGCCTGACCCCGAACATCAAAAGTATTGGTATTAGATCGGCGAATTACTTCAGGGGGTTTCACCCAGGCGGGTTCCCCTCTGGAAATATAGGTGTAGTAGGCGCTTGATTCCGTCTGGAGTCGTTGTTCTTCAGCCAACACAACGCTAATCTTTTCTGCGCCGTCAGGCGTTTGAGGTAAAACACCAAGATCGTTCATTGTTCGTTGCAAAGGATCTGTCATTTTTCTTTACAAAAATAAACGGGACACAACACCCGTAGGTATTGCGTCCCGTTTTAGGAATATTCTCTATACTATCACAGAGAATTTGTTAATCATCACCATCTCCATCGTCATCATCTTCTTCCTTGGTGAAGTCACTTAATTTTAAACCGTTTAGACAATGATCAACTTCATTGATAGCGACAATCAAACAAACTTTTTGCGAATCTTCACAAATATCACCTTTATATGGAAGTGTACTTGTCATGGTCAGCATTTTATCTACCAATGTCACCATTTGTTTTTTGTATTTTTCCATTTGTCTTGTGTATTTTTCTTGCTGTCTTTTTGTAAGTTTCATTTTTGTTTTTAATTACTCAACATTGCTATTTAACCACTTTTAAGTATTAAAGTCAATTGTTTTAATTCAATTCCTTTTGTGCTATAGTTAATTTGTTGAGAATCAAAATAAACTATGACATATTCAATCCTGACAGCACAACTTCAATTGCTTCTACAAAGCATAAGCGACGTGACCACTATAAACATTCAAGAAGATAGAATTGAAATAATGGTTAACCACGATTTGTTAAGCAATGCAGGGTATTTGTGTATGGTGGTTTCGGAAGAAACAATCGAAAAGACTGATTTAGACCTTGCTGATTTGCCGAAGTACAATGGTGACATCCAAGTAGAAATTTCAGATACAAAAGTAGTATTAACCTGGCATTCGTGCTTTTTTCGCGGAAAACCAGGATCAAGTTATTGTAACACACCTAAACGATGTTGTCACATCATTCCCCTCAAAGAAAGGACGATAGCAGGATTCTGTGATGCCGTAAACGAGATGGCTGAATATCACGAAAGTTTAAGAAACAATCCCAAATTCCAAGAAATTGCGATCGCAATCATCAACAAAAAATAGACAAAAAGGGCTGTAGAGAAAAATTCTACAGCCCTTTTTCTATTCACCTCAAACCACACCAATATCTCTAGCTTTAACCCCTCTATCTTTTAGTTGTGGTATAGGATTGTTTGCGATCGCTTTAAATTAAATATACCACCAAAAAAGCACCTTGCAAAAACAAGATGCCCAAAATCGCGTCAAGTTCAAAAAACAGTAGGTTCCGTAGGTTTATCCCTTCAGTATACCGAACAAAAACATAACTATCAATCTTTAACCAGTAAAACCAATCCCCTATTAGACTTTACTTCTGCTTTCTTCCATCCAGCACACTGAAAACAATACCCTGGATTTACGCTTTTAATCTTTTCTGGGTGGACATAGGTAAACTTCCTTGTTCTCCCATATTTACTTTCCCAGATTTCTTCTGATTTTAAGATTATTTTACTAGACAGAATATTTGATTCATTGCGAAAAATAGTACATTGCGCTCCCGTTTGCTCATCTTTTCTGTATAACTGAAAACTCCAAGCAAACAACCATTTTCCCATCGGTTCCATTAGAATCAGTCGCTTTCCTGGTGGCATGAATCGGGGTTGGGTTGTGTTCCCCCTCCAAATACGAGAGTAATGTCGATTAGCTATTTCGGACGCAAGCAGATCACCGTCTTTTACGATTACAAAATCGTCGAATGGAATATATAATTGTCCCATGTTTTTTATTGGTTAGTTAACAAAATCAAATAATGTTTGTTGTAATTGAATATTTGGAGATATCCACAATACCTCGATAGAATTTGCCCCACCGTTTTTCTTTGTAGCTACCTGCTTCTTTGTCCATCCCGCATATAATTCATTATACAAAGGATGTTCATACCCTGAAACAATGACCATACCCTTTATTGAGTTTAGACATTCTGCTAACTGAATATGATCTTCTTTTTTTAATTCAAAATCATACAGAGTGCTTGAAGTTCGGGTTTCATTAAGGTACGGTGGATCAACATAAAACAAGGTTTCTTCGGTGTCAACCCGCTTAATTAATTCCAAAGCAGGACGGTTTTCTATTTGGACTTGTTTTAAGCGTTGCGCGATCGCATACAAATGATTAATGCTATTCCAATCCTGAGCAAAGGATTGAGAGCGATTATTTTTAAAGGAATTTCGCCAACCACTTAATCGCGATGGATTATGGGATTGCCAGGAACGAACGTAGAAGCGTCGCGCTTTTTCTATTGGATCAATAGTTGGTTCGTAGGATAGTTCGTATTCTTCCCGACTGTAGGGGGTTAGGTCTATTTTTTGGATTAGTTCAGATTGATTTTCTCGCAAAACCCGAAAAAAGTTCACAACTTCGGAATCCAGGTCGTTATAAAATTCGTGGGGAGATGGAGGTTTCTGTAATAAAACCGACGCTGCACCTCCAAATGGTTCAACGTAGCAGTTGTGGCGTGGGAAGAAGTCAACAATCCAATTGGCTAGATTCCATTTTCCCCCGTAATATTTCAGTGCTGGGCGAGATACTTGCATTATATTTCTCCATCCGCTAAGATGAAGGAGTTGTTGGATAATGTGCATTGTTTTAGTTTGCTGATATCTCTCAACTCCTTCTTGTTTATTAC
>JBIPLY010000085.1:0-12211 GCA_044369385.1 Acetobacteraceae bacterium | reverse complement strand
CGGGATGGGTGGGCGGGGGCTTACTAAGCAAGAATCTTCTTTTTGTGAACAAAAAGAAGCAAAAAAACTTTACCCATTTGCACCCTGTTCTCCCGGGAGAGCCGGGTGCAAGCGGGTAAAAAGTTTTTTGGTTCTTTTTTTCAAAAAAGAACCGCTTACTTGCCTTTGAGCCAAACCGCCTCCTTGACCTTCTTCTCCACGAAGGCCGCATGCGCCGCCAGCTCCTCCGCGCTCGGCACGATCGGGCGCGGGGTGCGGCTGGTGACGGCTTCGTATTCGACCGCGGGCATGGCGGCCTGTTCGTCGGCCGAGGCTTCCACCAGCAGCGCGCGCTGCCGCCCGCCGGTGAGTTCCACGTAGACTTCGGCCAGCAGGCGGCAATCCAGCAGCGCGTTGTGGGTGCTGCGTTCGGACAGGTCGATGCCGAAGCGGCGGCACAGGGCGTCGAGGCTGTTCGGCATGCCGGGGAAGCGCGTCTTGGCCAGCGACAGCGTGTCGATCATCCGCGCGCGATCCAGCTTCGGCCGGCCGCAGCGGGCGAATTCGGCGTCCAGGAAGCCGAAGTCGAACGGCGCGTTGTGCGCCACCAGCCGGCCGTCGCCGAGGAAGGCCAGCAGGTCATCGGCGATCGCCTCGAAGCGCGGCGCATTCGCGAGCTGGTCCAGGGTGATGCCGTGCACGCGCGTCGCCTCGGCGGGGATGTCGCGCTGGGGGTGGATCAGGCGGTGGAAGGTGTTGCGGGTCGGCAGCTCGTTGATCAGCTCGATGGCCGCGACCTCGATCACCCGGTCGCCGGTCAGCGGATCGAGGCCGGTGGTCTCGGTGTCGAACAGGACGGAACGCATCAGCGCGGGGCCTTGAAGCGCGGGCGGCCGAGCCAGGCGCGGCCGGGGATGGTGCTGTCGATGGCGCGCATCTCCCGCAGCCGGCGGGCGTGCGGCAGCGGAACGGCGGTGCCGGCGCGCAGCCTGGCCAGGAGGCGGCGCAGCTGCACCGTGGCGTGAAACCGGGAAAGCCCGGTGGTCACCACCACATCCGCCCGTCGCCGCTTTTCGGCATCGGCCATCTGGCGGGCGATCACCGCCAGGATCTGGGCGCGGTCCATGCGCCGGCGCAGGCCGACGCGGTGGATCTGCACCGCGCGCGGGGCGGAGACGGCCAGCACCAGGTCGATGCGGCGGATGCCGTCGATTTCCAGCAGCAGGGGGATGTCCATCACCGCGGCCATGCACCGGGCGCGGCGGGCGCGCTGCACGAAGCGCCGCTCCTCGTCGCGCACCAGGGGATGCACGATGCGCTCCAGCCGGCGCAGCGCGTCGGGCTGGCCGAGCACGGCGCTGCGCAGGGCGGCGCGGTCCAGCGTGCGATCCGCGACCGTGCCGGGGAAGGCCGCACCGATCGGGGCGATCGCGCGGCCGCCGGGGGCCTGGAGCGCATGCACGCAGGCATCCGCGTCGAACACGGGGATGCGGGCGCTGCGGAAAAAGCGGGCGGCGGTGGACTTGCCCATGCCGATGCCGCCGGTCAGGCCGATGATCTTCATGGCGCAAATCTCCGCCGCCCGGCGCCGCCGCGCAAGCCTGCCCGCGCAGCACCGCCGATTTCCCCTGCGCCCGGTTCGGCGTAACAGGGGTGATCGCCAAGGAGCCCGCCGTGTCCCACGCCCTCGACCGTCGCCTGGAGTTCGCCGTTCGCCTGGCCACCGCGGCCGGCCAGCTTGCGCGCTCGCTCGCCCCGCCGCCGGGGGCGTCCAGCGCCAGCATGAAGGGCCATCAGGACTGGCTGACCGAGGCCGACGGCGCCGTCGAGGCGTTCCTCAAGCGCGAGCTGGCGGCGGCGTTTCCCGAAGACGGGTTCCAGGGCGAGGAGACCGGCACCGGGCCGTCCGGCGCGCTGACCTGGGTGGTCGATCCGATCGACGGCACCAGCAACTTCGCCCGGGGCGCCTGCCGCTGGTGCGTCTCGGTCGGGCTGATCGAGGGGCGGCGTTCGGTGGCCGGGGTGCTGGTGGCCCCGATGCTGGGCGAGACCTATGCCGCGCGGCGGGGCGGCGGCGCCACGCTGAACGGCGCGCCGATCCGGGCGGCGGCGACGACGGACCTGGCGCGCGGCATGGTGGAGATCGGCTGGTCGCCGCGGCGCGACAACGACAGCTTCCATGCGCTGTGCCGGGGCGTGGTGGCGGCCGGCGCGATGCTGCGGGCGGGCGGGTCGGGCGCGATGGGGCTGGCCGATGTCGCCTCCGGCCGGATCGACGGCTATGTGGAGCTGCACATCAATTTGTGGGATGTGGCGGCGGCATTGGCGATCCTGGCCGAGGCGGGGGCGGATGTTTCCGCGTTCATGGACGGCGACGGGCCGACGCACGGCAACCCGATTCGCGCCGCGGCGCCGGGGGTGGCGGAGCGGCTGCGGGGGATTGCGGGGTTTTGAGGAAGCAAGAATCTTCTTTTTCTGAAGAAAAAGAAGCAAAAAGACTTTTTATCCGTTCGCATCCCTGGGGGGGCGGGGCGCCAACGGGCAAAAGTTTTTTGGTTCTTTTTTTCAAAAAAGAACGCGCTTTCTTCCTGCGATGACCCCCCTCCAGCGCCGCCTGTCGCTCACCCTCGGCGTCACCCAGCTTCTCGCCTGGGGCACCACCTATTACGTGCCGGCGACGATGATCGGCCATGTGTCCGAGGATCTGGACGCCTCGCGCACGGTGCTGCTGGGCGCGTTCTCCTGGGCGGTGCTGATCGCCGGGTTCTGCGCGCCGGCGATCGGGCGCTACATCGACCGCCATGGCGGCAAGCCGGTGCTGGCGGCCGGCCAGGTGGTGACCGCGGCCGGGCTGCTGCTGCTGGCGGGCAGCAACGGGGTGGTCTGGTGGTATGCGGCGTGGTCCGTCCTGGGGCTGGGCATGGCGCTGGCGCTGTATGACACGGCGTTTTCGACGATCGGCCGGCTGCTGGGGCGCGATGCGCGGCCGGCGATGACCGGCACCACCTTCATCGCCGGGTTCGGCGGCACGCTGGGCTTCCCGATGGGCACCTGGCTGGCGGCGCATTGGGGCTGGCGCTGGGCACTGGTGCTGTATGCCGGGATTGCGCTGTGCGTGATCCTGCCGATGATGCTGGCGCTGATCCCGCGCGCGCCGCCCGCGCCCGCGCCGGCACGCCGCGAACCCGGCGCGCCGGCCCCGGTGATGCCCGCGCGGCAGCGCCGGCTGTTCCTGTTCCTGTCCGTCTTCTTCACCTTGCGCGCCAGCATCGGCGCCATCGTGGTGATCCACCTGCTGACGCTGCTGACCGGGGTGGGGCTGACCACGGAGCAAGCGGTGCTGTGCGCCATGGTGATCGGCCCGTCGCAGGTGGCCAGCCGGATGGTGGAGTTCGCCCTGGCGCGCTGGCTGACACCGATGATGTCGGCCTGGTTCGGCGCGCTGATGCTGCCGGTGGGGGTGGCATTGCTGCTGGGCGGCGCGCCGGCGCTGGTGTTCGCGGTGTGCTACGGCATCAGCAACGGGATCCTGACCATCACCCGCGGCGTGGTGCCGATGCACGTCTTCGGGCCGAACGGCTACGCGGCCTTGATGGGCCGCATGGCGCTGCCCAGCCAGGTCTCACAGGCGCTGATGCCGACGCTGGCGGCACCGCTGCTGGAGTTCGTGCCCGCGGAGACGGCGCTGGGCGTGATGGGGGCGGTGGCGGTGGTGGCGATGCTGTGCCTGATCCCGGTGTCGCGGAAGCAGGGTTAATCCCGGGCCACCTGCGCGATCAGCAGGATGTCCGAATGCTCCGGCCGCCAGCGCCCCCGGCTGGCCAGCCGCCCCAGCGCACAGAGCGAGCCATAGGCGGCAGTGACCAGGCGGCGCTTCCAGCCCTGGCCGGCGATGCCGTATTCCGCCACCCCGTCATACTCCGCGCGCCACAGCTCGGTGAAGCCGCTCTGCGCCATCCAGGCCGCCAGCCGTGCCGGGCGGGTCATCGGATGGAACACGGTGGGGAAGGCGTCGAAATGCCCCTCGCCGCGATCGCGCTTGCCCACGATGTGGCGATACCAGGCGCGGTGCACCCCGATCGGGGTGGCGCGGGTGACCAGGCCCTTCAGGCTGTTCGGGTTCGGCCAGCCCAGCACCAGCAGCCCGCCCGGGGCCAGCGTGCGGTGGATCTCGGCCATGGCGGCCCCGGCATCGTCCAGATGCTCGATGACGTTGAAGCACACCACCATGTCCACCGACCCCGAAGCCAGCGGCAGGGTGTGCAGGTCGCCTTGGACGCGCAGCTTGGTTTCGTCGTTGCGGATGAGCTGGCCGAAGGAGATGTCCAGCGCCACCAGCGCGGCGCCGTCCACCAGGCGGAACAGGCTGCGGCTGCCCGCGCCGGCCTCCAGCACCCGCGCCCAGGCGCCGGGGTTCGCGGCATAGAGTGCTGCCAGGCGGGCGTTGGCGTCGTCCAGGATCATGGCGCGGCTCCCTGGCGTTGCAGCCGGCTCATCTGCCCCAGCCTTGTGGCCATGCCGAGCGCCAGGCCCAGCGGCAGCATGTAGCGCGCCTCGCCATAGACCGGGTTGAAGATGCCGCTGAACAGGTAGATCAGCACGGCGGTGAACAGGCAGATGGCGATCGCCTTGAACTGCCCGTCGCGCGCGGCGAAGAAGATCGCCAGCAGGCGCAGCAGGATGAAGGCATAGCCCGCCATCGCCACCACGAAGCCGATCGGCCCGGTGCGCAGGTAGAGCCAGAAATACAGGCTGTGCACGTTCTCCAGGTTGAAGCGCAGGTAGGAGAAGTAGAAGAACTTCGTCCACAGCGGCGTCACCCCGTAGCCGAACAGCGGCACATCGGAATGCGGGCCGAAGAAATGCACGAACAGCGCGATGCGGTACAGCGTGGAGGTGTCCGCGATCGAGGTGGCGCCGATGCGGCTGACCACGCGCTCCAGCAGCATGCCGCCCAGCGGCGAGGCCATCACCACGCCGCCCAGCCCGATCGCCGCCACGCTGCCCCAGACCAGCAGCCGCACCTGGGCCGCGCGCGGCAGCACGGCCACCACGATCAGCCCGGACAGCGCGATGCCGCCCCACATGGCGCGGCGATAGGAGACCAGGATGAACAGCACCGCCACCGCCGCCATCGCCGCCTGCCACAGCGTGCGCCGCCAGCTGTGGAAGCCGAAGCCCCAGCCGGCCAGGGCATAGAACACCACCAGCGCGAAGATCAGGCTGGAGGGCGAATCGTAGAACAGCGGATCGGCGCGGGTGATGATGCTGGGCTTGGCGATCAGCCGCGCGATGCCGAAGGCGTACAGCGCCAGCACCCCCAGCAGCACGGCGGTGACCATGTCGTTCAGCCTGCTGCGCCGGTCGACATGCATCAGCGCGCCGAGATAGCCGGCCAGCAGCAGGGCGTAGTTCTTGAACTGGAACAGCCCGATAAAGGCCAGGGCCTGGGCGTTGGCATCATAGGGCGTGGTGGCGTCGTCTTGCTGGATGACGGTGACGAAGGGATTGGCGCCGCTGAGCGACAGCAGCGCGGACAGCCCGGCCATGAACATCATCAGCGCGATGGTCCAGCCGATCGCATCCAGCCGCAGCAAGCCGCGGCGCTTGTGCAGGATGGCATGGGCCAGCACCACGCCGATCGCGCCCAGCAGCAGCGCATCGGGCGGATACAGCCCGCCGAGACCCATCGAGATCGAATAGAACGGCGTGCGGGTGGAACGGGTCACCCCATCCTGGCCCTGTTCGCCGAGGCCGGAGGGGAACTCTTCCAGCGCCACCACGGCGAACAGCACCGCGGGCATCGCCAGGCGCGGGCCGAACACCAGCGCCAGCGGCAGGGCGCACAGCCCGGCCATCGCCATCGCGCCGCGCCCGATCCCGGCATCCAGCGCCAGCGTGGCCGCCACCCCCGCCAGGGCACCGAACAGCGGCCAGGCGATCCAGCCCAGCGCGCCGGCCGGATCGGCGCGGCCCATCAGCCCAGCCCGCGCTCGGCCGCACTGCGAAACGGCCAGGGCAGCATCGGGCGGTACTGGTTCAGCACGCAGCCCAGCACCGTGGCCCCGCTGCGCCCCAGCTCGGCGACGTCCGCGGCGATGTCGTCGCCATTGGCCCCGGCCTGGCGCACCACCATCACCACGTTCTGGGCCGCGCGCGCGGCGATCAGCACCTCGCGCCCGCTGGCGCAGGCCATGCTGTCGATCACCACCAGGTCGGCCAGGCCGCGCGCCTCGCGCAGTGCCTGGTCCAGCCGTGCCGCCGGCAGCCGCATGCCCGGCGCGCCGCCCAGCGGCAGCAGGAACAGGTTGGGCATGGCGGTGGCGGCCACCGCGTCGGCCAGCTTCAGGTCGGTGTGCAGGTGATCCAGCAGCCCGGGGCCGGGCGGCAGGCCGAGCCGGGCCGCCAGCCCGCCCCCGGCCGGACGCGGCGTGGTGTCGGCATCGAGCAGCAGCACGCGGCGGGCGGGATCGGCCAGGGCGGCATGGGCGGCCAGGATCAGGGCCACCGTGCTGCGCCCCTCGCCCGGCGCGTGGCTGGCGACCAGCAGGCTCAGCGGCCCTTCGCGCCCGGCCAGGGCGAGCTCCACATCCAGCGCCCCGCTGATGCGAAACGCCGCCCGGCTGGCCAGCAGCCGCCCCAGCCGCACGCCGGCGCGCGAGGTGCCGGCCAGCGCGCGCAGCGGGGCTGTGGGATCGGCGGCGCGGGCGAGGGCCGCGCTCATCGGGCCGCGCTCATCGGGCCGTGCTCATCGTGGGGGGCTCATCGTGGGGGGCTCATCGTGGGGGGCTCATCGCCGCGGGATCGCGCCGAAGCAGCGCAGCCCCAGGCGGGCCATGGTGTCGCGCTCCGTGTAAAGCCGCCGGTCGAGATACCCGGCCAGGGCTGCCACCAGCACGCCCAGCACCAGGCCGAAGACCGCCGCCACCGGCAGCAACACCTTCGGCTTGGGCGACAGCGGCGTCTCGTCCGGCCCGGCCGGCTCGAAGACGGTGACGGTGCCGATGGCGGTGGTGTTGCTGACCCGCACCAGGCGGGCGCGCTCCAGGTTCTGGTTGATGTATTTGTAGTGGTCCTGCGCCATCTCCAGCGTGCGGCGCAGTTGCAGCATCTCCAGCTCCTTCTGCGGCAGCTGGTTCAGCGCGCGGACATAGCGGGTGATCTTGGCCTGCAGCGCCACCAGCGGCGGATAGTCGACGGTGAACTGCGCCTGCAGCTTGCGCGCCTCTTCCTCCATCGCCATCACATAGGCCTTGAGCTGCTCCTCCACCTTCGGCGTGTCGGTGACGCCGACCAGGCTGGTGGCCGGGCGGGCCGGGCGGGCGGCGCCGCGCGGGCCGGCGGGCGCTGCCTCGGCGCCGGGGTCCAGCACCAGCACGTCCTGGGTCTTGAAGCTCAGAACCGCCTGTTCGGCCGCGGCCAGGCGCGTGCCGACATCCTCCAGCTGCTTTTCCAGGTAGCGCACCACGCCGTCGGCGCGGGCGTTGATCTGGTCGTTGAACACCTCGTTGAAGTGCGCGACCAGCACGTTCAGCGTCTCGGCGGCCTCGTTCGGGTCGCGGGCGCGATAGGAGATCACCAGCATGCTGCTCTGCGGCTTGCTGAGCACGTCGATGCGGCTGGCCACCGCCTCGATCGCCGCCACGCGCCAGTTGTACGGCCGCATCCATTTGGTGATGCCGAGCAGTTCGCCGAGCTGGCGGCGCAGGTCGCGCACCCAGGCGATGACGACCTCGATGCGGCTGAGCACCCGGGTGCGGCCGAGGTCCAGCGTGTCCACCGTGCGCATCGCCAGGGCGCGGCTTTTGACCACGTCGATCTGGGTCTGGAAGCTGATGATCTTCTCGAAGTCGCTCTGCGGCATCGCGTCGACCATCGGGCTGACGTGGTTCGGGTTGATGATGATCGAGCTGTCCGATCCGTACATCGGCGACAGCAGATACAGCGTCAGGAAACAGGCGACGCCGAAGACACCGCCGGCGACCAGGGCGATGATGCCCTTGCGCAGCCACAGCATCGCGGCCACGTCACGCACGGTCAGCGTGCTGGTGCCGCTCAGCACCAGCTCGGCGGCGGGCGGCGGCAGCAGCGGGCGCGAGCTGGGGGCGTCGATGTTCATCGCGTGGTGCTCATCGCGTGGTGCTCATGGTGTCGTGCGCAGGGTGCGGTTGAGCAGCCGCACGGTCGATGCCGTCTCGGTGGCCACCATCGCGTCGTTCAGCGACACCCACCAGTTGAACAGGCCCACGGTCTTGCCGAAGAACTGGTCGATGAACACGCCCATCGCGGCGACCGGCGATTTCGGGATCAGCACGATATCGTCGGCCGCGAGATAGATGTTGTCGTTGGGCGCCCGCCCGGCGGCGAAATCGGCCAGCCGCAGGGAGCGGTAGCGCGGCTTGCCCTCCGTCCGGCCGCGGATCACGATCACGTCGTTGAGCTGGCCGGTGTCCAGGTTGCGTGCTTGGGCCACCAGGTTCATCACCCGCATCCGGCTGTGCACCGGATACAGCCCGGGGGCGGCGACCTCGCCCAGGATGGCGACGATGCGCGGCTGCAGCTTCAGCGGCAGGATCGAGATCTGCGCGTCCGCCAGGCTGGTGTTGGCCAGCCGGTTCGGCAGGATCGAGACCAGCGGGTCCTGCAGCACGCTGCGCAGCTTGCCCGCCACCTCGCGCTGCACATCGCGCACCGGGCGGCCGGCGGCGCGGATCTCGCCGACGATCGGCAGGGTCAGCATGCCATCGAGCTGCACGGTGCCGATATGGGTCAGCTCCGGGTGCTGCCACACGCTCATCGTCACCACGTCGGCGGGCTGGAGCGAAACGCGGTCGGTGTGCAGCTTGGCGCGCAGCAGCCGCGTGGCCTCCGCGCGCAGCTCATCGGGGGTGCGCCCGGCCGCGCGCAGCGTGCCGACCAGCGGCAGCAGCACGGTGCCGTCCGGCATGACGGTCGCGTCGTGCAGCAGCTCGACATGGCCGAAGACGCTGAAGCGGAACTGGTCGTCGGTGGAGAAGCGCACCGGGGCGGGATCGATCGCCAGCTTCCCGTCGAAGGCCAGGTCGCCGGGCGGGGCCAGCACGGTGCCGGCCGGGGCCGGCGCGTTGGCGGCGGGGATCGAGCCCACCTCCTCCTCGACGGCGAAGGAGCGGCCGATCAGGGCGGAGTTGAACGTGGTGCTGCACCCGCCCAGCCACAGGACAGCCAGCAGCAAGACGGCAAGGCCCGGCAGGCGGACGGCAGGGGGGGCAGGCGCGAATGGCACGACGACGTTCTTCCGCAACACGGATCGCAACAAATCAACTTGCACAGCGACTGTCCACCGGCTTTTCGCGCCGCAGCAACCCGCGCAGCGTCGCGGCCGGCACCGCGCCGCCCAGCAGCAGCGCCGCCGGCAGCACAACGCCGCCTAGCAGCGTCAGCCACAGCGCGCCCGCCAGTTCGCCGGCTGTGGCCGCCAGCCCGGCCAGCCCCGCCACCGCCAGCCCCGCCACCGCCAGCCCCGCCACTGGCAGCACCGCGGCCAGCCAGCGCCGGGCCTCGCGCGCCGGGATCAGCGGGCCGATCAGCGCATGCACCGCGCCCAGCCGGATCGCCCCCTGCACCGAAACCCCCAGCAGCATCGCCAGCCACGCCCCGGTCAGGTGCAGCGGCGGCACCAGCACCACCAGCCCCGCCAGCAGCGCCACCGCCCCCCAGGCCAGCGCCCTGGCATCGCGCGCCTGGCGGTCCGCCGCGGTCAGCAACCCGCCCAGGAACTGGTCCACCAGCCCCGGCACCAGCAGCAGGCAGAACAGCTGCGCCGCCAGGTTCGGATGCGGATACTCCAGCGGAAACACCCACCCGATCGCCACCGGCGCCCAGCCCGCGCCGATCAGCGCCGCGCACAGCGCCACGCCCAGCAGCAGCGACAGGATGCGCCGCGCCTGGGCCGCGAAGGCGGCGCGCTGCGCCTGGGCCGCGAACGCCGCGCACGGGCCATCGCCGCGCTGGGGCCAGGCGCGCGCCAGGCCGGGAAACAGGCTGGTCTGCACCGCGGCGGCGGCGAGCATGCCGATCTCGAAGGCGCGATAGGCGATGCCGTAATACCCCACCTGCTCGATCGGGGCGGCCACCGACAGGGCGATGAAATCGGCGCGCGCGGCGATCACCGTCAGCGTCCCGGCGCTGAGGAAGGCCGGCAGCACCGCCCAGGTGGCGCGCAGGATCGCCGGGTCCGGCACGCGCCCGGCCGGCGGCAGGCCCAGCCGCACCAGCAGCCCCAGATAGATCAGGAACGCCGCCATCCGCCCGGCGAACAGCACCCAGATCAGCGCCTCGATCCCGCCGCCGACCTGCAGCACCCAGGCGCTGGCCAGCAGCCGCGCCGCGTTCTCCGCCACCGCCATCCAGCCGACGGCCCCGGCCCGCCCCAGCCCGATCAGGATCAGCTCCGCCAGGAACACCAGGATCCCCGGCACGATCGAGGCCGCCACGATGCGGATCGCGCCGGCCAGCGCCGGGTCATAGCCGACCAGCGCCAGCACCGCCTCGGCCATCAGCCCGATCGCGGCACAGGCGGCCACCGCCAGCAGCCCGATGGTGGTGAACCAGGCCCGCGCGGCATCCGGCCGCCGCGCCACCTCGCGCAGCACGAAGCCGGTCAGCCCCAGCAGCGGCAGGGTCTGCATGATGTAGTAGAACGACATCACCAGCGCGTACTCGCCCAGCAGCCGCGCCGATTCGCGCCCGATCAGCACCAGCAGCGCCAGGGCCGCCACCGGCACCGCCAGCCGGTTCACCATCACGTGCAGCGCCTGAATCATCGAAGGGGGGGGATCATCGAAGGGGGGGGATCATCGAAAAGGGGGGGGCATCGCGCTCCGGGCGTCAATATGCGCGTCGGTCGGTGAAGCCGAAGGCCGCGGTGCGCACCAGGATGCGCAGGTCCAGCAGCAGCGACCAATGGCGGATGTAGTACAGGTCGTGCTCCACCCGCTTCTCCATCAGCCGCGGATCGGCGGTCTCGCCGCGGAAGCCGTTGACCTGCGCCCAGCCGGTGATGCCGGGCTTGACCGTGTGGCGGGCGTAATAGTCGTCGATCAGCGTGGCGTAGTACTGGTTGTGCGGCACCGCGTGCGGGCGCGGCCCGACCAGCGACATGCTGCCGCCCAGCACGTTCAGCAATTGCGGCAGCTCGTCGATCGAATAGCGCCGCAGCCAGGCGCCCAGCGCGGTGATGCGCGGATCGCCGCGCGTGGCCTGCGGCACAAGCTGATCCTGCCCGGCCTCCTGGCGCATGGTGCGGAACTTGAACACCGTGATGACGGTGTTGTTGTAGCCGTAGCGCTGCTGGCGGAACAGCACCGGGCCGGGCGAGGACAGCTTCACCGCCACCGCCACGGCCAGCAGCAGCGGCGACAGCGCCACCAGCAGCACGGCGGCCAGCGCCCGGTCCAGCGCCGCCTTGGTCAGCCGCGCGCCCAGGCCCAGCGGCCGGCTGAGCAGGCTGGCCGCCGGCAGCCCATCGAGCGGCGCATGGCGGGCCGGGCCGAGCTGATAGGCGATGCGCCCCGGCGCGAGATCGACATCGACGGCCACATGCGCCAACCGCCGGCACAGCACCTCGATCCCGGCCACGTCGTCCCAGGGGGCGGCGACCACGATGCGGTCGATGCGATCCCGCCGGCAGCGCGCGATCAGCTCCTCCACCCCGCCATCCGGCCGCGCGGCGCCCCAGCCGGGATCGGCGGGGTCGCCCGCGGCATAGCGCCCCACCACATCGAACTCGTCCGCGCGCCAGGCTGTCGCGTAATCGACGAAATCGCGGCTTTGCGCGGGATGGCCCAGCACCGCCACGCGCATGCGCAGCGCCCGGCCCGCCGCGGTGCGCCCGGCGAACAGCCCGACCGCGGCGCGCAGCCCCGGCAGCAGCACCAGCAGCAGCCCCCACCACGACACCATCCAGATGCGCGACAGCTCGCCCGAGGACTTGGTGGCGAACGCCACCGCCAGCAGCGCCAGCAGCACCGTCCCCCCGGCCCCCAGCAGCCGCAGCAGCGCCGGCCCGCTGGTATGCACCCGGATCAGGCTGGTCGGTGGCAGGTCGTAGAGGCGGAACAGGTGGAAGATGCCCGCGGTCAGCAGGGCGGCGTCCAGGATCGCGCTGGCGCTGGCGACCGGCAGCTCGAACGTGCCGGCGCGCAGCACCCAGGTGGCATAGCCAACGACCGCCACGGTGCCGGCATCCAGC
>JBIPLY010000411.1:0-3889 GCA_044369385.1 Acetobacteraceae bacterium | reverse complement strand
CGCGAACTCCTCTGCGACGCGGATCGGCGGGTTGTAGAGGGCGATGGAGTTACCAAGCACGACGACGGCGGCGTTAGACGTGCGGCGGGCCAGGGAGGCGGCCATGATGTTGGGCGAGGGCATCAGCCCGTAGCCGTTCTGGTGGTGCTCGTTGATGCCGACGCCGTCGAAGCCGAGCTGGTCGGCGTATTCCAGCAGGTCGAGATAGTCGTTGTAGACCTCGTGGCACTTGACGGGATCGAACAGCGCCTGGTCGATATCGACCCAGACGGAGCGGTTCTTCTCCCGGAAATCGTCCGGCAGATGCGGCCAGGGCATCAGGTTGAACCATGTGAACTTCATGGCGGCATCCTCCCGGTGGCGCGCCTGCGGTCGGGCGCATTTGCGGCCAGCCTGCGGCATTCCGCCGCGCGCGTCCAGATGTGCCGTTGGGTTGTCGACAATGCCCGTGTAGGGTGGCGCAAACACGGGGAAGGAGACGGGATCATGAGCAATCCGGGGCCGCTTTCGGGGCTGCGCGTGGTGGAATTCGCCGGCATCGGGCCGGGGCCGTTCGCGGCGATGCTGCTGGCGGACATGGGCGCCGATATCGTGCGCATCGACCGCCCGGGCACCCAGCATCGCCCCACCGACGTCACCCTGCGCGGCCGGCGGCTGGTGCAGCTTGACCTGAAGAAGCCCGAGGATGTCGCCGCAGCACTCGCGCTGCTGGACCAGGCCGAGGTGCTGATCGAGGGGTTCCGGCCCGGCGTGATGGAGCGGCTGGGGCTGGGGCCGGATGTGGTGTTGGGGCGCAATCCGAAGCTGGTCTATGGCCGCATGACCGGCTGGGGGCAGGAGGGGCCGCTGGCCGAGGTCGCCGGGCACGACATCACCTATATCGCCATCGCCGGCGCGCTGGGGGCGATCGGCTCCCGGGACAAGCCGATGCCGCCGCTCAACCTGGTCGGCGATTTCGGCGGCGGGGCGCTGTATCTGTGCATGGGCGTGCTGGCCGCCGTGATCGAGGCGCGGCGCAGCGGGCGCGGCCAGGTGGTGGACACCGCGATGTCCGATTGCGTGGCCAGCCTGACCAGCCCGTTCCACGGCATGATGGCCGCCGGCGCCTGGAAGCCGGAGCGCGAGGCCAACATGCTGGATGGCGGGGCGCATTTCTACGGCACCTATGAATGCGCCGATGGCGGCCACATCGCCATCGGCGCGATCGAGCCGCAGTTCTACGCGCTGCTGCGCAAGCTGGCCGGGCTTGACGACGCGGCCTTCGACGCCCAGCGCGACCAGAAGGCCTGGCCGGCGCTGCGGGCGAAGCTGGCGGCCGTGATCAAGACCCGCACCCGCGCGGACTGGGACGCGCTGATGGGCGCCACGGATGCCGTGGTCGCGCCGGTGCTGTCGCTGGCCGAGGCGCCGTCGCACCCGCACAACGTGGCGCGCGGCACGTTCGTGCAGGTCAACGGTGTCACCGCCCCCGGCCCGGCGCCGCGCTTCTTCGGCACGCCCTCGGCGGTGCGCGCCAACCAGGCGACGACGCCCGCGGATGTGGCCAAGGCATGGGGCGGGTAGGGCGCGCGGCGCTCAGCTACTTCCTGGCGGTATTCGCCGCCGGCTTCGCGCTGGGGGTGCTGCGGGAGGGGGTGGTGCGGCCGCGCCTGGGGAGTTTCGCGGCGATTGCGGTCGAGGCGCCGGTGATGCTGCTGGCGTGCTGGGCGGCGGCGCGCTGGGCGGTGCGGCGGTTCGCGGTTTGCGCGGTCGGCGCGCGGCTGCGGATGGGCGGTCTGGCGTTCGCGCTGCTGATGGCGGCGGAGCTGGCCGGGTCGATCGGGCTGCGCGGCATGGCGGTGGCGGACTGGCTGGCGCATTTCGTGACCCCGCCCGGCCTGCTGTCCCTGGCGCTGTTCGCGGCATTCGCGGCGATGCCGCTGCTCTTGCGGCGATAAAAAAGCCGGAGCTCGCGCCCCGGCATTCTTATTGTAGAGGGTCCAGGGGGCTCGGCCCCCTGGTTCTCTTCCTTCCTTACTCGTTCCCGAACACCACCGTGCCGGAAGCCGCGAACATCCCGCCCACCCCATGGCAGACCGAGATCTTAGCGCCGGCGATCTGCGCATCCGCGGTGCCGCGCATCTGCCGCACGCTCTCCTGCAGCGCGAACATCCCGTACATGCCCGTGTGCGTGTACGACAGCCCGCCGCCATTGGTGTTCAGCGGCAGCTTGCCGCCCGGCGCGGTGTTGCGGTCCCAGATGAACTGCGCGGCTTCGCCCGGCTTGCAGAAGCCGAGGTCTTCCAGGCCGTAGAGCGGCAGGTGGGCAAACGCGTCGTAGATCATCAGGTGATCGACTTCGGAGTGCTTGATCCCCGCGGCGTTCATCGCCGTCGGCCCGGCCACCTTGAAGGCGGCGGACGAGGTGAAGTCGCGCATCTGGCTGATCATCGGGGTTTCGACCGATTCACCGGTGCCCAGGATATAGACCGGCTTGGTCGGGAAATCCTTCGCCCGGTCGGCCGAGGTCAGGATCAGCGCGCCGCCGCCATCGGTGACCAGGCAGCACATCAGCAGCCGGAACGGATAGGCGATCATCCGGCTGCCCAGCACGCCCTCGACCGTGGTCAGGTCGCGCATCGAAGCGCGGGCGTTCTTGGACGACCATTCGCGCTGGATCACCGCCACCATCGCCAGGTGCTCTTCGGTCAACCCATAGGTCTTGAGGTAGCGCAGCACCGGGATGGTGAACATCGACGGCGGGCCGGCCGGCCCGTACGGCGCCTCGAACTGCCCCGCCAGCGAGGCCGGGTTCGGCGCCGGGCGGTTCAGGCCGATGCGCGAATTGCCGGATTCGCCATGGGTGATCAGCACCGTCTTGCACAGCCCGGCGCTGATCGCGGCGGCGGCATGGCGGACATGGATCATGAACGAACAGCCGCCGACGCCGGTGCCGTCGACATACTTCGGCACGATGCCGAGGTAGTGCGCCACATTGGTCGGCGATTC
The DNA here is from genome assembly GCA_044369385.1 of Acetobacteraceae bacterium. Classification (GTDB taxonomy): domain Bacteria; phylum Pseudomonadota; class Alphaproteobacteria; order Acetobacterales; family Acetobacteraceae; genus CAMDGX01. Next base: position 901 of record JBIPLY010000411.1, on the reverse strand, counting down.
GCCGGCACAGGCGATGCCGTCGATGTCGGACAGCTTCAGCCCGGCATCCTTGATCGCGTTCAGCGCGCAATCGGCATGGAGCTGGATGTTGGACATGCCGGGGATCTTGCCCAGGCTGGTGGTCTCGGCGGCGCCGACAACGGCGATCTCGCGGGGTTTCAGCATGGTCTTACGCCTTTGCCGGACGGAACAACGGAAGGGAAATTTCGTCGTCGATCTTCTCGAACACCACCTCCACCGGCATGTCGAGCACCAGGGCCTCGGGCGTCTGCGGGCATTCGACGATGCTGGTCATCATGCGCACGCCCTCGTCCAGCTCGACCACGGCAATGGCATAGGGCGCGGTGAAGCCCGGCGGCGGGCGGTGGTTGATGATGTAGCTGTACAGCCGGCCGCGCCCGGAGGCCTTCACCACGGAGATGTCGGTGCTGCCGGTGCCCGGCACGAACGGCCGCGGCGGGAAGTAGCATTTTCCGGACGCATTGTCCTTCTGCAGCAGCAGTTCGCCGCGCGCGCAACCCTCCCAGAAATGTTTCGTCTCCGGCGTGGGCTGCGGCCGTGGCCGCTTGGGGGCATCCGACATGGGCATCTCCTGTTTGGTGGTCACGGATTGGGCCGGGCACGATACTGCTCGCGCAGCGCGGCCTTGTAGAGCTTGCCGGTCGGCAGCCGCGGCAGGGCGTCGGTGAAGTCGATCGACTTCGGCACCATGTAGCGGGCGACACGGGTCTTCAGATGGGCGATGAGCTCGTCGGCCAGCGCCGCATCCGGTTCGATCCCGTCGGCCGGCTCCACCACCGCCTTCACTTCCTCGCCGAGGTCGAGGTTGGGAATGCCGATCACCGCGGCGTCGCGCACCTTGGGGTGAGTGACCAGCACATCCTCGATCTGCTGCGGATAG
>JBIPLY010000410.1:0-3891 GCA_044369385.1 Acetobacteraceae bacterium | reverse complement strand
AATGGTGTGGCCGCCATGTCCGCCAGCGGCGTCTACGGCACCGCGACGCAGGTCAACGCCGGCATCGTCAGCCACGCCAGCCTCACCCTGGGGGCTGCCGTCGAGGAGGTCCTGCAGACCCATATCCGCGCGGGCAACGGCCGCTTCCGCGGCATCCGCCACATCGTCGCCCATGATGACGACGCGCTGCTCAACAACCCCGGCAACCCGGCACCGCCGCGCCTGCTGATGGACGCGAAGTTCCGCGAGGGTTTCGCCAAGCTCGCCCCGAACGGCCTGTCCTTCGAAGGCTGGCTCTACCATCCGCAGATCGACGAGCTGACCGACCTGGCCCGTGCCTTCCCCGGCACCGCCATCATGCTGAACCATTGCGGCGGCCCGCTCGGGATCGGCCGTTACGCCGGCAAGCGCGCCGAAATCTTCCCGGCCTGGGTCGCCTCGATCAAGAAGCTCGCCGCCTGCCCGAACGTCATGGTCAAGCTCGGCGGCATCGGCATGCGCATCAACGGCTACGACTTCCATGAACACGCCGAACCCCCGTCCAGCGAGACGCTGGCGGCGGCCTGGAAGCCCTATATCGATACCTGCATCGAAGCCTTCGGCCCCGCCCGCGCCATGTTCGAAAGCAACTTCCCGGTCGACAAGGGCAGCTACTCGTACCAGGTGTTCTGGAACGCCTGCAAACTCCTGGCCAGCGGCGCCAGCGCGTCCGAGAAGCACGACCTGTTCTTCGGCGCCGCCAACCGGTTCTATCGCCTCGGCCTGACCGCATGAGCCTGCGGCGGCGCGCGCACGGCATCGCGGTGGCCCTTCTCCTGGCCACCGCAGCCTGCGCCGCCGCCCTGGCCCAGCCCGTCATCACCCCGGCGGGCAGCGCCTTTGGCCTGGCGCCCCCGCCCGGCTACGTCGCCGACCCAGGCGCCACCGGCTTCGCCAACCCCGCCCAACCCGGCGCCAGCATCGTGCTCAGCGAAATGCCCGCCGGCGCCTACGCGCAGATCGAACGCGGCATGACCGCCGAGGCCCTGGCCCGTAGCGGCATCGAATTGCTGGCCCGCGAGAGTTTCGCCACCCCGGTCGGCACCGGCCTGCTGATCACCGGCACCCAGCGCGCCGGTGAGCGCGTCCTGGCCAAATGGATGCTGGTCGTCCCCGCCAAAGCCGGCGAGGCGAACGCCACCGCCCTCATCGTCGTCACCACCCCAGCGCCCGCCGACCCGGCCACCGACGCCGCCATGCGCGCGGCCTTCGCCACCCTGGCCTTCACCCCGCTCTCCCTGGCCGAGAAGATCGCCGCCCTGCCGTTCCGCCTCACCGAAGGCCCCACCCTCAAAGTCGGCCACACCCTCTCCGGCAGCAGCGCCGTCCTCACCCCCGGCGGCCGTCAGGGCTCGCCCGGCAGCCCGCTCCTCGCCGTCGCCTTCGCCCCGGGGGACGCCATCCCGCCCGGTGAGCGCGCCACCGCCGCCCTGGTCCTGTCCCGGCAACTCGGCGGGCTCTCCGAAGTTCGCCGCACCCAGCCCGCCGAATCCGGCGATGTCATGCGCATCGACGGCACCGGGCGCACCCGCGACGGCACCGCCAAGCGCTTTGCGCAATGGGTCGTCTTCCTGCCGGATGGCCATCTGCGCATCCTCGCCATGGCCGACGAGGACAGCTTCGGCCCGCTCGCCGCCGAGTTCGAGAGCATCGCCAGCAGCGTCGCGCGCCGGTAACGCGCCGATCGCCCGGCCGGACGATTTCGTTCGGTGGGGCAGTGCGCTAGGCTGGGCCGAATGCTTGGGGATGCCAGATCATGACCGCAACGGACGCGCTCGCGCTGCCGGCGCTGCTCGCGCGCGTGTATTTGCCGTTCGCGGCGGCGTATTTCCTGTCCTATCTGTTCCGCACCGTGAACGCCGTGGTCGGGCCGGTGATCGCCGCCGAGCTGGGGCTGACGGCGGCCGATCTGGGGCTGTTGACCAGCGCCTATTTCATCATGTTCGCCGCCGTGCAGTTGCCGCTGGGGTTGGCGCTGGACCGCTACGGGCCGCGGCGGACGCAGGCGGTGCTGCTGCTGTTCGCGGCGGCGGGGGCGGCGGTGTTCGGGCTGGGCGGGTCGATGGCGGAGCTGGTGGCCGGGCGGGTGCTGATCGGGCTGGGCGTTGCCGCCGGGCTGATGGGGGCGCTGAAGGTGATCAACCTGTGGTTCCGCGCCGAGCACTGGCCGCTGATGAACGGGGTGCTGATGGCGGCCGGCGGGCTGGGCTCGCTGGTGGCGACCGCCCCGGCGCAGGCGGCGCTGGGGGTGATGAGCTGGCATGCGCTGTTCTTCTGGCTGTCGGGGGCGACGCTGGCGGTCTCCGCCTTCATCTACCTGGTGGTGCCGGAGCGGGCGGGCACGGCGGCGCGCGGCACGCTGGGCGAGCAGATCGGCGCGGTGGGCATGATCCTGCGCACGCCGTATTTCTGGCGCCTGGCGCCGGTGGCCTCGGTGCAGCAGGCCAGCTTCATCGGCATCCAGACGCTGTGGATCGGCCCCTGGCTGCGCGATGTGGCCGGCGAGGATGCGGCGACGCGGAGCACCTCGATGCTGTTCGTGGCGGTGGCGATGACGGCGGGGTTCCTGTCGTCCGGGATCGTCGCCGGGATGCTGGCGCGGCGGGGGGTGTCGAACTTCGCCACCTCGACCGGGGCGATCGTGCTGTTCGCCGTGATCCTGGTGGTGCTGGCGTTCGGCGGGGCGGCGGTGCCGGGCGGGGTGCTGGCGTGGTGGTGCGCGTTCGCGTTCCTGGGCACCTATGTCATCGTCTATTACCCGGTGCTGACGCAGGCGTTTCCGCTGGAGCTCAGCGGGCGGGTGACCACCAGTCTCAACTTCCTGATGTTCAGCACGGTGTTCCTGGCGCAATGGGGCATCGGGGTGGTGATCGATTTGTGGCCGCGCACGGCCGCCGGCGGCTATGATCCGGCGGGGTATGCGGCGGCGTTCGGGCTGTGCGCCGGGCTGATGGTTCTGTCGCTCGCCTGGCTCGCGCTGTTTCGTGTGAAGCCGTAAGCTCGGCGCAAAGGGAGTCCATCATGGCAACGCATCGCTTCCGCCCGACCCGCTATCACACCACCATCGGCACCGCCGAGCCGGTACTGACGCTGAAGCCCGGCGATACGCTGGTGGCCGACACGATCGATGCCTCGGGGCTGGACGCCAACGAGGCGCAGGCCTGGGAGCGGGGCAATCCGATGACCGGGCCGTTCTTCATCGAGGGTGCCGAGCCGGGCGACACGCTGATGGTGCGCATCGACCGGCTGACGCCGAGCCGGGCGACGGGATGGACCTATTCCCCGCTGGCGACCACCGTGCTCGATCCGGCGTCCATCGGGGAACGGCCGGCCAGCGAACGCTCGGTGTGGGTGATCGACAGCAATGCGGGGACCGTGCGGCTGCGCGAGGCCGCACCGGGGCTGGAGGGCTTCGCGCCGGCGATCGCGCCGATGATCGGCTGTTTCGGGGTGGCGCCGTCGCGCGGCCAGGCGCTGTCGACCGCCACCAGCGCGCAGAACGGCGGCAACATGGACTATCGGCTGTTCCGGCCGGGCACCACCGCCTGGTTCCCGGTGTTCGTGCCCGGCGCGCTGTTCTACCTGGGCGACGGGCATGCCTGCCAGGGCGACGGGGAGATCGTGGGCACCGGGATCGAGACCTCCTTCGAGATGGAGGTGACCTTCGAACTGGCCAAGCGGACCATCACCTGGCCGCGCGGGGAGACCGCCGACGACATCTTCACCGTGGGCAATGCGCGGCCGCTGGACCAGGCGTTGCAGCATGCCACCACCGAGATGCTGCGCTGGCTCGGCGAGGATTACGGGTTGGATGCCCGCAGCGCCAGCCATCTGATGGGGCAGGTGGTGCGG
>JBIPLY010000084.1:0-12290 GCA_044369385.1 Acetobacteraceae bacterium | reverse complement strand
GGGGGCCATGGCCTCCGGGCGGGCGTCGTGGACGTGGAGCGTGATGTCGGGGGCGAGGAGGCGCTCGGCCATGGGGGCGCCCATTTGGCCGAGGCCGATGAAGCCGATTGGGGTGGGCATGGGGAGTCCTCCGAGTAAGGAAGGAAGCAGTTCTTTTTTGAAAAAAGAACCAAAAAACTTTTATCCGTTTTGCGGGATAGCCATGCTGGCGAACGGATAAAGTTTTTTTGCTTCTTTTTGTTCACAAAAAGAAAATTCTTACTTCCTTCCGATGATGATTCTTGCTTTGCCGTGGCTGCGTTCCGCCAGGACTTCGCCCAGCAGCGGGAGAGCTTCTTCCCGCCCGGTCTCGGCCACGATCAGCGCGCCCGGGGCGAGCCAGCCGACGGCATCCAGCGCGGCCAGGGCGCGGTCGACGAGGCCCTGGGCGTAAGGCGGGTCGAGGAAGACCAGGGTGCAGGGGCGGCCGGGCGGGGGGGCGGTGGCGTCGCCCGGGTGGATTGTGGCGGGGGCGGCCAGGGTGGCGATGTTGGCGCGCAGGGCGGCCAGGGCGGGGCGGTCGCGCTCGATGAAATGGGCGTGGGCGGCGCCGCGGGAGAGGGCTTCCAGGCCGAGCGCGCCGGTGCCGGCGAAGGCATCGAGCACGGTGGCGCCGACCAGGGTGTCATGGCTGGCCCAGGGGGCATGGGCGAGCATGTCGAACAGGGCCTGACGGACGCGGTCGGCGGTGGGGCGGGTGGTGTCACCCGGGGGAGCGGCGAGGGCGCGGCCGCGCCACTGGCCGGCGATGATGCGCATGGGCCCCGGGTGCTTGGGCCCTGGCTTCATGGAGTCGGGACTTGCTCGCGCAGCACCTTGGCGGGGACTTCGGCGACTTCGCCGCGGGCCAGGTTGCCGAGCTGGAAGGGGCCGTAGGCGAGGCGGATCAGGCGGCTGACCTCGAGGCCCAGATGGGCCATGACGCGGCGGATCTCGCGGTTGCGGCCCTCTTTCAGCGCCACGGTGAGCCAGGCGTTGTCGCCCTTGCGGCTGTCGAGCCCCGCCTCGATCGAGCCGTAGCGCTCGCCGTCGATGGTGATGCCGTTGGCCAGGGTGGCGAGCATCTGCGGGGTGGGGGCGCCGAAGACGCGCACGCGGTAACGGCGGATCCAGCCGTTGGAGGGGAGTTCGAGGCGGCGGGCCAGGGTGCCGTCGTTGGTCAGCAGCAGCAGGCCCTCGGAGTTGAGATCGAGGCGGCCGATGCTGACGACGCGGGGGAGCGTGGCGGGAAGCTGCTGGAACACGGTCGGGCGGCCCTGGGGGTCGCGGTGGGTGGTGACCAGGCCGGTGGGCTTGTGAAAGCGCCAAAGGCGGGTGCGGGCGGGGGGATCGACGAGCTTGCCGTTCACCGTGATCAGGTCGGCGGTGTCGACGAAGGTGGCGGGGTGGGTGACGACTTCGTTGTTGAGCTTGACGCGGCCCTCGGTGACCAGGCGCTCGGCGTCGCGGCGGCTGGCGATGCCGGCGCGGGCGAGGAATTTCGCTATTCGCTCGCCCTTCTGGGGCGCTTCGGGGGTTTCGGTGTCGGGGGTGTCGCTCATTTGGCGGCGGCCGCGGTCAGGGCGTCGAAGATGCGGCGGTCGCCGGGGTCGATGAAGAATTCCGGGTGCCATTGGACGCCGAGGCAGAAGCGGTATGCGCCGTCCTCGATGCCCTCGATGACGCCGTCTTCGGTGGTGGCGTTGACGATGGCGCGGCCGGGGGTGCGGACGGCCTGGTGATGGGAGGTGTTCACGTTCATCTCCGTGCTGCCGACGATGCGGTGCAACAGGGTGCCGGGGGTGACGGCGACGGCGTGGCCGGGTTCGTTGCGGGGGTTCTTCTGCTCGTGGTCCAGGGCGCCGGGAATGGCGTCGGGGATGTGCTGGATCAGGGTGCCGCCGAGGGCGACGGCCAGGAGCTGTTCGCCGCCGCAGATGCCCAGGACCGGCATGTTGCGGGCGAGCGCGCCGCGGACCAGGGCCATTTCGGCGGCGGTGCGGCCGTGCTTGAGGATGACGGTGTCGTGGCGGGTGGCGTCGCCGTACAGCCCGGGATCGACATCGAAGGCGCCGCCGGTGACGACCAGGGCGTCGATGCGGTCGAGCATGGCTTCGGCGAGGTCGGGCAGGTGGGGGAGCGCCATGGGGAGCGCGCCGGCGGCGGCGATGGCGTCCATGTAGTTGGTGCGCAGGGCGTACCAGGGGTATTTCGAGTAACCGCCGGGCTGTTCGCTGTCCAGGGTGACGCCGATGGTGGGGGTGCGCGGGCTCATGCGCTGTTGCTACGCCTGTGCGGGCGGTGGAGGCAAGGATGCAGGCGGGCGAGGCGATGGAACTGGCGCTGGCGGAAGCGCGGGCGGCCGCCGCGCGGGGCGAGGTTCCGGTGGGGGCGGTGGTGCTGGGGCCCGATGGGGCGGTGCTGTCGCGGGCGGGCAATGCGGTGGAGGCGGCGTGCGATGCGGCGGGGCATGCGGAGATGATCGCGCTGCGGGCGGCGGCGCGGCTTGTGGGCTCGGCGCGGCTGGTGGGGTGCGAGCTGGTGGTGACGCTGGAGCCGTGCCCGATGTGCGCGGCGGCGGCGGGGCTGTTCCGGGTGCGGCGGGTGGTGTTCGGGGCCTATGACCCGAAGGGGGGCGGGGTGGAGCATGGGCCGCGGATCTATGCGGCGGCGGGGGCGCAGCATCGGCCGGAGGTGGTGGGGGGGGTGCGGGAGACGGAGGCGGCGGGGCTGTTGCGGGATTTCTTCGCGGCGTTGCGCTAGCGGCGACTTCAAGCCACGCCGCTTAGCGGCGACTTCAAGCCGCGCCGCTTAGCGGCGACTTCAAGCCACGCCGCTTAGCGGCGCTCCAGCGCGGTGCCCATGGCGCGGACCAGGGTGTAGCTGCCGGCCATCGAGAGGGCGGCCATGCGGGTCATCAGCGTGGCCCAGCCCCAGATCAGGGCGATGGCGGCGCAGAGGCTGCCGAGCAGGAGCATGGCGGCATCCGCGGTGCGGAGCCACTGGGCGGCGGGCATGTGGGGGCTGGCTTGCAACAGCAGGGCGAACCCGTCGCCGGCGAGGTCGCGCAGGGTGGCGAAGCCGGCGGCCAGGCAGAGGGAAAGGTCGGCGCGGGTGAGGTCGGCGCCGGGTGCCGGCAGCGGGCAGGCGGCGGCGGGGAGGTCGGGGACCAGGGCGCTGGCCCAGCTGTCCATCGCCGGGAGGCCGGCGGCGAAGCTGAGCACGCCGGTGACGAAGTAGTAGAGCCAGATGGTGCGGTGCATCGGACGGGCCGTTCGCAGCTTGTGGGCACCAAAAAGGCGTGGGGCAGGTGAATCAAAAGTGAAGCTTCGGGCAAAATCCTGGCGGCTGGGATGAAATCGACGAATTGGACAGGCTTGGTCAGACGGTATGGGCGTCGCGGGCGCGGGCGACGGCGGACAGCAGGGCGAGGAGGCTGGCGGTGAGGACCTGGGTGACGCGGGTCATCGCATCGGCCCAGACCCAGGCGGCGGCGAGGCCGGCGGTGGCGAAGCCGATCACCAGGAAGGAGACGTCGGCGCTGCGGAGCACCTCGGCGGCGTAGAGGCCGCGGCTGGCGGCGGACAGGGTGTCGACGGCGTATTGCACCCAGGATTTCGCGTCGATCACCCACTGGGCGAAGCAGAGCGGCGCGCGGGAGATCGGGATGTCGAGCAGCCAGACGCCGCGGCAGAAAGTGTCAAAGCCCGGCATGGCGGTGGCAACGGCCCAGCGCTCGACGGCGATGGCGCCGAAGGCGACCATGATGAGGCCGTTGATGAAGAAGATGAGCCAGATCAGGCGGGTAATGGGCATGGGGTGCTCCGCGGAGCTGGGGGAAATGACCGGGGCGGCTGTAAGAAACGTCTAATTAATTATTCTATACCCAATTGCGGTGGCAAAAAGCAACAACATTGAAAGGAATGGCGTCGCGCAACTGTAAGAATTTACAGAAGTTCACACGACAAAAATTCACGGAACAGGCTGCTCGTTCGGCTGCTTGTTCTGCTGCTCGTTCTGCGGACGACGAAAAAACCCTGCTCCTCACACCCCCCGAAGGGTCGTGAGAAACAGGGTCTGGCCGCGCAGGATGGATGAAAGTTTTTTGCTTCTTTTTTTCAAAAAAGAAGCGCTTGCTTACCCCGGAGCGACGAGCAGCAGCCCCCCATCAGGCGCCGGGCGGGCGCGTTGATTGTAGAGCATGGCCGCACGGCGGTCTTTTTCGTCCTGCGAGAGGGTGGCGGGGTCTTCGGCGAAGTCGGCGCCGACGGCCATGCCGCGCTGGAGTGCGGGGCGGGCGGCGAGTTCGGCCTGCCAGCGGGCGAAGTAGGGGAACTCGGCGATGTCTTGCCCCTGCCCTTTCCAGTTCACCGTCCAGGGGTAGCAGATCATGTCGGCGATGCTGTACGCGTCGCCGGCGAGGTAGCGGCGGCTGTGGAGCTGGTTGTTGAGCACGCCGTAGAGGCGGTGGGCTTCGTCGGTGAAGCGGCGCACGGCGTAGGACTGGTCGCCCTTGGTGTCGCCGAGGCGGCGGAAATGGCCGCATTCGCCGAGTTTCGGGCCCTGGTTGGCCATCTGCCAGATCACCCATTGCATCACCGCGGCCCGGCCGCGCGGGTCGGCGGGCAGGAAGCGGGCGTGTTTCTCGGCGAGGTACTGCATGATCGCGCCGGATTCGAAGACGGCCAGCGGCGCGCCGTGGTCGGCCGGCGCGCGGTCGACCAGGACCGGCATGCGGTGGTTGGGGTTCATCGCCAGGAAATCGGCGGTGAACTGGTCGCCGCGGCCGATGTTCACCCGCACGACATTGTACGGGACGCCCAGCTCCTCCAGCAGGATGGTGACCTTCTTGCCGTTGGGGGTGGGCCAGTAATGCACGTCGTACATGCGCGTCTCCTGGTTTCAGGGGCCGCGTGTCGCGATCTGGGCGGTGTCGACCAGGTCGTGCAGCAGGGCCATGGTGGCGCTGCCGGGGGCGGCGAAGGGGTCCAGGGTGGGCTTTTCGCCGTATTTCAGCAACAGGGCGGCGTTGACGCGGGCGATATTGACCTGGCCCATGGTCCAGTGGCCGAAGCGGCGCTCGCCGATCTCCTCGTAGGCCAGCAGGCGCATGCCGTGATGGCGGGGGTCGCGGGCGATGGCGGTGAACAGCTCGCAGACCGGGTCGCGGCCGCCTTCCAGCACCTGCACGAAGATGTCCTCGGCGTGGCAGAGCAGGCCGGTGATGCCGCGCGGCGGGTTGTTGCGGCGCGACTGCTCCAGGATCGAATCCATGACGCCCTGGTCGAGCGGGGCGTGGGCGCGGCTGGCGTAAAGGCAGCGGACGAGCATCGGGGTCAGGCCTTGAGGTTGATCAGCGAGAGGAATTCGCGGCGCAGGGCCGGGTCGCGCAGGAAGGAGCCGCGCATGACGCTGTTGATCATCTTGGTGTTGCTGTCCTTCACGCCGCGCCAGTGCATGCAGAAATGGTCGGCTTCCATGACCACGGCCAGGCCGTCCGGCGTGACCTTGGCCATCAGCAGGTCGGCGATCTGGGCGATCGCCTCTTCCTGGATCTGCGGGCGGGACATCACCCAGTCCGCCAGGCGGGCGTATTTGGACAGGCCGATCAGGTTCGAATGCTCGTTGGGCATCACGCCCACCCAGAGCCGGCCCATGATCGGGCAGAAATGGTGCGAGCAGGCGCTGCGCACGGTGATCGGGCCCACGATCATCAGCTCGTTGAGCTGTTCGGCGTTGGGGAATTCGGTGACCGGGGGGGCTGCGGCATAGCGGCCGCGGAAGACCTCGTTGAGGTACATCTTGGCCACCCGGCGGGCGGTGTCCTGGGTGTTGTGGTCGGTCTCGGTGTCGATCACCAGGGATTCCAGCACGCCCTGCATCTTGCCGGCGACTTCATCCAGCAGGGCTTCGAGGTCGCCCGGGAGGAGGAACTCGCTGATGTTGTCGTTGGCGTTGAAGCGGCGGCGGGCGGCCTTGATGCGGCTGCGGATGCGGCCCGATACGGGGGCTGTGCCGGTGGTTGGCGGCGTGGCGGGGGGGGCCTCGGGGTCGGCGGGGGGCATGGGCGATCTCGTCTCTGGGCAGTTCGATGGGTCAGCACATGGGGGCGGGTCGGCGCAGCGCAAGCTGGACCATTCCCCGCCCCGTCACTCCCCGATGGTGGCGAAGACGGCGGCGGCCAGGCTGGTGCCGCGCGGGTTGGCGTTGAGCTGGCCGCCCATGCGGTTCATCACGTAGCCGATCGCCACCCCGCGGCGCAGGTTGGCGCAGCCGAAGGCCCCGCCCCAGCCGGTGTGGCCGAAGGTCTCGGGGTCCGGGCCGTAGGCGGGGGCGACGTGGCTGGCAACCCCGGCGCCCCAGTGGCGCGGGCCGGTCATCAGGTCCGGACCGAAATGGCGCGGGGCGCGCAGGGCCGCGATGCCGGCGGGCGAGAGGATGCGGGCGCCGTCCAGCGTGCCGCCATTGGCCAGGGCGGCGTAGATGCGCGCCAGGCCCTGGGCCGAGGCCTGGCCGTTGGCCGCGGGGATCTGGGCTTCGCGCCAGGCGCGGGTGTTCGGCAGGGCGGGGTCGGGCACCGGGTTGACCGTGGCGCGGCGGGGGATTTCGGCCAGGTCGGGGCCGCCGGGGATGGCATTGGCCGGCGGCGGCGGCAGGAGTTCGGCCACGCGCCAGTCCTGGCTGGCGGGCAGGCCGACGTACAGCTCGGCGCCGAGCGGGGCGGCGATGGCGTCGCGGATGAAGGCGCCGGGGGATTGGCCGGTGATGCGGCGGATCACCTCGCCGGCGAGGAAGCCATGGGTGATGGCGTGGTACGAGGCCAGCGTGCCCGGCGGCCAGAACGGCGCCTGGTCGGCCAGGCGGGCGGCGGCGGTGGGCCAGTCGTAGAGGTCGTCCCAGGTGGTGGGGGCGGCGAAGCCGTTCAGGCCGGACTGGTGGGAGAGGCATTGGCCGATGGTGATGTTCGCCTTTCCGTTCGCGGCGAATTCGGGCCAGTGCTTCGCCACCGGATCGTCGTAGGCCGCCGCTCCCTGGTCGACCAGGATGGCCATGGCGATGGCGGTGATCCCCTTGGTGGCGGACCAGATGTTGACCAGCGTGTCGCGCGCCCAGGGGCGGGTTTGCGCAGCATCGGTGTGGCCGCCCCAGAGATCGGCGACGCAATTGCCCTGATAATAGACCGCCAGCGCGGCGCCGATCTCCCTTGTGTCCTGGTCGCGGTGGAAGTTGGCGGCAAACGCGTCGGCCACGCCGGCGAAGCCGGGGGCGACCCAGCCGGCGATCGGGGTGTCGTGGGCCATGGCGGCTTCTCCTGGGATCAGGCAGCGGGGGGGATCAGGCAGCGGGGGGCGGAAGGGCGGCGAACCAGGCGGCGGTGGCCGAGAGGGCGCGCTCGCCGTGCGGCTGGCCGAGGAGCTGCACGCCGAGCGGCAGGCCGCCGATCGAGAGCAGCGGCAGCGAGATCGCCGGGCAGCGCAGGGCGGAGCCGGGCACGTTGAAGATCGAGTTGCCGGTGGAAGCCAGGCCCAGCGGCGCCACGCCCGGGGCGCCCAGGGTGATGCAGGCGTCGACCTGGTCGGCCAGCAATGCCAGACGCTCGCGCATCAGGTCGCGGCGGTGCAGCAGCACGCGGTATTCTTCCACCGTCATGCGGCGCCCCGCCGCGATCCCCGCCCGCAGATGGGCGCTGATGGCGCTGCCGTGGCGGGATTCCAGTTCCGACAGCGGCCAGGCCTTTTCCCAGTTGTTGATCGCCTGGGAGATCGGGCCGGCCTCGGCGATGGCCTCTTCCAGCAGGGCGACGCGGGCGGAGGTGGTGCGGTCGATGAGGTGGACGCCCTGGTCGGCCAGCGTGCGCAGGAAGCGCTGGAACGCGTCGATGGCGGCGGGGTCGGCCACCGCCCAGCCGGCGGTGTGCAGCACGGCCAGGGTCGATGGCTTGTGCGGCGGCAAGGGCGCGGGGCCGCCGGCGAAGGGCAGGTGGCCGGGGTCGCCGCCGACGATGCTGGCGATGGCGTGGCAGACCGCCCAGCCGTCTTCGAGGGTCGCCGAGAGGGTGCCGAGGCAGTTCTGGCTGAACTGGTCGCTGATGCCGCCGCGGTTCAGGGCGCCGAAGCTGGGCTTCAGCCCGACCACGCCGCAGAAGCTGGCCGGGCGCAGGATCGAGCCGCCGACCTGGCTGCCGATCGCCACCATGGCCATGCCGGCGGCGACCGCGGCGGCCGAGCCTGAGGAGGAGCCGCCGGGGGTGCGGGCGGGGTCGTGCGGGTTGGTGGTGGGGCCGGCGACCATGTCCGCGAACTCGGTGGTGACCGCCTTGCCGACGATGACCGCCCCGGCGCGGCGCAGGGCATGGGCGGCGGCGGCGTCGCGGCCGGTGGATGTGCCGGCGAAGATCGGGGAGCCGAAGCCGGTTGGCATGTCGGCGGTCTCGATGATGTCCTTGAGCGCGATCGGCATGCCGTCGATGGGCGACAGCGGGGTGCCGGCGCGCCAGCGGGCGGTGGCGGCGTCGGCCGCGGCCTGGGCGTTCGGGTTCAAGGCGGCGAAGGCGCGCACGGTGGGCTCGCGCGCGGCGATGTTGGCCAGGCAGGTTTCCAGCAGGTGGCGCGGCGAGCCGATGCCCTCGGCAAAGCCCTGGGCGAGCGTGGCGTAGGTGGTCATGGCCGGTTCCCCTTCTGGTCGGGCGGATGGTGGCGCGGATTGCGCGGGGGTGCCAGCCTGCCTAGAGAGAATGCGGGTTGGCAGGGAGGCGGCGATGGCGGGGCGCGATGCGGCGGCGGGGAACCTGCCATTGTCCGGGGCGCGGCTGTGGGACAGCCTGATGGCGATGGCGCGGATCGGCGGCACGGCCAAGGGCGGGTGCAACCGGCAGACGTTGACCGATCTCGATGCCCAGGGGCGGGCGCTGTTCCAAGGCTGGTGCGAGGCGGCGGGGATGACGATGGCGGTCGACCGGGTGGGCAACATGGTGTTCACCCGGCCGGGGCGTGATCCCGCCCGCAAGGCGGTGGCGATCGGCAGCCATCTGGACACGCAGCCGACCGGGGGGAAATTCGACGGCATCCTGGGCGTGCTGGCCGGGCTGGAGCTGATGCGCGCGCTGCACGAGGCCGGGGTGCAGACCGAGGCGCCGCTGGTGCTGGTCAACTGGACCAACGAGGAGGGGGCGCGGTTCGCGCCGCCGATGATGGGCAGCGGGGCGGCGATGGGGATGTTCGCGGAGGCCGAGGTGCTGGCCAAGCGCGACGGCGCCGGGCTGGAATTCGGCGCCGAGCTGGCGCGGATCGGCTGGCAGGGGGCCGCCGATCCGGCCGCGTTGCAGGGGCTGGGGGCGTATTTCGAGCTGCATATCGAGCAGGGCAAGCTGCTGGAGGATGCCGGGCTGGACCTGGGCGTGGTCACGCACGCGCTGGCGCAGTCCTGGTATGAGGTCACCTTGACCGGGCAGGACGCGCATGGCGGCAGCGACATGGCCGGGCGGCGCGATGCGATGATGGCGGCCGCCCCGTTGATCGCGGCCGTCGAGGAGATCGCGCTGGCGGCGGTCGCGCCGGGCGGGGAGCTGGGGCGGGGGACGGTGGGGGTGGTGGATGTTCAGCCATCCAGCCGCAACGTGGCGCCGGGGCGGGTGTGGTTCAGCATCGATACGCGCCATGGCGATCCGGAGCGCCTGTCCTGGATGGGCGCGCAGCTCCGCGCGCGGGCGGCCGAGATCGCGGTGCGGCGCGGGGTTTCGATCGAGGTGGCGGATTTCTGGCATGCGCCGATGACGCCGTTCGATCCGGTGCTGGCGGGGCATCTGCGCGCGGCGGCGGCGGCGCGGGGGTATCGGTTCCGCGACATGCCGACGGCGATCGGGCATGATGCGGTGTATGTGGCACGCAGGCTGCCGGCGGTGATGCTGTTCTGCCCGTGCCATGGCGGGCTGTCGCACAACGAGGCGGAGAGCATCACGCCGGAATGGGCCGAGGCGGGGATGCTGGTGCTGGCGGATGCGGTGATGGCGGCGGCGAATGCCGCCTTGGATGAGGGCGCTGGGCGATGAACATCTGGTGCGATACGCGCGCGGCGTTTGGCGAACTGGAGCGGGTGATGGTCCATGCCCGCGCCCTGGTGGAGCCGGACCTGTTGGCGCGACGCACGGCACCGGCCTGGTGCAGCGCCTGTGGCACGGTGCGGGAGATGCGGGTGAGCGCCGGCGACGGGGCCGAGCCATGGCGCAACCTGCTGGAGGGGATGATCTGCCCCTGTGGCCTGAACGGCCGGATGCGGCTGATGCTGGGGCTGATCGACGAAGTGACGCGCCGGCACGATGTGTCCCGCTGTGCCACGTTCGAGCGGCTGACGCCGATGTTCGGCTTCATGCAGCAGCGGCTGCCGGGGCTGGTCGGGTCGGAATACCTGGGCGAGGAGGTGCGCGGCGGCGAGACGCGGATGGTGCGGGGCACCAGCGTGCGGCACGAGAACATCATGGCCTCGTCCTATGCCGATGCCAGCCTGGACCTGGTGATCCACTGCGACGTGCTGGAGCATGTTCCGGATGCGCAGGCGGCGTTGCGCGACAATGCGCGCATCCTGGCGCCCGGCGGCACCATGCTGTTCAGCCTGCCGTTCTACCATACGCTGGACCGTCACCTGGTGCGCGCGCGGCTGGGTGCGGGCGGGATCGAGCACCTGATGCCGGAGGTGTTCCACGGCAATCCGGTGACCCAGGGCGGGGCGCTGGTGTTCATCCATCCCGGCTGGGAGTTGTTCGACCAGCTGCGCGCGGCCGGGTTCGCGCATACCTGGATCGTGGCACGCTATGACCCGGTGCACGGCATCGTCTCGAACGGCTGTCCGTATCGCGACGGGCATATGTGGCCGGTGGCGATCGCCGCGCGGCACCAGCCGCTTCAGAGCACGCGGCGCGGCTCCTGACCGATCGGACGAGGCGGAGGCGCCATGCGGTATGTGATCGCGGCGGACGTGGCGCTGCGGCTGTTGGCCGAGCGGGCCGGGGTGGCACCGCCGGGGCGGCTGGTGGCGCCGACGCTGCTGCGCTCGCAAGTGCTGTCGGGGCTGTACGGAGCGGTGCGGGCGGGGGCGTTCGGGCGGGGCGAGGCGCGGGCGCGGCTGGCGCATCTGCGCGGGCTGGGGGTCCGGCTGCTGGGCGACCGGGTGCTGATGGACCGGGCCTGGGACGTGGCGGCGCGGCTGGGATGGGCGGACACGCTGCAGGCGGAGTACCTGGCGCTGACGCTGTTGCAGGCCGATGCGTTCGTGACCCTGGATGCGGAGCTGGCGCGGGTGGCGGCGGGGGTCGTGCCGGTTGCTTCCTATGCGCGGATGCTGGCCGGCGACGGCGCCGGGGACGGACCGAGGGGCATGGATTGACGGGCGGGGGCATCGGCGCTGTGCTGATGGGCGACGAACCCGGGAGCGCCGCATGACCGATTGGACAGCACTGGCCGCCGCCATCGCCGCCGAGGAGGCCTGCGGATGCACGCTGGGGGTCAGCGCGATCGCGCCCGATGGCAGCGGCTTCGCGCACAACGGCGCGCGGCGCTTCGTGGCCGCCAGCACGATGAAGATCCCGGTGATGGTGGAGCTGTTCCGCCGCATCGATGCGGGGCGCGACAGCCTGGAGCACATCCATGTTTTGCGCGAGGAGGATCGCGCCACTGGCGGCGGGGTGGTGAAGGAGCTGCATGCCGGCATCACCTTTACGGTGCGCGACCTGTGCTACCTGATGATGGCGATCAGCGACAATTCCACCACCAACATCCTGATCGACCGCGTCGGCATGGCCGAGACCAACGCGCTGATGAAGGGCCTCGGCATGCAGGGCTCCGTCCTCGGCCGCAAGGTGCGCGGCCGGCCGCCCATCGAGGGCGAGACGGAGAACTGGGCGGTGCCGGACGAATACGCCGGGCTGATCGCGGCGATCTTCGCCGACAAGGCCGCCTCGCCCGCCTCCTGCGCCGCCATGATCGGCATGCTGGAGAAGCAGACCAACGACCGGCGCATCGCCCGCCACCTGCCACGCCCGGGTTCAAGCGGGGGCGAGGCGCGGCCGCGCTGGGGCAGCAAGACCGGAAGCCTGCCGGGGGTGGTGAACGATGTCGGCTTCATCATGACCCCGGCCGGGCCGCTGGTGCTGGCGGTGTTCTGCGAGATCGGCGACCCGAATGCGGGCGAGGCGGCGATCGGGGCGGTGGCGCGCGCGGCTCTGGGTTGCGTATAGTCGCATCGTCTGCCCCCAAACGTCCGGAGTGTCGCCGCTCGTG
>JBIPLY010000083.1:0-12316 GCA_044369385.1 Acetobacteraceae bacterium | reverse complement strand
GCCGGTCTTCATCTCGGCGATCTGGCCGTCGTGCAGCACCATGCCGCCGATCAGCTGCACATCGAAATGGCGCATGCCCAGCACGCGGCGGCTGGCCTCGCGCACCACGGCGAAGGCCTCCGGCAACAGGTCGTCCAGCTTCGTGCCCTGGGCCAGGCGGGCGCGGAACTCGACGGTCTTGGCGGTCAGGGCCGCATCGTCCAGCGCCTGCATCGCCGGCTCAAGCGCATTGATCTGCGGCACCCGCCGCTGATACGCCTTCAGCGAACGGTCGTTGGCGGAGCCGAAGATGGCACGGGCAATGGCTGCGAACATGGACACCCTTTCGGGACACGCGAAACACTCCGCGCGGGCGGGCGCCCTGCGGGTCAATGCGTTGAGATAGGACCGGGCCGCGCCGGGGTCAACGACACCGGCGTTGCAATGCCACCCCGCTTGTGTGCCGGCAGCCTTGCTTGTCGCGCCAAGCGGCTTCGGTCATGATCGTGCCCTTCCCCATCCAAGGATGTTCCCATGCCGCCGCGCGGCTCCCTGCTGTTCCCCGCCGCGCTGCTGGCCGGCCTGTTCGCCTTCTCCCCCGCCCTGCGCGCCCAGGCCCCCGCGCCCCCCGCCGATCCGGTGGTGGCGCGCGTCAATGGCGGGGAGATCCGGCTGTCGGACCTGTCCGAGGCCGCCCAGGGCCTGCCGGCGGAGATGCGCTCGATGCCGCCGGCGATGCTGTTCCCGCTGCTGCTCGACCAGCTCGTCGACCGCGCCGCCATTGTCGAGCTGGCCCGCCGGCGCGGCATGGAAAAGGACCCGGCGGTCGCCCGCGCCATGGCCCGGGCACAGGAGCAGGCGCTGCAGAACGCGCTGATGGCCCGCGATGTCGGCCCGCTGGTCACCGAGGCCGAGCTGCGCGCCCGCTACGACCGCGAGATCGCCGGCAAGCCCGGGGAGGAGGAGGTCCATGCCCGCCACATCCTGTTGCCCGACGAGGCCGCCGGCCGCGCGGTGATCGCCGAGCTGAAGAAGGGGGGCGATTTCGCCGCCATCGCCCGCGCCCGCAGCGTCGACAAGGCCAGCGGCGACGGCGACCTGGGCTTCTTCAAGCAGAACGACATGGTGGCGGAATTCGCCACCGCCGCTTTTGCGCTGGCCCCCGGCCAGGTCACCGATGCGCCGGTGAAGTCGCAGTTCGGCTGGCACGTGATCCGCGTGGAGGCCCGCCGCCGCGCCCCGCCGCCGGCCTTCGAGGAAGCCTATGACGGGCTGCGCGCCAAGACCATCCAGGAAGCGGTGGCCAAGGTGCTGGAACAGGCGCGGGTGGGGCTGACGGTGGAGAGGTTCAACCTGGACGGCTCCGCCCGCCGCGCCACCGACGACGCGCAGCCGCCGCCGGCGCCGGCGCGTCGGTAACCCTCCACCAGCGGAGGCGGGGCATGTGGCCGGTGGCGCACTGGGATGGGTTCGTTGCCCGCTGGCGCGCGGCCTGCGCCGGGGATCGGGTGCTGGCGGCCTTCGCCGGGCCGTGGTCCGCCAGCTTCGAAATCCGCTGCGACGAACATGCGGCACGGTTCGGCTTTGCCGACGGAGTGATCGCCGAGGCGGGGCCGCCGGCCTTCGTCTTCGCCGCGCCGGGCGATGTGTGGGAGAAGTTCCTCCGCCCGGTGCCGCCGCGGCACCATCATGTGATCCTGGCGATGCTGGCCCGCGTGCCGGAGGTGGCGCTGACCGGCGACATGCTGGCCTTCGCGCAGCATTGCCATGTGGTGCGCCGGGTGCTGGAGGTGGGCAAGTGGCTGGCGCTGGGCCGCGCGCTGCCGGTGCCGGACAGCCTGCGCCCGTCGGTGGCAACGCCGGTGCCGGCGGTGCAGGGCGGCTACGTTCCGGTGACGATCGGCGGGCAGCGGCACGACATCTTCCATGAGATCGCCGGCACCGGACAGGACGTGCTGTGCCTGCACACTGCCGGCAGCGACGGGCGGCAGTTCCACCGGCTGATGGCCGACCCGCGCATCACCGCCGGGCATCGCCTGGTGCCGTTCGACCTGCCGTGGCACGGGCGCAGCATGCCGCCAGCCGGTGGGCTGCCGGGGGCCTGGCGGATGACCACCGACCGCTACGTGGAGACGATCATGGGCTTCGTGGCGGCCGCCGGGCTGAAGCGCCCGATCGTGCTGGGGGCGTCCATGTCCGGCGAGATCTGCCTGGAGCTGGCATATCGCCATCCGGAGGCGTTCCGCGCCATCATCGCCTGCGAGGCCAGCGACAACATCGCCGGGCGGCAGACGCCGTGGTCGTTCCATCCGCAGGTGAACCAGGCGCTGTTCGTGCCGGAATGGATCCACGGGCTGATGGCGCCGCAATCGCCGGCCGAATGCGCCGCCGAGGTGCTGTGGCACTATGCCCAGGGCGGGCCGGGCGTGTTCCGCGGCGACATCCATTTCTACTCCGGCGAGTGGGACGCACGCGAGCGGGTGGGGCGGATCGACACGGCGAAGTGCCCGCTGTTCATGCTGACCGGCGAGTACGACTATTCCTGCACCATGGAGATGTCCGCGGCGACGGCGGCGAAGATCCCCGGCGCCCGCTTCGTGCCGATGCACGGGATCGGCCATTTCCCGTTCGCGGAGAACCCGGCGCGCTTCGCGGACTACCTGCTGCCGGTGCTGGCCGAGGTTGCGGCGCGCAACCGGTAGCGAGGCGCAACCTCGGCCAGCACCGGCGTAGATCAGACCGCCTTGCGCGCCCGCAGCCCCGCGATCGCCGCCGCGTCGTAACCGAGGGCGGCCAGGATCTCGTCGGTGTGTTCGCCCTGTTCCGGCGTGGTGTTGCGCAGCGCCCAGTTCGAGCGTGACATGCTGATGGGCTGGGCGACGACGCCGACCTCCCCTCGCGTCGGGTGCTGGGCGGGGTGGGACATGCCGAGGTGCTGCACCTGCGGGTCGGCGAAGACCTGGTCCATGCGGTTGATCGGGCCGCAGGGGACGCTGGCGGCGTTCAGCGAGGCGATCCAGTCGGCGGAGGTCTTGCCCCGGGTGACGGTTTCGATCTCGGCGTTCAGCGCGGCGCGGTTCTTCGATCGGTTGGCGTCGGTGGCGAAATCCGGATGGGCCACCAGGTCGTCGCGGCCGATGGCGCGGCACAGCCGGCGGTAGATGTCGTTGCCGGCGGCGGCGATGTTGATGTGGCCGTCCGCGGTGGCGAAGACGCCGGTCGGGATCGAGGTGGGGTGGTCATTGCCGGCCTGCTCGGGGATTTCGCCCGCCACGGTCCAGCGCGCGGCCTGGAAATCCAGCATGGCGATCTGCGCGCCAAGCAGCGAGGACTGCACCCACTGGCCGAGGCCGGAGGCTTCGCGATCGAGCAGCGCGATCAGGATGCCCTGGGCGGCGAAGATGCCGGCGGTGAGGTCGGCGACCGGGATGCCGACGCGCACCGGGCCCTGGCCGGGCAGGCCGGTGATGGACATCAGCCCGCCCATGCCCTGGGCGATCTGGTCGAAGCCCGGCCGGTCGCGATACGGCCCGTCCTGCCCGAAGCCGGAGATCGAGGCATAGACCAGGCGGGGGTTGCGGGCCGCCAGCGTGGCGTAATCGATCTTCAGGCGGTCCTTCACATCGGGGCGGTAGTTCTCGACGACGACGTCGGACTGGTCGGCGAGGCGGTAGAAGATCTCCAGGCCCTCGGCGGATTTGAGATCGAGCGTCAGGCTGCGCTTGTTGCGGTGCAGGTTCCAGAAATCCGGGCCGTGGCGGGCGCCGCCCAGGCCGGCATCCCCCTCCGGCGCTTCGATCTTGATCACGTCGGCCCCCCAGTCGGCAAGCTGGCGCACACAGGTGGGGCCGGCGCGGACGCGGGTGAGGTCGAGCACCTTGAAGCGGGCGAGGGGCAGGGTCATGCGGGCGGGTCCTCGGCGGAAGGGCGGGCGGGGTGCAGGCGTTGCGGCGGGGTGGCGGCAGGCACGAAGGCGGTGCGGCGGTCGCGCGGCGGTTCGGCGCGCGCCATCATGCGCCAGATGGTGAAAAGCGCCATGGCTGCGAAGATCGGCGCGAGATACAGGAACAGCCCGCGCGGTCCGGCGTGTTCCATCACCAGGCCGGCCAGTGCCGGGCCGATCGTGGCGCCGACCGACCAGGCGATCAGCATGGCGCCGGCGGCGGCCACCGCATCGCCGCTGTCGAGCCGATCGTTGGCCAGGCCGGCGCCCAGGCCATAGAGCGGGGCGGCCAGCCCGGACAGCAGCACGCCCAGCACCAGCAGCACGCCGAACGGCGCGGCGCCGGCAAGGAGGAAGCCGATGGCCGCCACGCCGGGGCCAATGAGGGCGACCAGCGCGATCGGGCGGCGGCCGAAGCGGTCGGACAGCATGCCGGCGGGCATCTGCACCAGCATGCCGGCCAGGTTGACCGCCGTGGCAAACAGGCCGACGGCCGCCGCGCTGTGGCCGAGGTTCTGCAGATAGACCGGGAACAGCGCGTGGAAGGTGGAGTTGGCCAGGCCCGAGGACAGGCCGCAGGCCAGCCCCACCGGCGAGAGCCGGGCCAGCGCCCACAGCCCCATGCGGGCATGGCTGTTGGACGGCGGATTGACCGGCTGCGCCAGGGCCACCGGCAGCAGCGCGGTGGCATAGGCCATGCCGGCGCCGACCACGAGCAGGGCCGAGGGCGGCACCACCGACAGGATCACCGGCCCGGCGATGCCGCCGCCCCAGGAGGCGATCATGTAGAGTGCGAAGACCCGCCCGCGGCTGGCGTTGTCCGCGCGCGCGTTCAGCCAGCTTTCGGCGACGATGCACAGCCCGGCATAGGCGGCACCCTGGGTGGCGCGCAGGATCGCCCAGGCCAGCGGCGATTGCCACAACGCCATCAGCAGGATCGCATCGGCCGCCAGCACGGCGAAGACGACAAAGGCGCGGCCGTGGCCCAGGCGCGGGATGATGCGCTGGCACACGATCGAGCCGAGCAGGAAGCCCGCCGAATGGGCCGAGGCAACCAGGCCGATGGAGGACGTGGCGACGTGCTGCTCGACCAGCAGCAGCGGGATCAGCGGCCCGAGGATGCCCTGCGCCACCTGGGCACTGGCGATGCCGAGGAGCACCGGGAGGAAGGAGGTCAGGCGGGGGGACATGGCGCATCCTGGCGCGGGCGGCGGGAGAGGGCCAGACGGGGCCGGGCGGGGCTGGGTTGCCCCGGGCCGGCCAAGGGTGTCAGTCCTCGGGGGCGATCAGTCCTCGGGGGCGATCAGTCCTCGCGGGCGATCATTCCTCGCGCGCGGTCAGCGTATAGGCGCCGGTCTTGCCGTCGGCGGATTCGACGCCGAGGAAGAAGGTGCCGCCGAACGGCGCGGTGTAGCCCAGCCGGGGGTTGAGGCCGTCGCCGCCGTCGTCGTCGGAGGCGAGCTGGCGGCCGTTGGCGTCATGCAGGCGCAGCAGCGGGTCCGGCAGGCCGCGGCCGAAGACGTCGAAGCGATAGCGGGTGCCGCGCACCAGCTCGATGCGGAACCAGTCCTTGTCGGCAGCGGTCTCGATGCGGCCCTGGGCGGTGCCGCCCACGGCGATGCGCGAGGTCGTGGCCGGTGAGCCGAGGTGATCGTCGGCCAGGGTGAGCGCGGGGGCGGCGGGGGCAGGCGCGGCGCCGATGCGGGTGAAGACCAGGTCGCTGTTGGTGAAGGCGATGTCGGCCGCGCCGAACTTGTAGCCGGTGCGCACGCAGGTCATCTGGTCCAGCCGGTCGCCGTTGCGGCGGCAGGCATAGGTTTCGCGGCCGAAATCGGTGCGGCCCTTGTCGGTCGCGCAGGCCGTGCCGCTGGTCTGCGGCAGGTCGAAGGTCAGCTCGCCCTGCGCGGCATTGGCCAGGCGCGCGCCGGGCCAGGGCAGGCAGCGGTTCATGGTGCCGCTGTTCCAGCGCAGGTCGAGCGAGAACTGCACCTGGCGCGGGCCGGACAGGCAGAATTCACGGAAACCCGCCGGGTCGCCGGTGTTGTTGCGGCGCCAGCAACCCGCCAGGGCGGTGAGGTCGCCGGTGTCGAAGGCGCGCTCGATGCGGATGCGCGGGTCGGCCTCGCGCGCACGGCGGGCTTCCTCCTCCTGGCGGGCCAGGGCGGGGCCGCCGGCCTGGCGCAGCTCGGCCAGCAGGGCGGCGGAGAGGAAGCCGGTGGCGGGCACGCGCAGCCCGGTCTGGAACGCCTCGATCGCGGCGCGGGTGCGCGGGCCGGGGACGCCATCGGGGGTGCCGGAGCCGCGGCCGAGGGCGGCCAGCAGGCGCTGGGCCTCGATCCAGTCCTGCGGGCGCAGGGCCATGGCGCGCTCGGTGGCTTCGTCGCCGGCGCGTTCGGCGGCCCAGCGCTGGCGGTCTTCCGCCTCGCGGCGGGCCTGGGCCTCGCGCTGGCGGCGCTCTTCCTCCTCGCGGGCGAGGCGGGTGCGCTCGGCGGTCTCGGTGCCGCGGCGGGCCTGGTCCTGGCTGGCCGCCGCGCGCAGCTCGGTCAGGCGGATGCGGGCCAGGCCGGCGAAAGTGCCATTGGGGAAGCGGCGCAGGTATTCGTCGTAGCCGGCCTCCGACGGCGCGGACTGGAGGCTTTGCCAGAAGGTCAGCTCGAACATCTCGGGCGAGACCTGGGTGGCCATGCCCGGGGAGGCGGGCGGGGCGGCGGCGGGCGGGGCGGGGGCGACAGCAGCGGGCGCTGGCACGGGTGCGGGCGCCGGCGGGGCCGCGGCGGCACCGGCCAGGAAGACCTCGCTCAGCAGCCCGTCATTGCTCCAGGGGATCTGGGCGCCGCCGGTGGCGCGCGAGACATCGGCGCGCACGCGGGTGAACACCGTGCGCAGCTCCGCGCCGGGGGTCGGAAGGTGCTGGATCAGCGAGGCGGTGAACGGCGAATTGGCGCCGCGCCCGTCCGCGGCGACCGAGCCGGGGGCGGTGGCATAGGCGATCAGCGTGCCCTGCGCCGCGCTGGCCGGGGCGGCGAGCCCGCCGGCGACGCTGCGCGACGCGGCCCGGCCGGCCATGCTGCGCACCAGCGGATTGTCGCGGCAGGCATCCAGGATGACGATGCGGGCGCGGGCATCGGCCATCAGGTCCAGCACCCGGGTCAGCGAGATGGCCTCGTCCTCGACCATGTGAACGTCCGACAGCGCGGCATCGACCGGGACCAGATAGTTCTCGGCGCGGTCGCGGGTGCCCATCTGCAGCCCGTGGCCGGCGAAGAAGAACAGCGCGACATCGGCGTTGCGCGCGGTGCGGCCGAAGGCGACCAGGGCGCGGCGCATCGCCATCCCCGCCATGTCGCGCTCCACGGTGACCTCGAAGCCCAATGCGCGCAGCGCGCCGGCCACGGCGGTTGCGTCGTTGGTGGGGTTGGCGAGCGGATCGGCGTGCTGGTAGGCGCCGTTGCCGATGACCAGGGCGACCTTGCGCTCCTGCGCCGCGGCGCCCGGCATGAGCGCCAACGACAGCAGCAGGAGCAGAAGGTGGCACACGGCCTTCATGGGCGGGGGCGGCTCCGGGGCGGTCTGGACCGGTGATAGGACAGAACCGCCGCCGGTTCAAACCGGTGGTCAAGCGGTAAGGGACTGCGCGGGCTGCTCCAGGGGGTGGGCGAGGTAGCGGATGTAGTCGCGCGGCACGACCTGCCAGACCTGCTTCACGGTGCGCTCCCAGTCATGCAGCAGGCGGGTGGCGTGGCGGCTGGTGGTCTCGCTGGCATGGGTGGCCAGCAGGGTGCGCAGCACCTCCGCCCAATGCGCGGTGGCGATGCGCTGCCAGGTGAGGGTTTCGGGGTTCACGCGCAGGCGGAACAGGTCCTCGGGGTCATAGACGAAGGCCATGCCGCCGGTGAAGCCGGCGCCGAAATTGTCGCCGACCGGGCCGAGGATGGCGACCGTGCCGCCCGTCATGTACTCGCAGCCGTTGGAGCCGATGCCCTCGACCACCGCCGTCGCCCCCGAGTTGCGCACGGCGAAGCGCTCGCCCGCCTGGCCGGCGGCGTAGAGGCTGCCTGCGGTGGCGCCATAGAGCACGGTGTTGCCGATGATGGTGTTGAGCTGGCTGTGCAGGGTGGAGGACGGGGCGGGGCGGACGACGATGGTCGCACCCGACAGGCCCTTGCCGACATAGTCGTTGGCGTCGCCGAACACTTCCAGCTTCAGCCCCTGGACCGCGAAGGCGCCGAGCGACTGGCCGGCGGAGCCGCGCAGCCGGACGGTGGCGTGGTTCGGCGCCAGGCCGGTCATGCCGAAGCGGCGCACGATGCGGTGGCTGAACTTGGTGCCGATGGCGCGGTGGGTGTTGCGGATGTTGTATTCCAGCTGCATTTTTTCGCCGTGGGCGAAGAAGGCGCCGGCATCGGCGATCATCTGCGCGTCCAGCGTCTCCGGCACCTCGTTGCGGCCGGGCTGCGTGCAGTAGCGCGCATGCGGGCCGGGATCGGCCTGGACCAGCAGCGGGTTCAGGTCGAGGTCGTCCAGCATCTCGCTGCCGCGGCTGACCTGGTGCAGCATGTCGGTGCGCCCGATCACCTCGGCCAGGCTGCGCACGCCGAGGCCGGCCAGGATGTGGCGCACGTCGTCGGCGATGAAGCTGAACAGGTTGATCACCTTCTCCGGCGTGCCCTCGAATTTTTCCCGGAGTTTTTCGTCCTGGCTGCACACGCCGACGGGGCAGGTGTTGGAGTGGCACTGGCGCACCATGATGCAGCCCATGGCAACCAGGCTGGCGGTGCCGATGCCAAATTCCTCGGCGCCCAGCATGGCGGCGATCACCACATCGCGCCCGGTCTTGATGCCGCCATCGGTGCGCAGCTTCACGGTGTGGCGCAGGCGGTTGAGCATCAGCACCTGGTGCGCCTCGGACAGCCCCATCTCCCAGGGCAGGCCGGCATATTTCACGCTGGTCTGGGGCGAGGCGCCGGTGCCGCCGGAATGGCCGCTGATCAGGATGGCATCGGCCTTCGCCTTGGCCACGCCCGCCGCGATGGTGCCGATGCCGGAGCGGGCGACCAGCTTCACGCAGACGCTGGCGTCCGGGTTGATCTGCTTGAGGTCGTAGATGAGCTGGGCGAGGTCCTCGATCGAGTAGATGTCGTGGTGCGGCGGCGGCGAGATCAGCATCACGCCCGGCGTGGAGTGCCGGAGCTTGGCGATCAAGGCGGTGACCTTGAAGCCGGGAAGCTGGCCGCCCTCGCCGGGCTTGGCGCCCTGGGCCACCTTGATCTCGATCTCGCGGCAGTTGTTGAGATACTCCGCCGTGACGCCGAAGCGGCCCGAGGCGATCTGCTTGATGGCGGAATTGGCGTTGTCGCCGTTCGGGCGCGGGCGGGCGCGGGCCGGGTCCTCGCCGCCTTCGCCGCTGTCGCTGCGCGCGCCGATGCGGTTCATCGCGATCGACAGGGTTTCATGCGCCTCCGGGCTGAGCGCGCCGAGCGAGATGCCGGGCGCCAGCAGGCGCTTGCGGATTTCGGTGATGCTCTCCACCTCGTCGACCGGGATCGGCTTCTGGGTCTGCGGGCGGAAATCGAGCAGGTCGCGCAGGGCGACGGGGGGCATGCGGCGGACGGCCTCGGCATAGCGGCGATAGATGGAAAAGCTGTCGGTGGCGACGGCTTCCTGCAGCATGTGGATCAGCCCGCCGTCGAAGGCGTGCGTCTCGCCGCGCTGGCGCAGCTTGTAGAGCCCGCCGATCGGCAGCGTGGCGGTCTCCGCCGACCAGGCCGCGTCGTGCAGCGCCAGGATCTTGCGCGCGATGCCGGACAGGCCGATGCCGGAGATGCGGCTCTGCATGCCGGGGAAGAACTCCCCGACCAGTTGGCGCGACAGGCCGATCGCCTCGAAGTTGTAGCCGCCGCGATAGGACGAGATCACCGAGATGCCCATCTTGGACATGATCTTCAGCAGGCCCTTGTCCACCGCCTTCTTGAAGCGCTGCACCGCCTCCTTCAGCGAGACCGCGCCGAACAGGCCGCGCCGCTGGCGATCCGCGATGCCCTCCTGCGCCAGATAGGCGTTGATCGTGGTCGCACCCACGCCGATCAGCACGGCGAAGGTATGGACATCCAGGCACTCCGCCGCACGCACGTTCAGGCTGGTGAAGGTGCGCAGGCTGGAGCGCACCAGGTGGGTATGCACCCCGCCGGTGGCCAGGATCATCGGGATGCCCGCGCGATCCGCGCCCATCGCCTCGTCGGTCAGGATGACATGGGTGCAGCCGGCGCGCACCCCTTCCTCGGCCTCGCGGCGGATTCGCTCCAATGCCGCGCGCAGGCCGGATTCACCGTCCGCCACGGGGAAGGTGCAGTCCACCACGCAGGCGCTGCGGCCCATGGTTTCGCGCATGGCGGCGAATTCGGCGGTGGACAGCACGGGGGATTCGAGTTGCAGCAGGTCGAACTGGCTGCTGTCCTCGTCCATCACGTTGCCCAGATTGCCCAGCCGCGTCTTCAGCGTCATCACCCGCGTCTCGCGCAGGCTGTCGATCGGCGGGTTGGTGACCTGGGAGAAGCCCTGGCGGAAATAGTGGTGCAGGCCGCGATAGGTCTCCGACAGCACCGCGATCGGCGTGTCGTCGCCCATGGAGCCGACGGCCTCCTGCGCATCCTCCACCATCGGATGCAGGATCATCTCCAGGTCTTCGAGGCTGGTGCCCACCGCCAACTGCCGGCGGCGCAGCGCGTCGCGGTCGAACAGCACCGGCTCCGGCGCATCGGTCTTCACGATGTGGTCGATCTGGCGGATGCGCTTGGCCCATTCGCCGAAGGGCTGGCGATCGGCCAGCATGTCCTTCATCGCCTCGTCGCCGTAGAAGGTGGCGCTGTCCAGGTCGACGCCGATGGTCTGGCCGGGGCCGACGCGGCCCTTCTCGACGATCTCGGATTCGTCGAGCTTCACCATCCCGGCCTCGCTGCCAACGATCAGCAGGGCGTTGCGCGCGATGGTGTAGCGCAGCGGGCGCAACCCGTTGCGGTCCAGCCCCGCGATCACCCAGCGGCCATCCGTGGCCGCCAGCGCCGCCGGCCCGTCCCACGGCTCCATGACGCTGTTGCAGTACAGGAACATGTCCTTGTACGCCTGCTTCATGGTGGCGTCGTTGTTGATGCTGGCCGGGATCATCAGCGCCTTGGCCATCGGCGCATCGCGCCCGGCGCGCAGCAGCACCTCGAACACGTTGTCCAGCGTGGCGGTGTCCGAACCGCCGGACTGGATCACCGGCTTGATGTCGTCCATGAAGGCATCGAGCGGCGGGGCGGACAGCCGTGTCTCGTGGCTTTTCATCCAGTTGACGTTGCCCGACAGCGTGTTGATCTCGCCGTTGTGGGCCAGCGCCCGGAACGGCTGCGCCAGCCGCCAGGTGGGGAAGGTGTTGGTGCTGTAGCGCTGGTGGTAGATGGCAAAGCGCGAGACGAAGCGCGCGTCCTGCAGGTCGGGATAGAATTCCGACAGCGCCTCGGCCAGGAACATGCCCTTGTAGATCACCGAGCGGCAGGACAGGGAGCAGAAATACAGCTCCGGGATCTGGGCCGCGATCGCCTGCTTCTCGATGCGGCGGCGGATGACATACAGGTCGCGCTCGAACGCGGCGATCTCCGCCGCCCCGCCGCCGGATGCCGCGAAGCGGGGCGACCAGATCATGATCTGCTCGATCTCCGGCCGGGTGGCATTGGCCTTGTCGCCGATCACC
This sequence comes from Acetobacteraceae bacterium, assembly GCA_044369385.1. Taxonomy (GTDB): domain Bacteria; phylum Pseudomonadota; class Alphaproteobacteria; order Acetobacterales; family Acetobacteraceae; genus CAMDGX01. The sequence continues at coordinate 665 of JBIPLY010000083.1, read as the reverse complement.
TCGGAGACGATCGGCACCTGGCGCCAGCCATAGATGCCGTAGCCGAAGGCGATGATCTCGGATTCCACGATCTGGCGGCAGCGCTCCTGCGCGCCCAGGTCGGTCTTCGGCAGGAACACCTGGCCGACCGCGATCGGGCCGGGGCGCAGCCGGTCGCCGCCGCGGCGCACGGCGTCCGCGAAGAAATCCTGCGGGATCTCGACATGGATGCCGGCCCCGTCGCCCGTCTTGCCATCGGCATCCACGGCGCCGCGGTGCCAGACCGCCTTCAGCGCGTCGATCCCGGCCTGGACCACGTCGCGCCTGGCCCGCCCGTCCAGCGCCGCCACCAGGCCCACGCCGCAGGCATCATGCTCCTGCGACGCGTGGTAGGTGGCCGCGAGGCGGGCGGCGTTCTCGTGCCAGGCGCGGACGAAGTCGGACATCGGCGAGGCTCCTAACAGCAAGCAAGAATCTTCTTTTTGTGAACAAAAAGAAGCAAAAAAACTTTATCCGTTTGCATCCGTCGCTCCCGGGGGAGGTGGGTGCCAGGGGAAGAAGTTTTTTGGTTCTTTTTTTCAAAAAAGAACGCGCTTCCTTGATTACGGGTTGAACTTCAACCCACGCTTGGTGAACTCCTCGGCATGCTTGGTCTGCGCGCCCTGGAAGATCTTCTGTGCCCAGCC